>CALLUY010000136.1 GCA_938010615.1 uncultured Pirellulaceae bacterium | reverse complement strand
GATTTTGCTTTTTTTC
This sequence comes from uncultured Pirellulaceae bacterium, assembly GCA_938010615.1. Taxonomy (GTDB): domain Bacteria; phylum Planctomycetota; class Planctomycetia; order Pirellulales; family Pirellulaceae; genus Mariniblastus. The sequence continues at coordinate 117,877 of CALLUY010000136.1, read as the reverse complement.
TGAAGAACATGATTTACGCAGCGCGACGAAGAGGCTCGGCGTCCAATGGCTTCACATCATCCAACCAATTCAACGAAGAAATATAGTTCTGACGCAACAACTCGTCTCCCGCTTCGTCGTTGATCCACGAAGCAACGTCCGTGTCGATGTAGTTCTTCCAATCGCCAACGACGCCTTTGCGGTTGAAGCTGTTGGGCTTTTCCTTGTTGTGACCTGGCATTAGGTACTTGGGGATCGCAGGCAACAAACTCGGGTCAGCACCGATGAAAGAAACCAGAGCCTCTGTTTGCTCGTGCAAATTCGTATGGAGGTCTTCGTACTTCACCAACTTCGCCGGCAACTTTGGGTGGCACTTCATGGTGTTTCGGTCTGCAGAAAGATACTGCTTCCACTGCCGCGCCGTTTGACGGACGAAAGTTTCATCTGCGAGCAGCAACTCAGGATTGCTGTGGAAAAACCACGGATCCTGCACGAACTGTTTTCGAATCTTTTCGCGAACAGGGTATCGTTTGAAATAGTTTGAGATTTCGGGGTAGTTGAAGTAGTGAAACATGCGGCTGACAATAATGTCGCGGCAATCCCGGATGATCGAAATGTGCGGAGCATTTCGAATAACGACTGGATGCAGTGTGTGTGGTGTGCGGTCACCAACGAACTTGGCTTCGGGAGGCGCAAGATAATCCATCGTCTCGACGGTCATCTTTTCCAGCGCTCGGCGGACAACGGCGTCCTCTTTTTCTTGGTTAGCCAGATTTTGAAATACACGATTGTTTTCTGTATACGTGTCGAAGTACTTCCACCAATGAAATTCGCCGGAGCTATGAATGTCCGGATGCAGATTCAGAAGCCGACAGACCCAATTGGTTCCGGACTTCATATAACCGCGGATACAAAAATACGTTCTTCCACTCACCGAAGATCTCCCATCGATCGGAGCTTGCGTTGATGGCCTCGTTTGGCCAATTTACTTTCCGCGGAATAGTAGAGAGGCATCAGAGCGACATCAATTTCAGTTGCGTGCTAGCGTAGCGGTGGCATAGGCTTCCAGCCTGTGTTTTTCGGCACGATCACAGGCCTTATCTGATTGGTCTCGGAGTATCGGTGAAACTTCCTCGTGGCTGATTGGTTCGCCGCAGCAAACAAGGTGGCCGGGTCAAACGAAAAAAGCCGCAAACCAAATGGCTTGCGGCTTTAACTTACTGAGACTTTAGCGTTCGAGGATATCAGTCCCACCACCATTGGCCATCGGCCAAGTTATCAAATTTGATCGAGTCGCGAACGTTCTCGATTTTGCCTTCGGTATCAACCGAGGCTTTATCGCTGTTGAGAGCAATACGAGGCTGGATGTTGACGCCGCCACCAAGAGGAGTCATCAAAGCTCCCTGCTTAACGACTGCGTTAATAACCGGAGCAACCTTCTCAGGTGCTGGATAAGTCTCGATTGCGAACTTGCCTTCGTCACTGAACGTCGACATGTCCCAATTGGCTTTGCGATACAGATCTTTCTTTTGGATGAAAGCGGCCGCGATGCTCATGTCCATCAAGTTTTGAAGCTCACCGAAGACAGTTGCTTTGGCAGCGAGCTTTTCGTAGTTCTTTGTAAACGAAGCGCAGAACCGGCGGCTTGCTATGTTAGCTCCACCCTTCTTGCGAGTTCGTTTTCCGCTTGCCGATACGCTTTCGTCTTCGCAAACCAGCTTCACGGCGGAACCTTCAAGGGCCATCGCATTGCCTTCTTCGTTGACTTTGACACACTCGTAATTCGGTTGGAAGAACCAACGCTGGAGCTTGCCGCGACCGCCTGTTGCAGGCGAAGCGTGCTGAAGGAACGAGGTGATGCGAACAGGAGGTTGCTCAACGCCGATGCCGTAAAGCTTCATACGGTAATCAGCTTCAGCAAGAACCTGAGCGAAACGAGTTTCGTTTGAAACACCGTTGATTGTGATCGTTTGGTAGCCCATCGCGTTACGGAAAGTGCTGGTGATCTCCCGGACCTGATGTGGACCGCGATAGTTGGCAGCAACGGTTCGGTAAGCTTGCTGAAAACGCTGCAGGCCTTCCTGAGTTGGATCGATTGAGCAAGAGATCAGTGAAGCACGTTTTCCATCAGGACCGAATGCTCGTAGTGCTGCGACCAGATCCTCAAGGTGAAGCGTTGCCTTTCCGGTCTCCATTCCGACGATGCGATTCCGGCCGTTGAGGAAGAATCCTTCTGCAGGACCTGCGACAACGATATCGTTTTCTTCCGGGTAGTAGAAAACGTGTGTGATTCGAGTCAACCCAGCCAAGAAGCGAATGTCATCGCTGACAGGCTTGCCTTCAGCTTTAAGGCGAGCAACTTCGTTTTCCAGACGAACAAGTGATACTTTACGAAGTTCACTGATCTTCTGAATCTCTTTATTCAAGTTGGCTTGCGCGTGTTGCCAACGTTGCCGCGAAAGGACATCCGTGTTGGCGACAACCGTGCGAGTCGACAAGACGTGATCGGCGTCAATCAACACACCACCAGTAGACGGCTGGTTCGGGTCTGTGTTGCCATTTCCTTGGCCGCCACCACCGCCACCGCCAACTTGGCCGTGAACCGATGCTGTTCCGATCATCAGCAAAGCCGCGATGGCCAGAGCGAAAATCCTGTTTGAATGAGCCCGCATTGAAGTCTCCAGTTGTGCGATATGTGCGACGTCAAGATCTCGTCGCGGTGTTTGGTGTTTCTTGTCGATCTAATTCTGTGGAGAGCACGCAATCGCGGTAACCAACCTGAAGCCGGAGCGATGGATACAATACAGAAAATCCCTCCTTGAATATTAGTTACCGATATGGGAACAAGCAAGAAATTCCCTACTTTTCCCGGCACAGAGCGGATTTTTGTCGCTCGGGCAGGGAATTGCGGATTTTTCCAGATTCGCTGGCTCAAAGGGGAAAGCCGACGCTCTTCCTCTTAGTTCGACAGGTCGATGCCCATCTCTTTGACCAGCAGTTGCATGTCTTCCCAAACGTGACGTTTCGCGCCTTCGTTGCGAAGCAAATAAGCGGGGTGGTAGGTCACAATCAGCCTCGCCCCTTTCCATGGATGGAATTTCCCTCTCAATCGCCCCAAAGACTGCGTCGTTTGAAGCATCGTCTTCGCCGCCACGCTCCCGAGACAACAAATAAACTCCGGCTGGATAACTTCCAGCTGCCGATCGGCGTAATCCCAGCAGTCGCGGATCTCAGATTCCGTTGGATTTCTGTTGCGGGGAGGGCGGCATTTAACGGTATTGAGGATGTAGACCTCTTCGCGTTTGAGCTTCGAAGCAGCCAAAATCTTGTTCAGCAATTTTCCCGCCTTGCCGACGAAGGGCTCTCCCATTCGGTCTTCATCGGCTCCCGGGCCCTCTCCGACAAAAACCAGCCTCGCCGAAGGATCACCGACACCGAACACGGTCTGAATCCGTTTTGCACAAAGTTCCTCACACTTGGTGCACCCGCGGACTTCTGCGTTAATGATTTCCAACGCCGAGGGACGTTCATCGTGAACCGTGGCTGGCCCCCAGTTGTCAGACAGTGGAGTTGTCGCCGCAGGCGCTGGAATGGCAGTCGCTTTAGCCACCGTTTTGGCAGCCGGCTGCGGACTGTTATTCGGTGGAACTTTCGACCGTTCGATCGGCTCGATAGAGGCTTCCTCCGCTTCAAACTGAAACTCAAAATCGCCATTCCCGACCGGGATTTCACGTACGCCGAATTGGCCCAGCGAATGAAGCTGTTGCCTGAGCAGCTTCTGCAGATCGATTTCTTCCTGTTGAGTGTCCATATTGTCCGCCAGCGATTTGGGGTTCCTGCGTCGAAACCGTGTTTTCTCCCTGTTAAATTATCTGAATTAGCTAACATTTTGAACGGGCGGAGTCAGATTTCCGCTCTCTTCATTCGAACTATTGTCAAATCGTCATGTCTCTGCCACAAGTTTCCATCGTTGGTCGCCCCAACGTGGGTAAATCAAGCATCTTCAACTGGTTAGCCGGACGCCGGCTGGCGATCGTTGACGATATGGCTGGCGTGACCCGCGACCGAATGACGTTTTTGCTCAACGAGAACGATCGATATTTCGAAATTGTTGACACTGGCGGAATTGGAATCAACGACGTTGATGAGCTTGACGACGAAATCGAGCAACAGATTGAGCTCGGCATCCAAGGCGCTGACGTGCTCATGTTTGTGGTCGACGCCCGCGACGGAATTACTCCGCTAGATCGCACCGTCGCCAATCGACTGCGAAAGCTGAAGAAGCCAGTTCTGCTGGTCGCCAACAAGTGTGATGGCGAGAACTGGGAAACTCAAGCCGGCGAATTTTTTGCTCTTGGATTCGGGCAGCCGATTCTTTGCAGCGCCAAAAACAATCGCAGGAAGTCCGAACTTTCGGAAGCGCTTCACGACCAACTTCCTCCTGAACTTGAGCCCGACGCGAAGGAGATCGAAGCGCCCGAGATGAAGTTCGTCATCGTAGGACGACGCAACGTTGGTAAGAGCACGTTCATCAACACGTTGGCCGAATCCGAACGGATGATCGTCAGCGAAGTGGCCGGAACAACGCGAGACAGTGTCGACGTTCGTTTTGAGCTCGATCAGAAAACCATGGTCGCGATCGATACGCCTGGTTTGCGACGAGGCAAAAGTCGCACCGACATTGACTTCTACGGAACCCATCGCGCTCATCGTTCGATTCGCCACGCGGACGTCGTCTTGATGATGTTCGACTGCACGCACCGAATCAGCAAAGTCGATCGCAAACTTTGCAACTACATTGAACAGAACTACAAGCCTTGCGTGTTCGTGGTCAACAAGTGGGACCAGATGGCCGAGCACATGCCAACGCAGAAGTGGGCGGATTACATCCACGACAACTTCCCATCGATGGCTTGCTGCCCGATCGCTTTCGTAACGGGCCAAACCGGGCAAAACTGCAAGCGACTGATGAATCACGCTCAGATGCTTTTCAAGCAGAGCCTCTATCGTGTACCGACGCCTCGATTGAATCGCATCGTCAAAGAGGCACTCGTGCGGCATCCACCACCGATCGCATCAAATCGTCGCCGTCCCAAGATCTTCTATGCGTCGCAGATCGGAATCTCTCCACCGACGATCATGTTGAAGTGCAACAATCCAGATTCGTTTTCAAAAACGTATCGGCGATATCTGCTGGGCGTTTTCCGCGACACGCTGGACTTTGGCGAAGTTCCAATTCGTATGGTGCTGGAAGCTCGCAGCCACAAGGAATCGGACGAAGAATTGCTGGACGCGTAGTGTTTAGTCGCGCAGCGACGGCCGTTGTAGGAAATTGCATGGCTTTGGTTTGTCCGCGCAAATACTAACCCCAAGCGTTAGCGAGATACCAGCAGCACCTCGCTAACGTTCTTTGAAGTTGCAGTGTTTAGTGCTGAAAGCACGGCATGCACTAGCCATGGACGCAAGTCCATGGAAACGTTGATGCATTCATCGTCAGTCCTGAAAGGACGGCAGGAAAATTTCGCAAGTGCAAAGCTTTGCTCCTGCCGTGCCTTCGGCACTCTGCGGCGATTCATTAACCGTAACCACGGACTTGCGTCCATGGCTAATACATGTCGTCACTTCGTGACTGAAAGCGTGCAACTTGAAAACGCTGACGCTTCTAGGTTGTGATTGGCTGTATGACCTACCGTGTTTGCCACGGACTCGTCGAACCGTATCGCGGTGAATAATTTTGTGTTTGCTGTGCACCGCCGTTGCGAGAAAACTGCTGCTGCAACGAGGCGACACGACTCGCGACGTCGGCTTGGCTCCCGTCAAGTTGCAATACTCTCATGTAGTTATCCAAGGCAAGCATCGATTGACCTTGGGTTTCACGCATGCGGCCCATCGCCTTGAGGGCTCGGATGTTTGTGCCGTCTACTTTCAACGCATCAGCCAGTAAATCCGTCGCATGCTGATTGTCACCGTACTCTTGATAAACTCGCGCTAATTCAATCAGTGGCTCAGCCGAACCCGGCATCCGCTGCTTCCAACCGTCAAGTAGGTCAAACGCGTATTGCTCGCGACCCGTTTCAATCAACAGCGCCGTCAACCCACGATGCGCTTCGGTGTGCTGACCGTTGAGACTGATCGCTTTACGATAGAGTTGCTCGGCTTGCGAAAGGTATTGAGCGTTGCCTTGATTCTTGCCCATCGAATAGAAGACTGCGGCAAGGTTATAGTTCGCGTCGGGATTGTTCGGGTTCTGCGACAGTGCTTTTTGAAAACGGCCCAACGCCTGCATGGGGTTTCCGTTTTGGAATGCTTGCTGGCCAACAATATTGTTCTGTTGAGCACCAAGATTGCAGCCGAAAGCCTGAAAGAGGAGCAACAGCATCGCCGCGCACACCCAGCGTCTATTCGAATTTGAATGTTCTTTTGACATCGCTAACCGTCAATGCGAATCTGAACTGAAATTTGGTCGGACGATAGCGAAAGGCCCACCGCGACTCAAGCTCAATGTGTCTGGGACATCGACACTCGGTTCTCCGAACCGATAGCGGGCGGATCGAGGCGTTCATCCATAGCCGGAGCTGCGTTTGATAGAAAGCGCATTTCCCCGGCTCGCTACCAGCTCGGAGAGCTGGGCGACACTCGGTTCTCCGAACCGATAGCGGGCGAATTTTAACGTGACCAAGCCTAGGAAAGCGGAGCGACATTAGACGCTGCAGAGTTGCATAAACGGTCCGCCGTAACAGCCAACATCGGGCGAATTCGCGGGCGGCTCTTCCTTGGGAGACGGTTGCCTTTCCGAGATAAACCGAATCAGCTGATACGTCGCGTTGACGGAATTGTAGACGGGCTCAATACCAGGAAGATCTGCTGTAATCCCGAGATAACCCTGATAAGGTTCAACTCCGCCGCTAAACTGCTCCAAACTGACAGCATTGATGAACTCGGCCGAAGTTGGAGATTTGTCGAAGGCAGGAAGCACCTCAAGCGTTTGGATCGGACCCGTGGAAACATATTGTTGCTGCGCATCATCGCCAATCATCCCCGCAACGACAGCACTGTCGGTCAGAGAATCTGCAGAACCTCGTGGCGAAAACCAAATGCTCGAAGTGAGCATCACCAAAAGCAAACAAGCAATCGAGGCGACGAAAAAGACAGGGTGTACTTGCGTTGGAGCCACAGGCTCAGAATCGGCCATTTGCAGACCAGACAATCGCTGAAGAGTGGCGATTGGAATCTGAGAAAGCGAATCGTTTAAGGCACCAAAGTCCACGACCAACTCCGCACATGCATCGCATTCGGATACGTGTTGGCGAACGGTTTCATCAGAAAGCAGCGGCTGCCGAAGATCCATCAACTCGTGAATCCGATCCTCAACGCGCTCGCAAGCTAGTGAACTTGCGGATGCTTCAGATTGCTTGTTTTTGTCCTTCGATTCCTTCACCGAGCACGCCTCTTTTTCTCAAACGGTTTATCAACTCTCGTCGGGCTCGATGCACCCAAGTCTTGACGGTACCAAGTGGCACCTGCATGACTTCAGCGATTTCGAGATAGGACATTTCCTTTTGGTGAAACAAGAGAAATGCCTTGCGGTATTCATCGCGAATTCCGACCAATCCCAACGTGACCTCTTCGGCCAAAAGTTCGGCCTTACGGTTCTCAACGGTTGCATCTGGAACAGGATAGTCAAGTGTAAGAACATTTGGACGTCGCTTGCGCTTGGCCAGTTTCGTCCGGCAACGGTTGCCTGCAATCGTGAGTAACCAAGGCTCAAAGGCTCGCGTCGGATCCCAACGATGAAGATTGTTTACAACTCGGAGAAACGTTTCTTGAGTCGCATCTTCAGCGTCTTCTCTTTGGCCAAGCATTCGATAACACAAACCAAACACTTGCCCGCGGAATCGATCCACGAGTTCACCAATCGCCGGCTGATTTCCAGCGATACATCTGTTTACCAAGATTGGAAAGTCTTCTGACACTTCTAACCCCTCTCCCACACAATTGCGGCCAATGAGCTACATCATAGCCGCATTTTGCCCCATTCACACAGAAACGTTACCCCAACGCACAGCCAAGGGTTTCAAGTTTCCAAAACGTTTGAGTAGGTATTTCGCTGGGTAAACGGAAATCTTGCCAACTAAAACGCAGATACGAAAAAAGCCACCCAATGAATTTGGGCGGCCCTTTTTGTACGCGTTTAGCAAGCAACTAGCGACGATTGAAGAATTTCTTCAATGCTTCATCTGCAGCAACCTTGGAATTCTCATGGACAACTTTTGGAATCGGAGGAAGTTTCCCCTTCTTCTTTTCGTCCGTCGATGGTTCCTCACCTGCAGAGGTTTGGTCGATCATGATCTCGCTAGACGATTGTTCTTTGGAAGGAGCTTCAAACAACGTCTGAGTTTCTTCCATACTGAACTGGACTGTTTCAGTTCGCTGCTCTGCTGCGGCAGCCTCATTTTCAGTATCCAGCCAATCAGAAATGCTGTCTTCGATCCCCTGTTTCGACTTCGTTGCCGTGCGAGCAGCGGCCTCGACAACATTCGTGACTTTCGCTTTTTTCGGCGTGCGAGCTGGATCCATCACCAACTCGAATTGAAGACGACCGATTCGAATGGTGTCACCCGAACGAGCGATGTGCGTTCCGGTCAACTGTTCTCCGTTGACGAACGTTCCGTTGCGGCTACCAAGATCTTCAACGATCACTTGGCCCTCTTCCACAGAGATTCCGCAGTGATGGCGGCTAACCAAATCACTCGACGGTCGGAGATGAGCACCTTCTCCACGACCAATTATAAACTTCGGCACACCCAGTTTGATTTCCCGACCATTGTGCTTGCCCCCAACCACTCTCAAAACGACCTGCATACGCGCCTACCTCCTAATTCAAATCCCAATTACCTATTGGCGGTTAGTGGTTCTTCTACCACACTCTATATCGGATCATCGTCCGATGAAACCATTTGCTGAATCAAAGCTTTGAGGGTTTTTCGCCATCAAATTATCCCCCTAAAGGGATCTAATGGCAACATACTCCCCAATCTACAGCTCCGATTCTAGCTCGGCGAGTGTCTGATTCTGCCCAATTTTGTGATTTAAGCAACGGAAGATCCGTACTTTTGCGAAAGAATCAACGTTTTCAGGTGCCTCGATCCGCACAGCTTGGTTAAACGACAAACCAAATCGAATTCCACATAAAAAACGTGAAAAGACAGAGCTCAGCGAGACAGCTTCTTTTTGCCAGCAGTCTTTTTTAGAAAATTCTAGATTGGCGCGAACCAAAACTGTCTGCTTGCGTCTGTCTGGGGTGAATGAGAATTTCACCCCGATTTAGCAAGGTTTTTGTGCTAGATTTTGGGATGACTGATTGGACTGCTCCAGTCGGTCGACAATACTTGTCACGCGAGCGATTAATCGCTCGCTGAAGAAAACGAGCGATTAATTTGCTCGCGAAAGAAATCGAGCAATTTCGTTTTGCTCGCAACGTTCTCTTTTCCGTGCCTAGCACGTGGGAGTTTTGAAATGCGTAATTACAACACCAGCTCTATCGCAAACGTCATTCGTCGTTATCGCGCTGCAGCCATGGGTACGTTGCGCATGGATATTGGCTCTCCGTCAGATCTATGGCACGTCCAGCTTTGCACCGCGGTCCAACCGGCAGGTGACTCTTACCAAAGAAGTCACCGCGGGTTACTGACCAACGTCGTCAATGCCAATGGTTCCGGGATAAGTAATTTGCTTTCCCAGTCCTTCGGCAGACTCCTCAAACCCGTCAATGAACGGCTCTTTGTGGAAACGACCGGCAGCAATTGTCAGCAATGCCCATCAACGGGCAGTTCAGGCACCAGAGTTAGTTAGCTCATTCCAGAGCCCGCCTCCACGGCGGAACAACTTTACTCCAACTCCTGAAACGATGCTTTCGCTGAAAAGCCAGCTTCGATTCGCGCATTCGCGTACTCGAATCTGAATTTTCTCCTGAAAGCAACTGCCTGACATCGCTCGCGCGTCCTTCGCCGCGACCTCGCTCTAAATGCTGATGAATCAATTAAGAGAACAAGAAGATGAACGCAATCAACACATACACACCAATCCTCACAACGGCTGATCTGGTTCGCTCTGCACAAGCTGGCAACCGTGACGCTTTCGGCGAACTGTTCGAACGATTCCAGCCAACGGTTTACGCAATCGCAATGCGACGACTGCGCGACCACGCGGATGCACAAGAACTGTGCCAAGACGTTTTCGTTCAGGCGATGCTGAAGATCGAACAGCTTCGTACACCTGAAGCGTTCATCGGATGGCTTCGTCAGATCACGGTTCGCATGGCCATCAACCGAGCCGTCCGTCGTAAGAACTCGGTTGCCGTTGAGCCAGAAATGCTCGAAGCAACTGTGACTGACGACGCTTCGCCGCTGGAGTTCGCTCTGGAAGCTGAGCGTAAGGACGAAGTCCGCGCTGGCTTGGCTCGTCTGGGCGACATGGACCGAGAGACTCTGGAAGCGTTCTACGTTGACGGTCAGTCTCTGCTGGAGATGGCTGACTCGTTTGAGGCACCGTTGGGTACCATCAAGCGTCGGCTGCACACAGCGCGTAAGCGTCTGGCTCGCGAAGTCGACGAACTGGCGGTTGTGTAAACGGAAAGCCTGAAAACCTGCGTCCTCCGACGTAACACTTTGACGCCGCAGCGAGAAATCGCTGCGGCGTTTTTTATGGGCTGATTCGACTGCTGTCATTAGTGATTCAGAAATTCGTGTCCAGGTTGAGAATCAATGGCAGTATTAAAGTGATGCATCTATGCAAAAGGGATGTTGAGACGCCGTGGTGCACACCAATCACCACGGCGTCTTTTTTTTGTCAAAACGGAAGAATCGGCAGACTTTTCCATATTGAATGTCAGGATTGCTGGTGGCCGACAGTCACTTGGTGGCTAATGTTGAAAAACATGAATGCTGCAAGCGGAATAAAACCAAACGGAAAATCAGATTAACGCGGACGCAAATAATCCTCAGCCAGGGCAACGAGACGAATTCGTGCGTCTTCTGATTCGGCACGATCGCGCGATCCGCGCTTGGTTACGCGCTTCGCTCCCCTCGATGAACGACGTTGACGAAGTCATGCAGGAAGTCAGCGTTGTCGCATGGCGAAAATTTGATCAGCTCGACGATCCGGAAAACTTTCAACGCTGGGTTTCCGTAATCGCCCGCTACGAAATTCTTATGTACCGCCGTAAGAAAGCTCGGGATCGGTTCGTACTTGGCAAAGAAGTTGAGCAACTAATTGCCGAAGAAGGCCAAGAAGAATTGAAATTGCGAGAACAACAGCTTGGGGCCCTGGAGCATTGCGTGCAGAAGCTCCCTGAATCAAAACGGGAACTGGTCATGGAGGTCTACTCAAGCGGCCAACCGATGCATGAGGTTGCCAAGCAGCTGGGGAAATCAGACGCGGCGCTTTACAAGTCGATCAGTCGAGTTCGGCAGAGTCTTCTTGAGTGTGTGAAACGGTCGTTGGCAGAAGGAGCTGCATCATGAGAAGTGAAGAGCTTCAACTCCTAGAACAGCATCTCGATGGCACGTTGGCCGAAGAAGATTTTGCTCGATTGGAAAAGCTGCTCCTAGAAGATGGTGAAGCGCGAGCCATGTTGCGAACTTTGGCAACGTTGGACCTAGGCCTTCACGACATCGCATTGGGACAGCAGCTACATCGCAACAAAGAATTAGTTGAAACAAGGTCTATTCCGCCCAGGCGAACCACTTCCAGTTCGTTTTCTGCATCATGGACCAGGTCGCTGTTAGCGATTGCTACCTTGGCAATCATCGGCTTGGGGATTGCTCTCTGGTTTCAGAGTAGCGGTTCCTCTGCCGAATCAGCGGCTGACCGAAACATCGCAAAAGTAACGGGCACTGGGGGTGAAGTCGCTTTCACCGGGAATGGAGGTTCCGTAACGACTGATTTGAAACGAGGCACATTGCTCACCGGCGGAACCATCGAAGGTTCCAGCCCGACTTCTTGGGTGGAGCTGGAGTTTCTGGATGGTTCACGCGTTACCGTGGCGGGCGATTCCCGGCTGACGTTTTCCGACTTTGACCAAAAAGTCTTGTATCTCAAAGACGGCAGTGTTGCCAGTTCCGTGAAGCCGCAGAATCCTGACTCGCCGATGTTGGTTTACACCAGAAACGCGATGCTGGAAGTTCTTGGAACTGAATTCGAAGTTGAATCGGATGTTGAATCAACATCGCTGGATGTCACCGAAGGAAAAGTTCGCTTCAAACGACTTAGCGATGGTCAAACGGTTGAAGTGCCCGCAAACCAACGAGTTCAGTCCGCGGAGGGACTTAAGCTTTCAGCTCAGCCAATTCCCGATCGAACCAATCAATGGGAAATCAACCTCAATCATCCCCACGGCATGACTGGAAAGTGGATTCCGAGCACGGAGTCGTTGCCACCAAGGTTGAAGCTGGTTCACTATTGGCACAAGAGCCCAAAAGCCGGGTCGATTCTGATCAAGAGCGCCAGCATGCCCGTCGTGGGTAAGGACAATCAACGGGTTGTGTTGCGGCCAGGAAGCATGCTCCGTGTTCGCGGATTCGCAAAAGCGAATCAGAAGACTGTTTTCGGATTCGTCGTTCGAAACAACAACGGGGACTTTGGTGGCTACTACGTTTCTTCAAAACCCAAGGTCTACTGGATGGATTTGCAAACGAACGACGAGAGTCGCTCAGGCGATTTGCAGTCTTTCGAGTTTGTGATCGATGCTGATGATCTTTGCCGCGGACAGGACTTGGATAGCCAACACTTCGCCTCGACGCCGGTTGGCTTGGTTGCCGACACGTTTTTCTGCTCGACTCCACCTGAGGATTCAGATCTCGAAATTACAGAAGTCGAAATTTTTAATCAGATGCAGATTGAGTAAAGTACCGAAACTCGTTTCTTGCATTGAGTTCGTTTTCGCCTCGCTCAAAGTTAGCCATGCCATCGCTCCCCAAACTTTTCCCATTCGCAATTGTTGCTCTTTTGTTCGCCGTGTCGCCGGTCTTCGCGCAGAAGCTTTCACTCGCTGACATCATCGATGCTCACATCAAAGCACTCGGCGGGAAGGAAGCCATATCAAAAGTCGACAACGTTGAACGAAAAGCAACGGTGTCTCTTGAAAGTGGATTCGGTACGATGAGCGGCACGGTCGAGGAGATTACCGACCTCAATGGGAAACGATATTACAACAACCTCGACCTCGGGCAGTACAAAAAGACCCAAGCCATGGCTGGCGGCACCGGTTGGTTCAAGGGCACCGATGGCGACGGCGAGCTGAGTGATCAGGATATTGCTTTTGCAAAAATGAACCTTGGTGTGAGCCCGTTGCTTTCGGCTCACGAAACTGCCAAAGGCTTACTAAAGGTCAAGGGCATCGAAGAGTTTGGGGACAAGGAGTGCCATGTCGTTGCCGTTGGTTCAGAAGTTGAATATTTCGTGGGCACCAAGTCCAGCTTACTGGAAGGGTTAAAAATCTCGGGTGTCGGAACGATGAGCTTGAGCAACTACAAAGAAACTGAAGGAGTTCAATTTCCCGGAAAACAAACCTTTAACATAAAAGCACAGGGGATCACGATCAGTTACAGTTTCAGTTCCACGACAATCAACACCGAGATCGATGACTCTCTCTTCGGCGATCTGGCGGACTCCCAAGAATCAGAAGTTCCGGAATATACCGCGGAGCAGATCATCGGCTTCATGGATAAAGATGACGACGAAAAGATCAGCGAAGACGAGGCGGGCGGTTTGATCAAAGAGAACTTTGGCGCTATCGACACCAACGGCGACGGGTTCATCGACATGAACGAAACCGATGCGATGCTGATCTACTCGGCACAACAAAAAGCAAAAGAAAAGGTCAAACCAAAATCCAAATCCGTTTCCACAACGTCGAACCAGATCATTGCTTCTATGGACAGAAACAAAGACGGAAGAATTGCCAAAGACGAAGCTGACGAAGAACTTAAACCGTTCTTCAGCACTTACGATACCAACAAGGATAATTTTATCGACGAGAAAGAAGGACAAGCCATTGCCGACTTCGTTTCGGGACGTTGAGCTCCTGCCTAAATCTAACCGTTCTGCCTAAAAGCCGAATCCAACTCCATGAAACATCTCCTCTCCTTTCTATTGTTGACCGTACTGGCCAGCCCAATCAGCGCTCAAGATTTCCAAGCCAATACGGCGGCGCTTATCGAATCGTCTTGCATCGGCTGCCACGACGAATCAACGGACACCGATCTAAACTTCGAATCGCTCGGCCATGACCTCTCGGATCCAAGCACCTTTCGCACGTGGGAGAAAGTCTTCGACCGAACCAGCGCCGGAGAGATGCCTCCTGAATCGGAAGACCGGCCCGATGCCGATGAATTGAAATCAGCTTTGGACTCTTTGAAAAAGGACCTCCGTACCGCCAGCGTCAAGAAACAGCAAACCGTCGGCCGCGTTCCGGCGCGACGACTGACGAAACTTGAATTCGGATACACGCTTCAGGACTTGTTGCTGATCGACAACAACGTCACCAACGGCATTCCGGACGAAATTGATGCGGGAACTTTCGACACCGTCGGCATCAACCAACGCATCTCCGCGGTGCACTTGGAAAGTTACCTCGACGCGGTTGATCAGGCTTTGGACCACGCGATCCTCTTCGGAAAAAATCCTTACATCAACTACGGCGACCTTGCGGACAACAACTTTACTCACCTTGACGAATGGCACGAAAAACCTCTGCAGCAAGGTGGAAGCATCACGCGAAAGTTGAAATACGGAAACGGATTCGCACTGTTTCGCGACGTCGACTATCTCACGCAGTTCACTTTCAATATTCGCCGGCCGGGAATCCACCGCCTGACAACGAAAATCTCAGCCTTCCAATCGAAGCGAACGATCACCGCGAAGATCATCGTCAAGGACCAATCTGGAAGCGCCCGGTTGGCAAAGTCTGTTGATCTTCGTCCGGGCGAACCGCAAGTCGTTTCCGTCGAAACATTTTTGAAGCCCGGGGACGTGCCCTATCTGACGTGGAATTCGGGAAAGAACAACGGCTTCTACGCCTTCGGCGCGAAGAAATACAAAGGCGCTGGCTTGGCGGTGATGTCCCAAAAAATCGAAGGCCCGATTTACCCTTCGTGGCCAGCGCCCAGCATGCACAACCTCTTCAAAAGCATGGAACCGTACACCGATAATGGCAAGGTAAAGCTGAAGTATTCAAAGAAAGTTATCGACCATCTTGAAGAGCTACTTTCTGATTTGGCACCGCGAACTTTCCGCTGCGACGTTTCGCCAGACGCAATCAAAACCTATGTCGACCTTGCCAAACCAGCGCTCGAGGAAGGTCGCTATCTACCCGACGCTCTTAAAGTGTCGCTGCGATCAATGTTGACGGCTCCGCAGTTCCTGATGTTCGATACTCAGCCGGGAAAGCTGGACGATTTTGCATTGGCCAATCGACTGTCATACTTTCTTTGGAAAAGCTTGCCGGACGAAGAACTGTTCAAAGTTGCCCGATCGGGAAAACTTTCTGACAAAGAAGTCCTTTCCCAGCAAGTCGAGCGGATGTTGTCCGACGCCAAAGCCGACCGATTCGTTCGTGACTTTCTTGGTCAGTGGCTGTGGGTTCACAAAGTCAACGCAACCTCGCCAGACGATGGACTCTATCCGGAATTCGATGAGTTGTTGTCAGCTGCAATCCCGCAAGAGACCCAATCTTTCTTCAACGAACTGATCAAGGAGAACATGAGCCTGACGAATTTGATCGATTCGGATTTTACGTTCCTCAATCGCCGCTTGGCAGAGCACTACAAGATCGCTGGCGTTGAAGGAACACATTTCCGAAAGGTAGAACTTCCCGAAGACAGTCGACGCGGCGGCGTGCTCACCCAAGCCGCGATTCTCAAAACAACGTCCAACGGCACAACAACATCGCCCGTCATGCGTGGCAATTTCGTGCTCACGAATTTTCTGGGCACGCCACCATCACCTCCGCCGCCAGGCATCGGATCGATCGAACCCGACACACGAGGCAAAACAACGATTCGCGAGATCCTCAAAGCCCATCGCGAAATGGAATCGTGCAACCAATGTCATCGCGAAATCGACCCGCCAGGATTTGCTCTGGAGAGCTTTGATCCCATCGGCGGGTTCCGCAAACGATACCGAGCCGATGGAGGCACCAGCAACTTTGGAGGATTCGTCTCGAAGAATCCACCTCGCAGGGGACCAGAGGTCAACCCAAGCGGCACCACTTCAGATGGAAAGAAGTTCGCTGACATCAACGAATTCAAAAAACACTTGCTCAGCGACAAAGAACAAATCGCACGGAACTTCATTTCCAAGCTGACGGTGTACGCGACTGGAGCAGAGATTCAATTCGCGGATCGAGAGAAGATCGAAGCGATCCTCAATCGAACCGCTGCAAACGACTTTCCTGTTCGAGACATCATCCACGAAGTCGTCCAAAGCGAACTGTTCAGGAACAAATAGGAATCACAACCCGAAGCGTGAGCGAGGTGCATCTGGCGCGACACGCGTTTAAAAACAAGATCAAGATTTAGCCACAGATGAACACTCGCGGTAGGAACCGCCGTTACCGGCGGCCCCCCGCACAGATCCGTACGTGAGGGATTACCTCATACGGCTCCTGCCTTGAGTCGATCGTGAAATCGTTGATGGGGATAGGGATGCTTGATTGTCGGTCTTGGAAGGTACTTGGCCGCGAGGCGGCCAAAACGCTCCCAAGTCCACCGACTGCGTCCGCGTTGGCTGCGGCGTCTCAGCGCCATCAACCACAGACGCCCGACTTCATTGACAAAGCGATCAATCCGATCAGTGTTGAACGGGACGGCATGATAATTCAGCCAGCCCGTAACAACTCGCCGGAGCCAGCGACCGGTCTCGCCCAACGGACGATGCAATCGTCGGCGGAGGCTTTCCTTGATCTTGGCCAGCGTAGCACGGACGCGTTTGGCGATCGAGTATCGATGCACCACAAAGCGACCATGTGCCAGCGTGTGAGCACAAACGTGAGTGAACCCCAGAAAATCAAACGTTTCCGGAGCACCCTCTCCTCGCTGTGCTCGACGACGCTTGGCGTGCTTACCAAACTCGATCAAACGAGTTTTATCGCCATGAAGTTCCAAACCAAACTTCGCAAAACGCTCGTGTAGTTCAGCCAAGCAACGCTTAGCCTCGTTCTGGTGTTCGAAACCGATCACAAAGTCATCGGCGTAGCGAATCACCACAACATCACCGGCACAGTTCTGCGTTCGCCACCACTGAATCCAGAGGTCAAAGACATAGTGAAGGTAGACATTGGCAAGCAGGGGTGAGATCACCGCTCCTTGTGGCGTGCCGACCGTCGACTTGGTCCACTGGCCCTCTTCGCTGACACCGGCTGTAAGCCACTTGCGTATCACACGAAGGATTCGTTGGTCACCGATGCGGTGCTCCAGAAACTTGATCAACCACTGGTGGTCGATCGCGTCAAAGAAGCCTGCGATGTCCGCATCGAGTATCCAGTTCACTCGCCGGTCGCAAATCGCCACGTTCAGAGCATCGAGTGCCTGATGTTGGCTGCGGCCTTGTCGGAAGCCATAGCTGAAACCCAGAAAATCCTGCTCATAGATACTCTGTAGCACCCAGACCATCGCTTGCTGGACGATCTTGTCTTCCAGCGAGGCAATGCCGATGGGACGTTGCCGTCCGTCGGGTTTGGGGATCCAGATTCTCTTTGACGGATTCGCTCGGTAGGCTCCGCGGTGAAGACGATCGTGGAGGTTTGCAATGTTGTCCCCCACGTTATGCTCGTAGTCCTGCCATGTCACTTCATCAACACCTACTGCTGCGGTCTTCTTCAAGCTCTCGAAGGATTCCAACAGCAGTTCGGCGCTTAGATGATGAAACAGGTTGTTGAAGACGAGCTTGCTGTCCTTGCGGGCAGCTTCACGAACACCGTGCAACCCGAGTGACTTGCGTTTCCGCTTCTGCGTGCGGGGCAAGGCAGGCTCCGTGGTGTTCCTCTTGGCTGAGCCCCTTTCCTCGCCCGCCTCCGAGGCCGATTCAGTTTCGGCTTTGTTCGGCGAGGTCGACGGTACTATGGACTCATCTGAATTCCTGCTGTCGTTCATATCAGTGGTACTGTCCTGGACATTGACTGATCGTTCCTGATAATCAAGTTCATTGCTTTTAACTAAAAGGAGAACAGCAGGATCTCCCGGTTCTCGCGTCAGAAGTCTTCACACATGCAGTGGTTCTTTGACTCCGCCGTGTCAAACGATCGCTTGCCTATAACGCGATCGTTCATGCTGCCTTCCTCGAAATCCGACTGAGTCGGCACACGGGGTTCGTTGATTTCGGAGCTCAATAGCCTTGCCTGCGTGGTCCCAAGCACCCATGCTACACCCACCTCTGTTACCAGAAGCCGCGTAGGGGATTGGGCCGAGCTGTTGGCTAAACTTTACTCGTATGAGTGTTTACATCTCACTACTCCTGACCGGTGTACCCCGGCGCTTTCCAGATTTTCACAGATGATGAGTGGTTTACTTTTTACGTCACATCACCATCCGTTCGAATTAAACTTTTTCTCTTCCAAAATTTAATGACAGCCTTATCTTAATCTCCGAAGCCTTGAGTTCTCTTTATGCTCAAAAACCATCGTCGCCTCTGCGCGTCATCTGTGTAAATCTGTGTTCATCTGTAGCCAAACCAATCACTCCGGATCGTAAAAGTAAGCGGGTTCCTCAACATCCGTTCGGCTCTTCTTTGTGATGCGAAATGGGACCGCCAGTTTTTCGACCACGCCCTCACGTTCGAGCCACTCGCATGCTGTTTCAATATGACCGGGCCAGATTTGCGAATGAGCGAAGTGGTCTGCGATGTGGGAAAGGGGAACAGTTCGTTTTTCCTTCTTCAGGAATTTCAGAATCGGCTGGAGGTATTCCTCCGAGTTCTCTTCAAAATATTGATCCACACGATCAAGCGCCGACAGCAGCAGCTTCTTCGTTCGCTTCTTCGTCAACAGATCCGTGTAGATAGGCTTAAACAATTCTGGCTGCAATTCGATCGCTTTATGGATCGCCGTTTGCTCCCAAACTTCTCCGGCGTTGATGATTTCCACACAGGCAATCCCATGAGCTGACCATATCAACGCTTCGAATCCGAGATCCAGATCGCCCTGTCGTTCAATTCGCTTCCTGGCGTAGCGAGCAGAGCGCATGACCCACGTTGTTGCGATCATCCGTTCGTTTTGCTGATCCTGCTTCGCGATTGTATTGGCGGTTTCAAACCATTTCGCAATCGAAGGATCATCACAATAAACAAGTTCCCGCCTCGCAAAGAAACTGGATGAAAACGCCGTCCGCGATGACCCCTCCACCATCTGCTTGAATCGCGAACGCGGAATAATCTGAGCATGAATATTGATGTCGTCCTCAACGAAGGTGCGATGAATTCGCTCTTCATTGCCGTCGCTCTTGAGTCGCCGTGAAACTCCGTCGGCTTCGATGATCCAAAGTCCGATGGATTCCTTCCACCACATCAATTCTTCTTCAAAACTGCCAACGCGAACCGCGGCAAGAACGTTTCGGTCCTTCCTGAGCCGATCAACAAACGACTCGAGCGCCATTTGCATTCGCGAGCTTGATTTGGAAGCTTCAAATGGAGGGAGAGAATTCGGCATGGCACTTTCCTAATTGAGATAGATGAAAATCTTAGTCCGATCTCTGCGGATCGCCAACGCTTCGTCGGCATACTGGTCGCCTCGCGGGGTTGGCGTGGCTCGTCGTCCACATCTACTTCCTGGCCGGATTCAAAATCGATTGTTTGTTGTGATGCAATGGGCGTGGTCGTACATGACGTTCCGGCGCGGGGCGAGGTTGATCGTTAGCAAACCTCCGAATTCGAATCGCGGATGAGTTACTGATACAATCTGCTCGGCTGTCCTCAATCTCACCCGAGCAACATCATGCGTTTCGCCATATTGATATTTATCCCGTTGGCTTTGATCTGGAACGTTGCTGCGAAACAATCGGTAGCGTTAGAAAAGCCCAATATTCTGTTCATTGCGATCGATGACCAGAACGACTGGATCGGTTGCATGAAAGGGCATCCACAAATTAAGACGCCGCACATCGACCAGCTTGCAGCCCGCGGAACGCTTTTTCTAAACGCTCATTGTCAGTCGCCGCTGTGCAACTCGTCTCGAACCAGTGTCATGACAGGGCTACGGCCCTCGACGACGGGAGTTTATGGACTCGCGCCGACGATTCGACAAGTGGAAGAATTTAAAGATGTTGTGACGCTGCCGCAATATCTCAAACGGGGCGGCTACACAACTTACATGGGCGGAAAAATCTATCACGGCGGCTACGGCCGGCAGAAGAAGCACGCGGAGTTTGAACACGTTGGGCCGCCTGCCAGAGTTGGAGTCAAACCTTCAAAAAAGCTCGTCGAAACTCCTCACCCAAACCCTTGGGTTGATTGGGGAACGTTTCCTCACAAGGACGAAGATAAAGGAGACTGGACGGTTGCCTCCTACGGAGTCGAAACGCTCAATGCGAAACCGCAGGAGCCGTTTTTTCTTTCGGTCGGTTTCTTCTTGCCGCATGTGCCCTGCTACGTGACGCAAAAGTGGTACGACATGTACCCGGAAGAAACATTGGTCTTGCCTCCGTTTTTGAAAAACGATCGAGAGGACACGCCACGTTTCTCATGGTATTTACATTGGAAGCTTCCAGAGCCGCGTCATGACTTTCTGGTAGAACAGAACCAATGGAAGAATTTGGTTCGATCCTATCTCGCAAGCACCAGTTTCGTTGACAGTCAGATTGGCCGATTGCTCGATGCACTTGAGAGCAATGGCTACTGCGAAAACACAATCGTTGTGCTTTGGTCCGATCACGGTTTCCATCTTGGTGAGAAACAGATCACTGGGAAAAACACGTTATGGGATCGCAGCACTCGAGTGCCGTTAATCTTTGCGGGGCCTGGAATATTGAAGGGGCAAACGTGCACTCAGCCGGCTGAATTACTGGACATGTATCCGACGCTGCTGGATCTTTGCGGCCTACCAAAAAATGAAGCTCTTGAAGGACTGAGTCTCGCTCCCCAGCTGAACGATCCAACGACGAAGCGTGAACGTCCGGCGATCACAACGCACAACCATGACAACCACGGAATTCGAAGCGAGAACTGGCGATTCATTCAATATGCCGACGGCAGCGAAGAGCTTTACGACATGAACGCCGATCCCAACGAGTGGAAAAATCTAATCGACGATGCGAATCATGCCTCCGTGGTTGACGAACATCGAAAGTGGCTTCCGAAGACGAATCGCAAACCCGTGCCGGGCAGCAAGCATCGCATTTTGACTTTCGAGAAAGGCGAAATCACCTGGGAAGGATCGCCAATCAAACGCGAAGACCCGATTCCAGAAATCAACAATCAGCCAAAGCAAAACTGAAAAACACGGATCTCGTTTGAGTCAACTTCGCCGTTGCCACCACGCAAATTTCGCTCGCGATTCATCCGGCAATTCGCAACGACGGCCGATTCTTCAAGTTCCTCGTCGGACAACAATTTCAATGATTCGTTCCTCAAATATGTAGGCGATCGACACCGCAATTCTATCGCACCGCCAACGCTTGAGTTAAACTCGGTCCACCGATTCAATCTCGAACCACTCAAGTAATCCCATGATTCGAAAATTTTTCGCTGTCGTCACGTTGCTCGTTTCGTTGCAAACAGTTTCCGCAGCCCAAACCGTGATCCACGCCGGAAAGCTGATCAATGGACAGGATGGAGAAGTTCACAACGAGATGACCATCGTTGTAGAAGATGGCAAAATTAAATCGATCGAAGATGGCTACGTTGATCCTGTAAAGTTCGGCGACGCCGATTCAGTGACGGCAATCGATCTCAAAGAGCACACCGTCATGCCCGGTTTGATGGACATGCACACGCACTTGATGATGCAGCATCACAAAAAAGTGTACTCCGACAAGTTCTTCCTCAACGAGGCAGATTTTGCGCTGCGTTCGACGACTTACGCAAAGAAAACTCTGATGGCGGGATTCACGACGGTTCGGGAACTCGGCGATAACGGAACGAATTCGGTGTCGCTCCGTTCAGCGATCGACAAAGGCTGGATTCTGGGGCCACGAATTTACACCGCTGGAAAGTCGCTTGCCACAACTGGCGGGCACGCCGATCCGACCAACGGAACCAAAGGACAGTTTAAACGCGATGGCACACCCGTCGATGGCGTTATCAACGGAGTCGATGATGCTCGCAAAGCGGTTCGTCAGCGATACAAAGACGGTGCGGATCTGATCAAGCTAACGGCAACCGGTGGCGTCTTGAGCCTAGCGGTCAATGGACAGAACCCTCAGTTTACGAAAGATGAATTGAAAGCGATCGTCGAAATCGCCAAAGACTACGAGATGACCGTCGCCGTTCACGCACATGGAACCGAAGGAATGAAGCGAGCTGTTTTGGCGGGCGTTGATTCGATCGAACACGGAACTTATATGACTCCCGAAGTCATGCGTTTGATGAAAGAACGTGGGACCTATTATGTGCCGACGCTAATGGCGGGTGATTGGGTTGCTGAAAAAGCCAAGGAAGAAGATTACTTTCCTGCCGTCGTTCGACCGAAAGCGGCTGCGATTGGACCCGTCATCATGAAGACCTTCGCCAAAGCTCATGCTGCTGGAGTAAAGATCGCGTTTGGAACCGACTCGGGCGTTTCTCCACACGGCGACAATGCTCGCGAATTTGAGTTGATGGTTGCAGGAGGAATGACTCCGATGCAGGCGATTCAGGCGGCAACGCTAGAAGCCTCGAAGTTGCTGAAAATCGATGATAAGCTCGGTACGCTGGAAGCTGGGAAGCTCGCGGACATCGTCGCTGTGAAAGGCGATCCGATTGAAAACATCTCGCTGATGAAGAAAGTTGCCTTCGTGATGAAAGCAGGAACCGTTTTCAAAAACGAATAACTAAAGGTGGCATAGGCTTCCAGCCTGTGGATTGCATTTCACTTTTCAAGATTCGGTTTTTCCAGCGGCTCAAGCTTCGAGTGGATGCAAGACATGCAATCACAAGCCACAGGCTTATGCCACCTTTTGCTGCTCTTGCCACCACTGTTCGACTTCTGCCAGTAACGGATCGATCGTCTTTTTCTGAATCGCATGCGGTGGGTTCCAGTCAACCCATTCGTAGCCTTCGTGTTCGGTCGGAACGATTTCGACGTCTGCGATCAGCTCAGCAAGATAGATGATCAACTTTTTCTTCTTCTTGCCCTTTTTGGAATCGACGATGTAGCGATCTTTGAACTTGAATCCATCTTCGATCCTCAGATGGTGTTCCTCGATACCAGTCTCTTCCTGCAACTCGCGAAGTGCGCATTCGAAGTTCGTTTCGCCATCGTCGACGTGGCCCTTGGGAAGATCCCATCGTTTGGGATGCTTCATTAGCAGAATTGATCGTTGCGGTTGTGTCCGATAGATTAAGAAGCCACACGATTTGACTTTTTCCATAGCGTTAATCCTTTTCTCGCCAAAACATCATGAAGATTTATACCCGCAATGGTGACAAAGGGGAAACCGGCTTACTTGGTGCCGTCCGAGTTCCCAAATCACATTTGGTCGTCGAAGTCTGCGGAAGTGTCGACGAAACCAACTGCCATCTCGGATGTGCCATCGCTCACTGGCGCGAACAACCGGAATCGAAAACTGAACTCGGTCCGATCGAAGTGCTGACTCGCATTCAAATGGAATTGTTTGATCTTGGGAGTCGTGTCGCGGCGGCGCTTGCGACGGATCCAAAAACGAATCCGGCCGAATTGAATCAGGAAAATATCCTGCAGTTGGAACGTTGGATTGATCAGTTCGATGCGACGGTGCCACCTTTGCAGACATTTATCCTTCCAAGTGGTTCGCACACCGGATGCCAGCTTCACCTTGCAAGGACGGTTTGCCGCCGCTCAGAAAGGAGGCTCGTTGAGCTTCTTGACGCAGGTGTCGATCGCGATCTGTCGATCGATTTGGTCTATCTGAATCGACTCAGCGACCTGCTGTTTGTGATGGCTCGTTTCGCCAATCACGAGAGTGGTTGCTCGGAAACACCGTGGACAGCGAGTCGCTAAAAACGCCAGAATCCGCTGCAATTTGAATATCTGGTCCCTGAACATCCAATAAGGTTGGATCGGTGATGAAATTCCTCGATTCTCCCGATGAGTCAAAATGCCTTGGACGCTACAATGGCAACGTCAGGTCATCTTAAAATGCCCGGACAACCACCACCATTGAACCATCGATTACGCTTCGGCGATCACCAAATAAACAAGAACACTCAGCTACTTCAGGAGTTGCAATGAAAAAAATTGAAGCGATTATTCGTCACTTCAAGCTCGACGAGATCAAAACTTCACTTAGTGAAGCAGGCGTCGAAGGTATGACGATCACAGAGGTTAAAGGATACGGCCGCCAGAAAGGTCATACGGAGATGTACCGCGGCAACGAATACGCGATCGACTTTGTTCCAAAAGTCAAAGTCGAAGTCGTTGTTGCAGAAGCGAACCTCAAAGGCGTCGTCGACACGATCATGTCGAAGGCTCAAACGGGTCAAATGGGAGACGGAAAGATCTTTGTCTCTGATCTTTCAGAAGTCATCCGAATTCGAACGGGCGAAACAGGCGAAGACGCCATCTAGTGTTTTGCCTCGACATCATGGTCGGGTCAACGTAGCGGAAGTCGTCAAGACTTCCGAGAATTAACCCGAACCAACCACCATTGATCCTTTTACGTTAACCATGAAATCTTTGATCCGGGCTGACCACTTCGGGGAAAGATTATCTCCTTAATGCGCGAACCATGTCGTCGATAACTGACGGATTTCGAAACAGCGTCATCCAGGCGAAACAACACTGGCGCGATGGCCGCGCACAAATTCAAGAACAGCACCAAGCTGGTGTCGCAGGTAAAATCGTCACCCGACAAATGTCCGACCTGTTGGATTCGGTGCTGGTTGCTCTCTATCAGTCGATCATCGCAGACCTGTCTCCAGAGCTGGAATCGCGGGTCGCACTGGTTTTGCTTGGAGGCTGTGGACGCCAAGACATCGCGCCTTATTCGGATGTCGACCTGATGGTTCTTTATCAGGGCACGTTGACGGATGAACTTCGCGAATTCTCCAAACGCGTTTCGCAGGATGTTACCGATTCAGGATTGCCGCTGGGCTATAGCTTGCGAACACCTCGCGAGGCTTGCTCGATGTCGTTGAAAGATGCCGTTATTTTTTCATCGATCACTGAAGCAAGATTTCTGGTTGGAAGCCGGCCACTGTTCGACCACTTCATCAGTCGCTTCCAAAGGCTGACCAACAAGAATGCTGCAAATCTGACCAAGGCGATTGTGGAGGCTCGTGAAAAAGAGCGGCGAGAGTTCGGAGAAACGGTTTACTTGCTTCGGCCCAACATCAAACGATCCCGTGGCGGTCTTCGAGACATCCACTTGATTCGTTGGCTGGGATTCGTCCGATTCGGCGTGACGGATATTCAGGAGCTACTCAAACGCGGTGGCATTTCGACAACCGACACAAAGCAATTGATGGCGTCACAAGAGTTCCTGCTACGGATTCGGAACGAAATGCACTTTCATGCCAACCGCGCGAATGACGGGCTTGGACGTAATGAACAGGTGCGTCTGGCGGAGCTATTGGGCTACAGCGGCGATGATGCGATGCTGTCAGTTGAGACTTTTATGCGAGACTATTTTCGCTACACCAGCCGAATCACTTACATTTCAGATCACCTTGTCGAGAAAATGCTGAATCGAAATGTTCGCGGCACTTCGATGGTGCTTAGTCCGTTGCTCAGTCGGCAAATCGACGAGCACTATCGAATCAGCGGAAGCGAAATCGGCATCAGCAAAAATTCGCTCAACATTGCCAAACACGATCTAGAGCTGGTTCTGCGACTGATGCAGCTGGCATGCCTTCATGACAAAACACTTCAACAAGATACGTGGATCGCAATTCGGCACGCGATGTTGAAGTTCCCCGACATCAAGTTTACTCGCGAAGCTGCTCGCATGTTCATGGCACTGCTATCGAACACTCAGCGGCTTGGCGGATTGCTGCGTCGGTTGCACGAGACGCAAGTGCTGCAACGGATCATCCCGGGCTTCAAACATGTCCGCGGATTGCTTCAGTTCAACGAATACCACATGTACACCGTTGACGAACATTCTTTGCGAGCTGTCGACAACGCCATTGCGTTCGAAAACGAAACGACAGTGGTTGGCCGAACTTATCGCAACATCAAAGACAAGAACCTGCTCCATCTGGCGTTGCTGCTTCACGATCTGGGAAAGGGCTTTCCGGAAGATCACAGCATCGTCGGGGAACGCATCGCAGAGGAAACCGGGATACGGCTGGACCTGCCGGACGAAGATGTCGACACGATCAAGTTCCTCGTGCGGCATCACTTGTTGATGTCTCACATCGCAATGCATCGCGACATCAATGATTTGGAGATGGTTGCCGAGTTTGCGTCGAAGCTTGGTTCGGTCAACATGTTGAACAACTTGTTTGTTCTAACTTGTGCTGACATTTCTGCTGTCGGTCCCGGAGTCCTGAATCCGTGGAAGCTCCAATTGTTGACCGATCTGTTCCATCGTTGCACGGAAATTCTTACTGGCGACGGTGACGCTGAAACAATGGCGTCCAACCAGCATGTGAAAGACTTCTGCCAACAAGTTGCCAGTCACGGGAAGAACGACGAGGCTCGGCAATGGCTGCTCGAATCGACTCAAAACTTGCCAAACAACTATTTGCAGTCTCACTCGGCGGAGGATATTGCGAGCCGTTTTCGTCCGATACGAGCTTTGAAAGAAGGTGAACCGGAGTGTTGGATTGAGTTTGATGAAAAGCGTTCGATCTACAGGATTTGTCTGGCCAATCTTGACCGCCGTCGATCAGGAAACTTCTATCGGCTGACCGGATTGCTTTCGAGCCTGGGACTCAAAATTCGTTCGGCTGACATCAAGCCGCTTTCTGGCCCAATCATGTTTTTCGCATTTCAGTTCGAGGACACCGAGCATGGCGCAGGCGAATTACCGCAATGGCGCACTGATGAAATCAAAAAGAAAGCCATGGGTGTCCTGACTGGGGAGCAGACGGGACCGCCCAAGTTCCGCAAGAAGTGGGGCGAGGAAGAGACGCGAGCCTTGCAGTTGTCGCGACCAGAAATCAACGTCAAGACAAACAACCGAGCCGTCAACCATGCGACCATCATTGATGTCTTTGCGTTTGACAAACCGGGATTACTTTACCAGATCTCAAAAAAGATCTACCGTCTTGGGCTGGATGTGACTTACGCAAGAATTTCAACGTACGCTCACCAAATCATTGACGTGTTTTATGTTACCGATGAAGACGGTAACAAAATTCGCAATCAAAACCAGTTACAAATCATTCGCAACGAAATCAAACGAGCGGTAACTGATTTTCTCGATGCTGAAATAGCTGCGGACAACATCTCCGGTGGAAGTTCATCATGAAAACCATTGGCGAAACAATCGCAGCGAGAATGTTGATCATCACATTCGTTGCCTCCATCGCGATGATCCCTCTGATCCTCTACGGTTGCGGCCCAGAATGGGCACGCTGGGATGCGACTCAAGCAGTCCTTTTTTTTCGCGATGGCGAAGTCGATGAAGCGTTGTACCAACTTCGCGATGCGGTTCGAAAAAGTCCTCGTGACCCGGTGCTCAAACTAACACTGGCTGAGCGTCTGATTGAAATCGGCCAATCGGATGAAGCCTTGGCTCTAGCAAACGAAGTGCTGGATGTTTATCCGGAAAATGCAAATGGAATCGCAGTCAAATCTTCTGCTCAACAGCATCAAGGGAATTTCGGCGCCGCGCTGGAGACTCAACTGGCGTACGACGAAAGTTTGAACGCTTCCAGTCGCGGTTCGATTCGACTAAATGAACTCGCCTACTATCGAGCACTCGCAAGTAAAGAAATTCACCTTGCCAAACGTGACATTGAGACAGCCGTCGCAACGACGAATCGGTACAACAATTGGACGGGAAGCAGTAAATTGACTTTTCCGGTCAAGGCCACCATCCAGGCATCGCTCGTCGCCAGATGTTGCGGTATGCAACAGGAGGCTCTCTGGACGATTTCCCAACAGATTGAAACGCTGCAAAAGCAAATCGTCGAAGCTCGCAACGAACTGACTTCTGAAATCTATAAGAGCACTCAGGATGCGTTTCCAATTCGGCAAGATGTCGGCATGCTCAACCGGCGTGAACATCTGCGATTCTACGAGACCAATGCAGCGTCACTGCTGAGTTGTCGCGCGCTTATTCATCAAGATCTTGGTGATCAACGCAGCTGCGTCGCAGATCGCAGAGAAGTTGCCCGGCTCGGTTTTGACAGTTCAGAAATTGCCGCCCATTTCCCCAGTGAAAAATTATCGCTGATGTCTCTGGGCACAGCTGGTGCCTATCTGGATACGCGCGGTTTTATTTGCGGCATGCTTCCTTGGGTTGATGCGGAAACGCTTCTTGGAAAAAGCCTCGATCAACACAATTTCGTCTCGTGTCACGCTAACGCCATTCGCGACCTCGACGTGGCGATTCTTTGTGTTGAGACCGATCGAAAATCATTCGATTTCTCATTGCGTAACTCGATCGATTTCATGGCCGAAAAAAGAGAGTCGCAACAGCGGTTGAATCGGCAAATGGCGGTGCTGCTATACCATCGGCAACTTATCCATGAACGAGCCGGTAACCTCGCTAAGGCAAAAGCAGACGCAGAGCGAATTAGCGAACTTGGTTTTGAGTCCGGTGTTGACTTGTTCTAAGTCAAAACTTGTTGTTTGCCAAATTTTGTCGGTTCCTCCCGATCCGACAATACGGCAATCGTCGCACCAAAACCCTTTCTTCGGCGACAGCGACGATGAGATGCTGTGATCGCGTAATCGTTATTATTGAAACGATCGTTCGGGAGTCGTCCGGTCAACGACTTTCTTCAGTCCATTTCCTGAGCGTGTCTGGAAAGTATCCTAGGCTTCGATAGAGGCCACTGGGTCTCATAGCACTATGCTCAATTTTTGGATGTTACTATGACTCCGATATCACGATTTTTTTCAAGTCTGATCGATTTGATTACAGGTACTTGCCATACATTCCTTGGTATTTTTGAAAATATGGACGCCGTGCAAATGGCTACCTTTTCAATTTGCGTACTGATTATTGGAGCAATGTGTTTGCGTGGAAATCCAGTCCGCGGCGCCTAACGCATGCTCACACGAATCAATGGCACGCCAGTCTGCATGAGTTGCACGCTGACATTGCAAAAAAATAGCTCGCAGCCAATCTCGGCAGCGAGCTTTTTTTGTAGTGCATTGTTCCAATTCGATTTTCCGCTTATCCGTCTTGGAACAAAGTACTGGATTTTCAAATTGCTTATCGCTTCTTCAAGGCGTCGCGAATCTCAGTAAGCAGGACGATATCGTCTGATGGAGGAGCGTCTTCTTCAGCCTTCTTCATCCAACTGCTGGCGATTTTGAGAGCGATGAAAATCACCAACGCGAGAATGGCAAAGTCGATCGTGTTCATGATGAACGTACCGTAGTTGATGGCAGCCTGGTCAGTCACAGCCACACCATTTTCCATGATTGCATTTCCGGCTTCATCCAGCTTTGGAATCTTCTCTCCAATCGGATATTTCATCTGACTCAGATCAGGAACTCCGCCGACCACCGCAATCAATGGAGTGATAATATTCTCGAGGAATGACTTTACGATCGCAGCAACCGCACCGCCCATGACGATGCCGACAGCCATGTCGATCAGATTGCCCTTGAACGCAAACTCTTTGAAATCACTAATAAAACTCATCGACTCTCTCCGTTGGAGGTGGTAATTGGTAGGAGCGAGATTATAGGCCTCAAGTGTCCAAAACTCCAAGAATGGCAGATTACTAGCCCCTATAAGCTGCACATCCTTGATTCAAGGGCACATATCCGGTGATATGGGATGGATGGGCAAACTCAACCGCTGCGTTGCCAGTGTGGACACTTTGAGAGGCGAAGATTCAAGAACCTCGCCCCACAATTAGACGTGAAGTCTTCAATTGGTCTCATCGATTTTTGCAATCGTGTACGGCACACCTTCGACAGCCGAAAGTCGATTCTGCAAGTTGGTCAGGATTGCATCGCTTGCTTCTGCGGAAAGCTGCCCTTCAACAGTAACCGTGACGCTGTATGTGTCCTCATCGAATCGCACGGTCGTACCATCCACGTTAAGTCGATACCGACCATACTCTTCTTCATCTTCCAGCGCAAGATCGTCCGAAAACGGCGATGAGTAGAGTTTCTTTATTTGAGCCTTCTGCTCGTCAGACCAGGAAGTCGCCATTTCGGAATAGAGATCTGGAGGCAACCCTGCATCCGAAAGTGTTTTTTCAATTTGATCGTCGAAATCTACGCCCATGTCACTCATCGTCGACGAATTGCGAATGTCCCAAAGACTATTGGCTTCACCGTCCTCTCGTTCAAAGATCCAACGGCTCCATTTTCGGTCGGTCAATTGTGTCCAGATTAAACTTTCGAGACAAAGCTTGTAGTCATTGAAGTTCTCAAGAATTTGGTCGCCGTATCTCAATCCACCCGAAACCACAATCGCATTTTCTTGACGGCGCCACGATGCTTCGTGACGATGAATCCACCCGGGTGCTTCGCCCGAAGTTTCCATTTTCGAAATTTGCCACGTCTCAGTATCCAACTTTAGCACCTGAGTCGTTCCAAGAATTCGATCGTCGGGATATCCAAGATTCCCGATCAGGATAATGTTCGATCCGACAAGCGTGGCTGTGTGAAAGTCGGTTGGTGGGAATACTGATTCCGGGTAGCCAAAAATTTGCACTTCGGCATCATCGACCACCACGACGTCGTTGTAGATATAGAAATCCGGATCGTAATGATCTTCGTGTTCGCCACCGACGTGTACGATTCGCCCATCAGGCAAATTCACCGTTGCCCTGCCCAGCCTGTCGAAGCACCAGCATGGGCCATTTGAAAAAGAGTCTGGCCCATCGAAATTCTGGCCTACTTCGTACGCTGATGATTCGGGGTTACGAATGCACCATTGCCAGAGCGGATTGTCCATCGACTGAGGATTTTTCTTCCCCCGTACTGGCGATCGCCATTTAAGAAATTCACGTTTCGTTGGTTTGCGAGGTTCGTTCATCCGAGAGATTTCTACTCAAAAGTCGTTGCCGGCACTTTTGCGATCACCGTATCGCCCTTGCCTTCTGCATCGGTGACACTCTGCACGGTCCAGAGGTTCAACTGGTTTTCTCCATCGACGGTCGATCCGCTGTAGTCTCCCCAGGCTCCGCCTTCAGTGGCAGCCTTTCCCTCGCCAATCGAAACCATTGGACGAAGCGTTCCTTTCCCATCCGAAGCAGATCTCCACGCAAACCGGGGACTGATGAACATGTCGTTGCCAGTTTCTTGAAAGCCGACGATTACGTCTTCCCGTTTGTTGACGGCGATCGTCGATTGAATGTAGCTGCGTTTCGGGTCGCTGAGCAATCCTGACTGAACCGTCGTCCCATCGAGCTTGATCTGATGCCACTGCACAGCGGATCGACCCTCGCAGTTGATCGTTCGACAAAACCACAAACAACCATTTTGCAAAACGACATTTTTTGGATTGCGATCACCGGAAGCTGTTCGCTTATCGGTGCCTTTTTGCGGCGACTTCGGTGGGTAGTTCACGTACGTCAGTTCATGTTTGTGGGACGCAACTTCGATGGCGACCGGTGTTCCATCCTCGCCAGCGGTGATTTTGCTGATCACCCATTTCTTTGGTCGAAAATTGAAGAAGTACAAATCGTCTTCGTCGTCCTGAGTCGCGATCGGATGTCCGAGGTTGCCTTTGAAGTGATACGCTTCGGCTGGGAGACCTGCTTTGCATTTATCCATTGCCATCACGATGACATTGTTCTTCCCTCCGGGATAGCTGTACCCGATCCAGCGTTTGCTGTAGCCGATCGCTCCGCCGTCGACGCCATCAGGAATGGAAATCGAATACGTGTTCCAGGCTTTCGTTGGATCGTCCGTTTCAGAAATCGAAAAATGGACTGGCTTCCGCTTGGGCTTGTCCCAATAGACCCACAAATCGAAAAGGAACACTCCATTGTTTACGTCGTAGTGCAGTTTCGGATCGATACCCCCTTCGAAACCTCGCTGCGAAACGCCATCAATGTAATTTCCCTCTTTGTCGAAAATCGTGAAGCCGCTGTTTGTAGCGTGGACAACATGTTTCGGCCCAACAGCTATCTGCGGATCGACCTGCCGATTCCCATCGGTCGCACCGTCGAAGACAAGGAATCCGTTGACGGTTCGAGGCGAACCTGCTTGCTTCCTTGCTTTCTTCACTTTGGCGTGCAAGTTTTCAATGCGAGTTGGTTCGACAGTTTCAACGCGAACGGGTTTAATCGTCAACGTTTCAGCTTCGGCTTCCTGACTGCACGCCAGCCGATTGCAACTGAGCACAACAATTGAAGATAAAATCAAGAATTTGATATGTGAAACTTTCAAAACATCCCCTTTAGAAATCTTAATTCTCGCGTGCAGTACTTTGGCCACGCGAATATTGTATTCGAATCCGGGCGTCGCATTGATTGGCCTTTTTGGCTAGGGAAGTCACGCTGAAGAATCGCTATACTGGCGACTCAGGTATTTTTGAATACAGCATACGGCGGTTCCATGATCTCAATTCAATCTTCCGGCATGAACAACAAACGTCTTGGTGAACTGATTGCGACAATCGGATCCGACGTCGAAGGACAGCCCGGCTTTTGGCAATTCAACTTTGGTGAAATCCGTTTGATTTGCATCACCGATGAAACGCATGATCGAATGAGAGTCATGACGCCTATTGCATCTGTTGAAGAATTGGGTTCCGAACACATTCTGGCGTGCATGAATGCGAACTTCGACAGAGCACTCGATGCGAGGTACTGTGTAAACAACGACATGCTTTGGGGTGCATTCATTCATCCGCTGGGCTGTTTGACAGACAGCCTCTTTCACAGCGCGTGCAGTCAAGTCAGTGACGTTGCAGTGAACTTTGGCGGCAGCTATTCCAGCGGCGGGCTCAGTTTTAACTCTGACATCTTTTCTTGAACATGCGAGCAGAATTCCGGGAAAGCAACGCTGGGTGATCACCTATCTCTTTCCACAGCATTTCTTGAATTTCTTTCCGCTTCCACAAGTGCAAGGAGAATTTCGACCTACCTTTTGAGAACCGCGTATGGTGCTGTGATTGGTGCTGTGCGTGTGCGAGGGCGTACTCAAGCTCGCGCGCTGTGGTTGTGGTTGTGGTGGATTGATTGCTTCCGAGCTGAATTGCACGCCTGATTCGACGGCTTCTGCCAGATTCCACGGGCCAAGCACTTTCGTTTTCATGGTCTCGCGTGCGTTTAGCGGTTCGTTCCGAAATACCGCTGCGACCTCGTCTGTCATGAACTGATTCCCGATCCCTGCCTCTTCAGCCTCGACCATGACAGGGTCGTCAACTGGAACCGCCAGCATACAAAAAGCGTCGTAGATTGTCCCCAGTATCAATCGCCTGTCCGCGTCTTCTGTTTCGCCTTCGCCAAGAAAGGACGCCCAGCTTTCTTTCAGAATCTCCAAGCAGCGATTCCGACTCAGATAGTCTTCGTACACCGACATCGGAAAGAAATTAATCAGCCCAGCACGGTCAATCGCACTTCGCGATGAGTCACCAAGTCGCTGCAAGATTGGCTCTGGTTTGCCAGCTAACACATGTGAAAGCGCTTCGATTAAATGCGTATCGATAGTGTCACCGAACCATTCGTAGCGCTGTTCGCTTATCAGGTCCACGATATCCAGAAACAAATCGGGATCCGTTATCATGACCTTGCGAGCATCGCAATTTTTAGCCAGCATCAATGCCGCAAGATACGGCGCGTTGCTTGAAAACGACTCACCGTTTCGTGCCGAATCGATACCACGTCGCGCACGATCGTTAAGTTGCTTAACCGCATGCTCGATATAGCGATGCGTTTTTCCGATCGCAGAGCGTGGATAGAAGTCGTAAGTGGCGCGGTCGATTTCAGATAACCACTCATCGATCTCTTGCGAGTCAGGTTCTGAGTTTCGCCAAAAATTTACGTCTGCGACTGGTTCGTACGTCGCGTTCTGCGGATCAAAGCTTTCCGTCGACCAGGCAAACGCGTGCCAGGTCTGCAAATAGCTAATTGGATCCAAAAGCAATTGGCGATCTTTTTTGGCACGCTGCTGTAGCAAATCAACCTGAAAATCGTCGGGCATTTCATCTAGGCAACCGATATCGACATAACCTTCATCGATTTGGTCGCGTTGGAAGCACTCGACTGCCAAGTCTTTCAAATCCTTGCCACCAACGTCGATAAGATCTGCAACGATCATTGCTGAGAACTCATCTTGCTTAAGTTCTTTCCGATCATTGAGCCAACTTCGTGTCCAACTCACTACATCAGCGTATTGCAAAACGTTGTCGCCAACCAAATTAAACAGCGCAAAAATAGCTTGTAGTCTTCCATACGGGTCCGCTTCATCATCTTGAACAAGCGAGTTGACCCATTCGTAGAACGGCACCGGATCGTCTTTATCGGCGAACGAAGCCAACAACGCGCGAAAATAAGAATTTGTCACCCCACCGGTGCAGCGCTCGATCACACTGTTGCCACTGCGTAACAGCTGATCAATAAAGTCATGGCAGGGTACTTGAGTGCATCCCAGCAGGTGAAAGCAGAAGAACGCTTCGGGAGCGTGCTGTTCTATCCCGCCTTGATCTGGCAACAACGCTTGCTTCAGATGCCGATGCAATGCGGGCGCAATTTCTGCCCCACGGTCCAGCAATTCCTTCATCACACCGGCGGGCAGTACCCAGTTGCGAAACCGTCCCATGGATTCGATCAGTTCCTCCGTATCCACAACTGCTTGGGTAGTCATATTGCCAAATCCTATGCGCGCTGTCCATTTGTCGTAATCGAGTCACGTTGATTCGACGCGATGATAAGCTCCGATACCGGTTGTTTAAAGACGGGAGAGTTTTGATAGCAAAAAACGCAAGTATCCTAACGCGAACGACGGCGACGCCATGCCGCTCAGCTCATCAGCCTGACGCCCCTACTTCAGCTTCGCACACTGTTTGTAGCGATAACAGCTGACCAGATGATCGTTCACCATGCCGGTGGCTTGCATGTGAGCGTAGATGATCGTGCTGCCGACGAATTTGAAGCCGCGTTTTTTCAAGTCCTTGCTTAACGCATCCGATTCCTTGCTGGTCGCAGGAACCTGCTTGTTGGTTTTCCACTTGTTTTGCTTTGGCCTGCCGTCAACAAACTGCCAAATGTAATCGTCGAAGCTGCCAAACTCGCTCTGCACTTTCAAGAACTGTTTCGCATTCGTAACGGCCGAGTTGACCTTCAGCTTATTGCGAATAATTGCAGGATTCTCCAGCATCTTCGCGATCTTTTTGTCCGTGAATCGGGCGACCTTGGCGGGATCGAAATTCGCAAACGCCTTTCGGTACCCTTCACGCTTATTAAGAACCGTTGCCCAGCTTAAGCCTGCCTGTGCCCCTTCGAGAATCAGGAACTCAAACTGCTTCTGATCGTCGTGGACCGGAACGCCCCACTCTGTGTCGTGATAGTCGATGTACAGATCATTACCGGAAAGACACCAGTCACAGCGCGTTTTGCGATCTCTCGATTTCTTTGACTTCATAGAATACTCTTTCGTTTGGTTCAGGATACCGGGGCATATGAGGCTGTAAAAAACTGAGTTACAGATTCTGTGAGAAATCAACTATAATACGCAGCCTCCTTTGTTGCTTTTCGGGAAGCATTTCCATGGCGGACGAATTCAAATTCGATGAGGCGTTCGAGCGAGCTCGTCCGTATCTGCGATTGCTCGCCCAGACCAACCTTGGCGAACGCCTCAAGCAGAAAGTGGACGCATCGGACGTTGTCCAACAAGCGACCGCCAACGTTTGAGTTTGGTCCAAACGGACCAGTCATCAACTTGGACAACGGTCAATCGATCAATATTCCGGTTGGGCAAATCGTAGATCGGATCAGGAATCGACGCCCGATGCAGCCACGTCAACCTAGTCGAATCTTTGGCCAACGCAGATAGATCACCGAATCAGGACGAGTCGATCGCTTCGACTTTGGTCATGTTCATGCGTACAGCGTGGGCATGGCTTTTTCAATTTAGAATCCGTCGCCATCGAGCAAGTTCCCAAGCCCGCCAAGCACGGAACCTTCTCCTTTGCGGCCACCAACGGCGCCCATCATGCGGCTTGCAAGTCGACTGAACGGCAGGCTCTGTAACCAAACCCGACCATGACCTCGGAGCGTGGCGAGGAACATACCTTCTCCGCCGAACACCATGCTCTTCAGATTGCCGGCTCGTTCGATGCTGTATTCAATATGAGGTTCGAACGCGACCAGACAACCCGTGTCGACTCGCAACGTTTCGCCATGAAGTTCTTTTTCAATCACCGTTCCACCAGCATGAATACATGCGAGGCCATCGCCGACGAGCTTCTGCAAAATGAAACCTTCGCCACCAAAGAGTCCTGCACCGAATTTCTTGTTGAATGCGATCGTGACTTTCGTGCCCAATGCCGCGCAGAGGAACGCATCTTTTTGGCACAGCAAATCGTTGCCCTGGATCGTCGCCATATCGATCGGAATGATCTTTCCAGGGTACGGTGCCGCGAATGCGACATGACTTTTTCCGGAACCGTGGTGCGTGAAGTGAGTCATGAAAAGTGATTCACCCGTAATAGCCCGTTTTCCAACGTCCATCATCTTGCCGAAGAAACCTTTGTCAGGTTGCGATCCGTCGCCCATCTTGGTTTCGAAGTTAATCCCTTCTTCCATGAAGTTCATCGCACCAGCCTCTGCGATAACTGTCTCGCCGGGATCAAGTTCAATGATCACCATTTGCATATCGTCGCCAACGATCTGATAATCGAGTTCGTGACATCGTCGCCCGTGAAGCGGCGACGACTTAACTGGCGGCGAAGCACTTCCAGACGTCAGCGGTGCCGAGCCCGCAACCGGAGCTGGAGCCGCCACCACGGGAACCATTGTCGTGTTGCTACAACCGGGACATCGAACTTCTTTTCCCGCGAACTCAGGCGGTGCTGCGAGCGGCTTGCCACATGAACAGTTGAAATTAATCGACATACTTTTGAGCTTTCAAAAAGAAGAATTGGTTCTGTTTGAGTTCAGTTGAATTCAAAGAACGTACCCGAATCGGACCGATTAAGTTTTGAATATTTCTACTGCTAACTTCGCACCTTTTCTAACCGATTCTTAAGATCGTTTCCAAGATCTTCACCAAGCCAACTCAAAACGTTGTCGCACCACATCGCGTCGTGCTGACTTTGATCAATAAGTCCTCGCTCAAGGCACAAATCCAGCAGCTTTCCCGGATAGGACGATTGCGGTTCGCTCTCCATCTCACCGAGCGGATAGGGATCGTCCAAACCAACGAAAAGCTGATCAACCCCGCTCCGCTTGAGCATCAAGTCGAACGAATCGACATCGTGGACGAGTGTGTCGAAGTAAATATTCGGGTGCCTCACTGCCGATCGCGGATGCATTTTCCCTTCGAACAAATCAGGTCGACCGTCAAACCCCTGGATTCGGCGACCAAGACTTATTTGAGCCAACTGACCGCCGTGCGCGAAACAGGTTCGAATATTTGGAAAACGTTCGTGATAACCGTTGAGCGTATAAAAGTGATAGGCGTCGGCACATTGTGCCAACATCCAAACGAGATGGAATCGCCAGCTGATGTTTTCGAGCTTGATGAATTTTTCACCATCGTAAGGATGGACTTCAACCGCCAATCCAAGATCGTTGGCGCATTCGAGGATTGGTTCGGTCTCTTTTTCGAAGATGGTCCGCCAGACTCCAATGGAATCCATATAGTGTGTCGGCAGACAGAGAACTTTCAGACCAAGCTCATTCACACATCGCTCGATTTCCCAAACGGCACTCTGCACGAACCCTGCGTGGACAACGAAACCACAAGTGAACCTGTCGCCGTGATCTCGCTGGATGTCGGCATTAAAGTCGTTTTGAAAGCGGAGCACTTTCTTCATGTCGTCAATCCGCAAGCCGTTGCCGTACAGCTGCGAGAGATTCAAAATAACGGCATGGTCAATGCGATTTCGATCCATCCATTCAAGTTTCTCTTCCAGAAAGAAACTCGAATCGGTGACCGGACGCTTCCAGCCTTTTTGCAACATGTGGCGACGATCTTCATCGATCCAAAAGATCTCGTTCTCTTTCATGAAGTCCGGTATCTGTTCCGGATTGGGCAGCAAATGCGAATGGCCGTTAATTCTCATTGGATCGCCTTGATGTTCAATTTTAAGTTAGCCAATACAAGCCCGAAGCGCAAGCGAGTGGTCGGTCTGGGAATCGAGCAACCCTGAAGCGATACGATCAGTCAAACGTTGGCCTGCTCGCGGTTCGACCACTCGCTTGCGCTTCGGGCTTGTACTCAGGGGTCCACAATCTGCTTCAGCGTCATCACAAACAGGTGTACGTCTTCGAAAGAGTTGTACAGCGGAACAGGCGCCGCGCGAATGACGTTTGGCTCGCGCCAGTCGGTATCGATTCCGGATTCTTCAAGCTGTTTGTGTATTTCCTTCCCCTGCACGTCTCCT
The DNA here is from genome assembly GCA_938010615.1 of uncultured Pirellulaceae bacterium. GTDB lineage: Bacteria > Planctomycetota > Planctomycetia > Pirellulales > Pirellulaceae > Mariniblastus. The sequence continues at coordinate 79,097 of CALLUY010000136.1, read as the reverse complement.
GTCGCGATCTCGATCGACAGCTGACAGCCACGTTGAGAGCTCGTTTGTGGCGTGATGATATTGATTCGGTCACCAAGCGACTCCTTGAGCATCGATTCGAAGTAGCCCGTCAACTTCAATGACTTTTCACGAAGCGGTCCCATTCCACCAGCGTCATCAAAAACTTGCAGCGATGCAAGAATCGCAGCCAGCGAAAAAATCGGCGGATTACTCAACTGCCAACCTTCAGCCGTCGGGATTGGATCGAAACGATTTTCCATCTGGAACCGCGATGCCTTGTCGTGGCCCCACCAACCCGCCATTCGCGGCAATGATTTATCGGTGGCATGACGTTCGTGGATGAAGCAACCTCCAACGGCACCGGGACCTGAATTCAAATACTTGTAGTTGCACCAAACGGCGAAATCGACATCCCAATCATGCAACTGCAACGGAACATTGCCAACCGCGTGAGCCAAATCAAATCCAACAGAGATGTTGTACCGATGTGCCGTCGCCGTGATGCGTTGCAGATTCAAAAACTGGCCCGTGTAATATTGAACGCCCGGAAGCAGCACCAACGCTAACGAGTCACGATGCTTTTCGATCAGATCACAAATTGCATCGTCAGACAGTAAATCACTTTCTGCGCCATGCGGCACTGTGACGATTGCCTCTTTCGGATCGAAGCCGTGAAGCTGGATCTGCGACTCTACCGCTTGAAAGTCAGACGGAAACGCGTGAGATTCGATCAGGATTTTGTTGCGAGTCTTCGTTGGGCGATAGAACGTCGCCATCATCAAGTGTAAGTTAACCGTGAGCGTGTTCATCACGACGACTTCATCGTCTTGGGCACCGACGATCTTTGCCATCGTGGGAGTCAGAAGCTCGTGATAGGGCAACCACGGGCGATCGGACTCAAAGTGGCCTCGGACTCCAAGCGTTTGCCATTTCTCAAGTTCTTCGGTGACCAGCGCCGCGACGTTTTTGGGCTGCAGGCCGAGAGAATTGCCTACTAGATAAGTTTGCTGTTTACCGCTGGACTGCGGAATCCAAAAACGATCACGAAACGTACGCAACGGATCGTCTGCGTCGAGCGATCGGGCGTGTTCGATTGAAGTGTCTAGAGGCATTGGATCACCGTACACGACGCTGCCAGCGTCGTTGAATCATAACTACGACGCTGGCAGCGTCGTGTACGTTGAACAAACTAAGTCAACGATTGAGCATCTTCGATCCGAAATTCGCCAGCTCGCTGAACGACTTTGCCGGTCTCCTTGCACGTCCGAACGTCTTCAGATCCATTCCAAAATTCATCCATAATGCGATGGAGGTCTTCATCAATATGTTGCAGACGGAATTCCGCTTCGTGGACTAGGTGCTTGTCGTCGGGACAATACCATTGCAGTTTGTCGACCGCCCCCTCGGGTCGAGGAAACTCAACAATCAAACCGATCGTATCATCCGGACGCTGAGGCCGATGCGGAACGTTAGCTGGCAACAGCCACATTTCCCCTTCACGGATCACGACATCGTGCGGCGGGCTTCCATCAAGCGGCCGAATTCGAACAGCGATGTCGCCTTTGAGTTGGTAGAACAGTTCTTCGGTAACATTGACGTGATAGTCGTTTCGCGTGTTGGGTCCCATTGAAACGAAGACGATCACATCATCCGCTTCTTTATAGAACTGCTTGTTCATCACCGGGACTTTGAATTCGTCCCTGTGATCTTCGATCCACTTCATCAAGTTGAATGGAGTGCTTGCCATGATGTTTCACTTCAAGATTTGTTGTCGAGTTTGGTTTCGATGTTCCGCATCGTGTCACGGATCTCGGTCAATAACTGAATCGTTTGATCGTTTGAGCCGACACTAACTTCATCGGCTGGACTTGTCGAAGCGTTACTGGAAAGAGTCACTTTGTCCCGTTGAGCCAGCACCAGATCGCGGAAAGCTCGTCCGTCTTTAATTCCAGTCAGCTGAACCAACGACATACCAGAGGAGTTTCCCGCCGTTTCAACTGACAGTGCTTCGATGTCGAAGTATCGCATGATCGGTCCTTGGACGATGCCGAGATCTGTTATGCGATCCAAGGGAACCGTTTTCTCAATTTTCGTGAGGATGCCTTTGGAGACTTTCAGCGATTTGTCTGTCAGCGTGCATTTGTGCGACGCCAAGTATTTCCGCGTGGCCCATTTGCCAACGATCAGCCAAACCAACAGAAACGGAAGACCGATGACCGTCACGATGCAAAGTAAGATTCCGTTGAGCAACCAATACGTGGTCACAGCGTCATTGAATTCGGCATCTTTGATGATCGTGTCATTGCTCATGCAAGCATTGTAGCTTCACACGATTCGCTAATGCAACAAGGTGGCATAAGCCTCTGGCTTGTGAACGTCATGCAATCACAGGCCAGAGGCCTATGCCACCTACCGGCGCGAAGCTTTTCGCCGAGCTTCGATCACGTCCAAAACTCGCCCGAGTACTTTCTGTGTTTCTTCAGGCTGATTTTCGCTGGCGTTGTAACGCTCGTACTGCAATTCAATTTCATTCGTTGTCAGCATCGTGCCGCCTCGTTTAACGGCAGTTTCAAACGCATCAGCAACCAACTCCCTCGCTTCGATCGGGAGGTCACCCTGACTGACAAAGCCCAACATCGCACGCTGCGCCACGGCCGATGGCTGGGAAGCCAGAATTTTCGCAGCCGAAGAAGTGAACTCAGGATGATAAAGCAACCCAAGCAACTGTTTTTGGTGCGAACCGAATCGATAGTAGCTCAACTGTGGATCGACAACGGCTTCCTCAAGCCACTGAACCGCTCGAGAAGCATGGCGATAGCGATCGTCGCTGCTAACGGTCCACGGTGACTCCTGTTTCTCAAGTTGATCCAATTGCAGCGCGATCGCAGGGCCATCGAGGCTAATCGGAAACGTCAACAAACGGTCAATGCCTTCTGTGTATCGAACGGATTTGATCAATCGGTTCGAATCGCGGGCAAGCAAGCCGATCGGCATGCGACGAGTCTTCCAATGCTTGCGAAGCTGCTGGATCAATTCTCGATGGACTGGCCGAGTCAATGTGTCGCTGACGACAAGAACCGCAACATCGGGATCCGTGGTCGCTTTCTCGAAAAATTCTTGGCTCGATGTGGCTGACGTCGTCGCCCAACCTGCAGGTCCAACAGCCGAGGCCCAAGCTTGAGTCACTTCATTTCGGTTGTGCCCGACAGCCATTTTTTGCTTGAACCGGCTCGACGCCAAAAACGCAGCCAGTTCGCCAACGTAGCTGCTGCCGGCGTAAGGAGTCTTCGGATTGATCTCCGCGATCGCATCAAAAGCGGCAAACTGCAGATGCCGGTCGCCAACAAGAATCGCATCGACCAACGGACGTTGGCGACTACTGATCAACAAACTCTCATCGCCAATCTGCTTTAGTACTTCACAGGACGCCGTCGCCGCGTTCATCAAATCCAAATCGATGGCACGCACGAGAAGATTTTCAACTTCACTCGCTTGGATATTGTCTGCTTGTTTGAGAAACGCATCAACATTGATCGGATCTGAAGATCCCGATTGCCGCTTGAGCGATTCAAGCTGCGACAGCAAATGAAGTTCGCGGTTGCGGGCACTAAGCGGGTTGATTTCGTAAAGCGTTCTAGCCAGATCCGCCGCTCGCATTCCTGCCGCAATATTTGCGTTGGCTTGCGAAACTTCCAGCTTTGCCGTTTCGTCATTCCAAGCCCAAAAGTCTACTTCGCCAAACAGGCTGTCAGCCGCAAGGCGTCGCCCGTGGAGAAACTCTTCAACGCGACCCGCCAGACGATCTTCAACTTGCGATCGGTCCGGAAGGCGACGGTTCTTTTCCAGTTGGTGAGTCGCCAGTTCGCGGTACGGCGATTGTATTCGCTGCGAAAGTGAGATCCGCAACAACATGTCGATGGCTTCGTTTGATTCTTGCTTGGCCAAGCCGCGAATTGCTTCGATCCGCACGGATGCATTAGACGCCTCCGCGGCACCCAGCAAAGGACCGATCGCGGACTCACCAAACGCGTACAGAGCCCCTCGCAGGGCGGGAAAGTCATCCTCCCGATTCTCATCGGCAAACGACTCAAGCACGCGAGCGACTGCTTTGTCGCCGACTCGATTCAGTTTCGCGAACGCTTCGCCGCGAGCATATTCACTCTCGTCGCCGAGCTCAGTGATCAGCTTGTCAATTCGTTCGTCAGAGTTCGCCCACTGTGATGCGTTGCGGAATACTTTCAGGACAACTTCACGACCCAGCGGTTGCAGCTCGTCGGTTCGGGCGATCAGATACAAAAGATCCGAACCAGCCGTTCGATTCAGTTCGTAGCTCGCTTCACCATCAAGTTCAAGCTTCGAAAGCGAATCAAGATATCCATTCGCTTTATCAAATCGCTCGATGTCCAACATCAAGCCAATCGCTTTGGCGATCTGGACACCGGTCGTCGGGTTAGATTGCTCAACTGAGCGAACGAGTAGTTCTTCCGAGTTTTCGATTCGGACGACGCGTTCTTTCGATCCGAGCTTGATAACGTCACGTCGATTCGCTTCGGACTCGTCAACAATAATGGTTGCATCCTGGGCGAATGCAGTGGTGGTTGGAGATGCAATCAGCAGCGCAGCGGCGAACAAGATGTTGGCTTGGAGGGAACGACTGAATATTTGCATAATCATGACCAGAGGAGATCGTCCAGATCAACCGTCACACATGAGGGCTGGCGCGGTGGATCCGATTGTAATTGATGGGGTGCCGTTGTCGTCTACCAAACGTCAAAAAGTGCTTTGTAGCTCGGGTCGGTCCCAGACCGCGAATTTACGAGCCTGGAACAGACTCGACGACGAACAAACGTGTTTCAAACCGGATTCAAACGGCTTTTCCACCGCTGAACCTGCATTTGAACCCGGTTTGGAGCGGTCGATCCGTAACTTTGGAACGCTGCGACCGCGTTGGTGACGCCTAACACAGAATAGATGGAGTCGTCCAAACTGGAATCAAAAGACTGGAAATCCTGTAGCTCCAGCTGGGAAAGTGTGACGGTTCTTTCGGTTGCGAGCTTTACCAGTCCACCAATCAGATGATGGGCCTTCCGCTGCGGAGTTCCACGCTTGATCAGGAACTCCATCAGCGTCGTTGCATCAAGGAATCCTTTTTCCAGACGGCTGTCGATCGATTCCCGCTTGAGTTTCGCTCCAGCGACCAGCGGAGCGGCCACGTCCAGACACCCCTCGATCGTATCGACGGCTTCGAAGAACGGACGCTTGTCTTCCTGCAGATCGCGATTGTAAGCCAGCGGCAAACCCTTGGTCAGCACCAGCAACGTCTGCAGCGATCCGATCACGCGAGCCGATTTTCCACGCGTCAATTCCAGCACATCCGGATTGATCTTCTGCGGCATAATCGACGAACCAGTACAAAACTCGTGCGGCAGCGAAATGAAATCGAACTCGATCGTCGACCAAAGGATCCATTCCTCAGCCCAACCGCTCAGGTGGATCCCAATGGTCGAAAGACAGAAGCAAGTTTCCAGCAGATAGTCACGATCGCTTGATGAATCGATGCTGTTCTCAACAAGCCCCTCGAATCCAAGTCGCTTCGCCGTGTTCTCGCGATCAATGTCCAGCGTCGTTCCAGCGAGTGCTGCGGTGCCGAGGCTACAAAGGTTGACACGTTTGCGACAATCTGCCAGCCGATCACGATCGCGCTGAAATTTTTCGATATAAGCCAGCCAGTAGTGCGGCGCGACGACCGGCTGAGCACGTTGCAAGTGCGTGTACGCCGGCAAGATCACTTCGGCATCCTGCTCACAACGGCTCAGGAACGAAAGCTGCAGCTGCTCCAGACCTGCGTCTATTCGATCGATTGCACCACGAACCCACAGCCGCATATCGGTCGAGACCTGATCGTTGCGACTGCGTCCGGTGTGGAGCTTGCGGCCGACATCGCCGAGCTCGTCGATCAACGCCTGCTCGATGTTCATGTGGATGTCTTCGAGCTCCGTTTTGAGCTCAAAAGTTCCAGCATCGAGCTGCGATTTAATCTCGCTGAGCGTCGCGACGATTTGCTGGCTTTCGTCTGCCGTCAGGATGTTCTGATCGGCCAACATCTGAGCATGCGCGATACTGCCGGCAATGTCCTGCGGATACAGTCGCTGATCGAAACTGATACTTTCGGTGAATCTTTCGACACGTCGGTCGACGGCAGCGTCGAATGCGCCGCTGCGGCTAGGGCTGGCGGAGCTGTTGTTGGTTTGGTCGGAGTCTGACAAAGTAGCCTCGATGAATTGTTTCTCTGAAAATGATAACCCGAAGCGCGGCAGGATTTTGCATGGAAAATACAAGCCCGAAGCGCAAGCGAGCGGATATTTCCGAGGATTTCCGGATCCCTCGCTTGCGCGTTGGGCTCGTATTTAGTCTGCTTAAGCCGAAATCATAACCCGACACGTCAGCGAGGTACCAAGTCGCACCTCGCTGACGTGTCGGGTTATAATTTGCAACATCGTCGCTGGGTTTGTCTGGACGCAAGCACTTTTTTCAATCCACTTTCTTCAATCCATTTTGCCGCAGAATTAATCGTTAGTTTGCCTTAAAATCGTAGCAAACCTGACCATTCGCGAAAGGTTGAGCGTTCCCACGCGTTTAGGCGATAGAATAACCAACGAGCAAACTTTCATAAGATAAGAATAGCGACCGAGCAAAGCACTCGGTGAATACTGCCATGAACAAAACTCAAATTCGTCAATTTGGCCTGTTGGCTTTTGCAATCCTCACGTTGATCTCTTCGTCCGCATTTGCGGCGCCCCAAGATGTTTTCAAGCGTTCGACCGACAAAAAGGCCGAAACGACAACAACAGAATCTTCCGCGACCGAACCGGCAAAAAAAGCTGCTCCAGCGGCATCTTCGATCAAGAAAGAATCAACTGCTGAAATGACGGAGCAGAGCGATGGCTGGTTCACCATTTCAGATGATGTATCCAACGCAGAATTTCGATTGCCCGGAAAGCCGAAGTACATCGAGCGTACCTTTAACCCAATCGCCGGCCGGAATGCCATCGTCAACCATCGTTACGTCGTGTATCTGAACGGTGTATCCTCGTTTGAATATTCGTGGAAGGATCTGCACGAAGTCCCTGCTACGCCCAAAGAGCTCAATGATGCACTTGATGGCTGCGTCAAGGGAGCAGTCGTGAACGTGATCGGACAGCTTGATCGAATGGACAAGATCAGACCTGGCAAAGTTCCCGGACGCGAATTTGATTTCTCGTTCTCTTTGGCCGATCCAAAAACTAAAACGAGCACCATGTACTCCGGTCGCTCACGCGTGTTCATCAAAGGCAATCGCCGGTATCAACTCGACGTATTGACGCCACAGGGCAAAGAAGACGCCACAGCGACGGCGAAACTCTTCGATTCACTGATCATTAAGAGTGAGTAATGTCGCCCAGCCTTTTCGGTTCGGAGAGTCGCCCAGCTCTCCGAGCTGGTAGCGGGCCGGGAAGTGTGATCTCTATCAAACGCAGGTCAAATTATGGTTGAACGTCTCAATCCGCCCGCCATCAGTTCGGAGAACTGAGCGACATTAGATCACGCCCCAAAGACAACACGAATCTCTCCAAATTTTGACTCCGCCCATTGAAGCAATGCGGGGTCTGCTGGTACCCTTGGGAAATTTATTTTTTTCATCCCAAACGGGACCTTTCGAGTGCCACGTCGCGACGATATCAAAAAAATCCTGCTGATCGGTTCGGGGCCGATCATCATCGGACAAGCCTGTGAATTTGACTACTCAGGCACCCAAGCCTGCAAAGCCCTCCGCGAGGAAGGCTACGAAGTCGTTTTGGTGAATTCCAATCCGGCCACGATCATGACCGACCCCGAAGTCGCCGATCGGACCTACATCGAACCGCTGCAATGGGAGATCGTCGAAAAGATCATTGCCAAGGAGCGCCCTTGTGCGCTCTTGCCGACTCTCGGCGGCCAAACGTCGCTGAACCTTGCCCTGCGTCTTCACGAAAACGGCGTGCTCGAAAAGTACGGCGTCGAGATGATCGGTGCCAAAGCCGACGTGATCGACAAAGCCGAAAACCGAGATCGATTCCAAAAAGCGATGCGAGCTTGCGGCCTTGATATCTGCCGCGGCGAAACGGTCAAAGATGTTGAACATGCGAAACGAGTTCTCGAAGAAGTCGGACTGCCGACCTTGATCCGCCCAAGCTTCACGATGGGAGGCAGCGGCAACGCGATCGCCTACAACCGTGACGAATTCGAAGTCCTCGTTCGCCGCGGCATCGACCTGTCTCCAACCAGCGAAGTTCTGATCGAAGAATCCATCATCGGCTGGAAAGAGTACGAGATGGAAGTGATGCGCGATTTCGATGACAACGTCGTGATCATTTGCGCAATCGAAAATCTTGACCCGATGGGCATTCACACCGGTGACTCGATCACCGTCGCTCCGGCTCAAACGCTTTCCGACAAAGAATACCAACGGATGCGTGACGCTTCGGTCGACATCATGCGTGAAATCGGAGTCGAGACAGGCGGCTCAAACGTTCAGTTCGCCGTCGACCCAAAAACCGGTCGCATGATCGTGATCGAGATGAATCCTCGCGTCAGTCGATCGAGTGCTTTGGCATCGAAGGCCACTGGATTCCCGATCGCGAAAATCGCGGCAAAGCTGGCCGTCGGATATTCGCTTTGGGAATTACCGAACGACATCACCCAAAAAACGAAAGCCTGCTTTGAGCCAACGATTGACTACGTCGTCACGAAAATCCCTCGTTTCACGTTCGAAAAATTCCCCGAAGCCGATCACACACTGACCACGCAGATGAAAAGCGTTGGTGAAACGATGGCCATCGGCCGCACGTTTAAGGAATCGTTCCAAAAAGCACTTCGCGGACTCGAGACGGGTCACTTTGGATTTGGCTGCGACAACAAAGATCTCTTCGGCACCGATGAGTTTCCCAATCGTGACGAGATCAAGTCAAAGCTCTCGGTCCCCAACGCTGAGCGTCCTCACTACGTTCGCTACGCCTTAAAAGACGGCATGACCGCCGACGAGATTTTCGAACTGACAAACATTGACCCGTGGTTTTTGCATCACTTGGTTGGCATCGTCGACATCGAGAACGAACTGCGAGCAACTTCGCTTGAGCAGATCGACAAACCTTTGATGCTCAAAGCCAAACAAGCTGGATTCTCCGATCGGCAGATGTCCCACATCTGGGGCACGAGTGAAATTGCCGTTCGTCAACAGCGAAAAGAAATTGGTGTCGTGCCAACCTATAAATCAGTCGACACCTGCGCCGCGGAGTTCGAAGCCTTTACGCCGTACTTTTATTCGACGTACGAAACTGAAAGTGAAACGCCGCCCAAAGGTGACAAGAAACGTGTCGTCGTGCTCGGCGGTGGCCCCAACCGAATCGGCCAAGGAATCGAATTCGACTACTGCTGTTGTCACGCCAGTTTCGCACTGCGTGAACTCGGTATCGAATCGATCATGGTGAACTCGAACCCGGAAACCGTCAGCACGGATTACGACACCAGCGATTTGCTCTTTTTCGAACCGCTGACGGTCGAGGACGTTTTGAACATTTGTGACGACGTACAACCTGACGGCGTCATTGTTCAGTTCGGTGGTCAAACGCCACTGAACCTTGCTCGAGCACTTTCCGATGCCGGCGTTCCGGTCATCGGCACCAGCGTCGACACGATCGAGGCCGCTGAGGATCGTGAAAAATTCCAACAGCTGTTGCATGAACTTGACCTTAAACAACCTGCTAACGGCATGGCGAATGACATGCCGCAAGCTCGTAAAGTCGTCGCCGAAGTTGGCTATCCAGTTCTGGTTCGACCAAGTTTCGTGCTGGGCGGGCGGGCGATGGAAATCTGCTACGACAAAGTCCAATTCGAACGATTCGTTTTGGAGGCCTTCATCGTTTCCGGCGGACAGCCTGTTCTGATCGACAGCTTCCTGGAAGAAGCCATCGAAGTCGATGTCGACTGCATTGCCGATGGTGACGACGTGATCATCGCAGGCATCATGGAACACATCGAAGAAGCTGGCGTTCACTCGGGTGACTCCGCGTGTTCGATTCCACCTTATTCGCTCAATCCAGAAACCGTTGCCGAGATTCGTAGTGCCACGATCGCCATGGCAAAGCGTTTGAACGTCGTCGGCTTAATGAACGTGCAGTTCGCCGTAAAGAAAGATAAGGAATCTGGACAGCACACCGTTTACGTTCTAGAAGTCAATCCACGCGGCAGCCGAACCGTTCCGTTTGTCGCCAAAGCCACTGGCGTTCCGGTCGCCAACATCGCCGCCAAAGTCATGACGGGAGAGAAACTAAAATCACTCGGCATCACGAAAGATTTGACGCCACATGACTACAGCGTCAAAGAAAGCGTATTCCCATTCCGCAAGTTCGCCGGCGTGGATATTGTCTTGGGCCCCGAGATGCGAAGCACTGGCGAAGTCATGGGTGTCAGCGATCAGTTCCCTGTCGCATTCGCCAAGAGCCAATTGGCATCGGGTGTCGAAATTCCCGATGGCGGCACGGTCTTCATCAGCGTTCGCGGCGTGCACAAGGAACGCGTCGTCGAAGTCGCCAAGAAACTGATTGGGCTGGGCTACAAACTAATTGCCACGCCAGGTACGGCTCAGCGTCTTCAAGAATCTGGCATCGAAGCCGAACCGATCAAGAAACTTCGCGACGGAAGTCCAAACTTGATTGACCGCATGAAAGACGACGCGGTCGATTTGGTTTTGAACACGCCTAATGGAAAGGGTGCTCGAACGGATGAAGGCATCATCCGTGCCGCCGCCGTCCAGCAAGGCGTTCCCTGCATCACCACGATTCAGGCCGTCGAGGTACTGGTCGACTCATTGGTTGTGATGCAGAAGGAATCGATGTCGGTCGAGTCACTGCAGGATCGCTACGCGAAGTCGTAACCGGCATTTCTCTCGCAGCGTCGCTCTGGTTCCGTTGACGATGCTGCCAGCATCGATCCGACGCTGGCAGCGTCGGCCACGGCCACGAATAATCGCAAAATTGCTATCCCACTGAAGATTCTTGTGGCATTACAATATGAGCATCTCTAACGCATTCAATGTTCAGTGGAGAGTCTCATGTCGCTTGTTCGAATCACACTCGCACTGCTTGTCAGCATCGCCATGCCTATCGCGGCAACAGCTCAAACAGAATTGGGCAAAGACGATCTTTCGAGCCCAATTCCTGTCGGGTTTCCACCAAGCTTTCCAGATTACCCAGTGGATTCCGATTCTTGGGCAGAATTGGAAAAAACCGCCAAGGACATTGGATTGTCCGGACGTTGGATTGTCACGTCGAGCGAAAAAGACGGTGAGTTCTCCGTTGCTCAAATTGGTCAGGAACTTGGCGACCTGATCACCACCGGGAAAGCTGGCCCGGCGAGAAACGCTGCAATCCAAGTTGGCTGAGGACCGTTCTCGGTCGAACGACCTCGCTCAGTTGGAGCGACCAGCATTCGAAACCTTGACGTTACAAAAACTCCGATGGAAATCGACATCCATGTTGATTCATTCACATCGAAGTATGATCAAAAGCGGTATCCATCCACCACGATGCACGGCATCTTCAAACTGGAAAAACAACCTACTGACATCCAACGAAACAAACTCACGTGGTGTTTCGCGATGCCCGGCGACAACAGGCCAACCAGCTTTACCGTCGAGACCGGTTCGAATCATAAGTTGATCAAGCTGGATCGCTTCGACGAAACAGATGCGCTTACAGTCATTCGCCATTGCAAAGGCCGAACGGTGAAAGACAGCAAAGGGGCGATCAAGTCGGTTGTACTGGATAGGCCGTCCCTTGAAGCAATCAACGCTTTGAAGGCGTTGCGAAGACTCAAGTGCCTTTCACTTGGCGTCGCTAATGAATCTATCGTGAAACAGCTTTCAGGACATCCAACGCTTAAAGAACTTAAATTCAAATGCAGCGTATCTGCTGAACTTCTTGACAAGCTAACTGGAACGTTGCCAAAACTGGAAAAGCTCGATTTTTCCTGTAACAAGTTCACGTCGGCTCACGGGAAAGCAATTGCCAAATCAAAAGCGTTGACAACACTTTTTCTTTCGCACAACTCAGGCGACTACAGCGGCTTCCGCGAGCTAAAGAACAGTTCGATTCATTCGCTGAGGATCGAAGAAAGCGAATTCCCACTATCGAATATCGAGTTAATCAGAACGAACCTAGATAAATTAAAGGCCCTGAAATTCTATGGCTGCGACGCTCCACTCGACCGCCTACCAACGATCGATCAGTTTGAGCAACTTGCCTCAGTCGATTTGGTCTCATGCAGCATCGATGACAAAGGGAAACGGTACCTGCAAGCACTCTCGAACCCGAGTTTGCCGCAGCTAATCGATAAACGCTCGAGGGGATTCTCGTCTGGCATCGGCGGCAACTTCTAAACTCGCAACACGGCTTTAGATCGATCTGCCACGACTGCTCTACTTCGCCACACAAGCCGACTCAAACGACAACGTCGCGAAATAGTCTTCCAGCGTTTCCGCACGGCGAATTTGCTCAACCGTTCCATCTTCTCGAAGCAGCAGTTCAGCACTTCGAAGCTTGCCGTTGTACTGGAATCCCATCGCGTGACCATGAGCACCAGCGTCGTGAATCACGGCGATGTCGCCGATCTCCATGTTTGGCATCTCGCGATCGATCGCGAACTTGTCATTGTTTTCGCAAAGCGAACCGACGATGTCCACGACCGTGTTCGCCTCTTCGTTCTCTTTGCCCAACACTGAAATGTGATGGTAAGCGCCATACATTCCAGGGCGCATCAAGTTCGACATGCACGCATCGACACCAACGTATTGCTTGTAGATGTCTTTTTTGTGAACCACTTCGGTCACCAGATAACCGTAAGGCCCCGTGATGATTCGTCCGTTCTCCAGATAGATCGTCAACGGATCGACAGGAGTCCCCGCAATCAGTTTGTCGTAGACTTTCTTCATACCACTGGAGATCTGTTCCAACGAAAGTGGACTTTCGTCAGGCTTATACGGAATTCCCATTCCGCCGCCCAAGTTGACGAACTCGATTTGAATGTCCAGTTTTTCGTGCAACTCCACAACCAACTCAAACAACATCTCAGCAGTGTCAACGAAGAACTGCGGATTTAGCTCATTCGATGCCACCATCGTGTGCAGACCAAACCGAGTCGCTCCCAGTTCCTTCGCACGTGCGTAACCATCGAACAGTTGTTCTTTCGTAAATCCGTACTTGGCTTCTTGTGGTTCGCCGATCAGTACGTTTCCGCTTCGCAACGGACCCGGGTTGTACCTAAAGCAAATTAGCTCCGGCATGCCAACCGAATCGTTCAAGTAATCAATATGCGAAATGTCATCGAGGTTAATCACCGCGCCCATTCGCTTGGCCGCACCGTAGTCACCTGAAAGCGTGTTGTTCGAAGTGAACATTAGCTCTTCGCCAGAAATGCCGATTCGCTCGCAGAGGATCAATTCCGCAAGGCTCGAACAGTCGGCGCCGAATCCTTCGCCGGCAAGCATCTCCACAATCCGCGGATTCGGAGTAGCCTTCACGGCGAAGTACTCTTTAAACCCGGGACACCAATCGAATGCCTTGATCAGATCTTTGGCGCATTGGCGAATGGCAGCTTCATCATAGATGTAAAACGGAGTCGGAAACTGTTCCTTAACTCGGTCAATAAATGCTTTGTCAAACGGCAAACTACGATTACTCAAAACCAACTCCTAAAGGGGCGATTCTCGGCAATCATCAAGGCATTGCCAGAAAACGCGTAGATCTCAATTTATGGCGGATGCGATGTCGCATCTTCTCAGGTGATTTTACTGTTGCTCACCGCAAATCTACAAGCCGCAATCGAGCCAACTCGCATAACGATGTTTCCGCTCACTTGGCGACGCAAACCCAAATATCCACCGACGGGTTTCTATTCCGACCGTCGAAGCACCAGATTTCGCACCGTCACGGTTCCGGTCTGCTTACCGAGAACGAATCCAATTCGATTCTTGTCTTTCACCACATTCGTAGCCCAAAACGTGAACTCATGTTGCTTGAATTGTTGGCTCAGAGTCACTTCTTCTCGCAACCCGACTGAATGCCAGTCGCTCTGGCTGATCTTCCCCTCGAGAATCACAACTGAATCATCCTTGTCGGCTTTGATCTCGAAACTAACCGTGTAGGCAGCTCCCTCTTCCAGATCCAAACCGGACTGGTAAGCCTGAACGTGCCACGCCTTCTCTCCTGTTTTCGACGTTTGAAAGACAATCGCGTCGCCCTCCGCTTTCATCGATCCTTTTCCGTCGCCAGCTTGCTCAAAACGCCACGAGTCAACATCGCTGGTTGGCTTGAGCAAATTTTTCGACGTTTCATCAACACGTTCGATGCGGATGTTGCGATACTCGATCTTGCCACGATCACCTTCGACTCCAATTGGACCTTCAGCAGGAACCTTGAATTTCTCTTCCAGCACTTCGCCGTTGCAAGTACAGACAGCCGTTTCGCCTTGGACGACGACTTCCAGTTCATTCCAGTCCTCTGACTTGAAGTTTTTCAAGTCCTTATATGGACCCGCGTTTGGATAGTCTCGGCATTGCAATTGATGACCGCGAATGAAAACGCCACTGTCAGCATTGTTGGCGGCACGAAACTCAAGCTTCAACACGAAATCGCCTTTGACCTCGACATCGGAATAGAGCATCTGAACTTTGCGACCCTCTTTCGGAACGGTCACAACCAGCAAGCCATCCTGCGCTACGAAACGCCCATCTTCTGTTTGAGCTTTTCCGTCAAAGTTCAATTTCGCGTCGACGATTGGCCAAGCCGGCGCGTTTGGATCGTTGGCAAGCCAACCAGCACGCCCTTTCTTCTGAGCTTCGGTGGTCGGAAGGTAGCTCCAACCCGTCAGATCTTTGCCGTTAAAAATTGATTCGGAGCCATCGGTTTGTGCGTTGGCAAAATTTGCCATCATCGGCAACAACAGAACGATAGCGATCGGGAGGAATCTCATGGGTTTGCTCGGCGGGGAGTTCAGTCAAGATGAGGCCCACCATCTTACGTTGACGACTCCAATTGCAAAATAGGCAGCCGCATTTTGACCGACATTGCTTAAAACAACACGGTCGATTCCTAAACCAGCGTTCTATGCCGAAGGCGTTCGGCTCATCGAGCTATTGAAGCCCGGCACCAATTGCCCGGTTTGTTGGCGAGAAACCATTCGTCTTTCCAAAAGCTGCCCGTAGGATCTTTTGATTTTCGCCAGCATGTTCTTCTGGGAGAATTTCTCGTGTGCAGCTTCGAAAGCCTGTCGTTTAATCGATGATCGGATTTCCGCATCATTGATCAACACATTTACATTTTTCGCGAGTTCGTCCGCATCTTCAGAAGACAGCAAACCAGTTTCTCCGTGTTCAATGACTTCGGGAATTCCACCGACGGCTGTTGAAACGACTGGGACCTTCATAAACATTGCCTCGAGGGGAAGAAGAGGAAGTCCTTCCCAGCGTGGTGTCATCACGAGGACATCAAGCTTGGAGATGAACTCGAGAGCCGCTTTGTGATCGAGGCTGCCCAAAAGTTTCACTCGATCTTCGAGTCCAAGCTGCTTTACCATCTCGCGAATTTCTGGTTCCAGCTCGCCACCGCCAGCCATTACGAAGTTCTGGTCCGGCAAACGTTTGACGACTTCCAAAAACAACTGCGGGTTCTTCTGATAGACAAACCGGCCAATGAATCCGATCCCTAAACTCTCGGATCCTGACTGCGGTTCCAATGGAGCAATTCCATTATGAATGACCTGAAACGATTTGTTTCCTCGCAGCAGCTTTTGTCGAACAGCAAGTTGACGATCGAAGTCGGCAACAAAAAGGATCTGATCCATGCGGCTCATTGTCCACATTTCTGCCGCCCAGCCACTTGTTCTGGGCACAAAAGACTTTCTCGCATGATGAAAGCCATGGACGGTATAAACCGTTGGTGTTTTTCGAGAAAGAAAACTCTGGAAGAATCCTGCTCGTCCGCCATGGCAATGCACCAAGTCGGGCTTTTCAGTTTCGATGGTCTCGCGAACTTTTCGGATCGCCTCCCGATCAAGTCGGCTACGAAAAAAGTCTCCGCCGACAACCGAAATGTTCTTCGATTTCGCCAAGTCGTAAAGGTAGCTGTCTTTCTGTGTCAGCAACACGTTTTCAACGTCATCACCGAGCCCGGTAAGGAGTTGCATTACGTGATTGGTACCTCCACCGGGAGCTCCATCAGCAACAAACTGCAATGTCTTCATTTTTCTGTCCTAATCTGAATTTGCTGGCTCGCGTCAGCTAATAAGTGAGCTGGCGAGAGCTGCAATTGCTTGATCTCTTTGTCGAAACCTATTTCGCTTCGACGAGTTTTCTCTCGAGAGTTGACGACTGAGAATCCGTGGCCTCATTTGAGTCCTCTTTGGGCAGACTTTTTTCGTCAGCCGCCTTCGAGTTGGTCCAAGTGCTTAGCTCTCGATTCAGAATCATTGAAGTTCGCTCAATGTCGTCCGCAAAAAAGTCACACAACTCGTCTCGAAATTCAGCGGATAGTGGCTTGCGTCGAGTTGGTTTCCTGAACCAATGTTTAGCTTGGTCCACCCAACCGCCCTTAAATTGACGCGCAGCATACCGAGCGGTCTCAACGAGGCCTTTTAAAGGCGCCGGCGGATCGAGAACGAGTTTCGAGAACATCGGAAACTTATGTCCGTGAGACGCGTTCACTTTTTCGAAAGACTCCATTTCGAAATCAGTGAGCCCAAGGAACTGTAGTGTCTCTGCAAAGACCTTGGCGTTGTCAGCTGCAAAGTCATCAAAAATAATGACCTCACGATTGCTCGCGGGAACCAGATCGAAGAAGCGTTCGAGCTGCGGAGCATAGCTTGCGACATCGCGATATTGCAAAAACTGAGGTGCTGCGCAGTTCGCGGGAAGCGACCTTCCCGCCAAACGCTCGTCTTGCAGTTTCCAGGCTTTCGCAAAATCTGGTTCGTTCTCGATACCGCTAAAGCTGACTTCCGAATGAAACGCGTGAACAACGTCCACAGGATTTCGAAGCATGACCAAGAACCGGGCATCCGGATTGAATGCCAAGATCTTTTCAACGGCGACTTTCGAAGCAAGATAGTTTGTGGAACCTTCGCAAACGACGCTGTGTTGCTCCGTCGCATCGCGGAAAAGTTTTAGATAACGCTCTTCGTTTGTGATCTGATGAATTCGCCGAAGCCCGGGATAATCTTCACTCCAGAAAAACGGTTCTTTGGGTTTGCAAAGAAAAACGTTTGGATGGAAATTAAGATAATGCGCCATCGCACTGGTGCCACACTTCGGAGCGCCAATGATGAACGTGTTTGGTTTGATTGATTCACGATGTGACATTGAAAGGTCCATTCTGAGAAAGCACTCGCTGTCGGACTTGAGCCAACAGTTGCGAGGCGTACTTGAAGTCAAAGTGGGTGCCGATGCCGACGAGTTTCTTCGTCATCCACCAATTAAAAATATTCTGAGAAGCCGTAACGGTGCTCATCGCGATTGCGAGTCCCAAGATTCCTCCTGAGATAATGCCAACAGGACCTAAGACAAAGATCGCAATCGCAGCTACGACATTGACAACCAATGTTTTGTTCTGGTGTCCGGCCATCATCAGCATGATCTCACACGGTCCCGTCAATACGCTGATCATTTGCCCGGCAACAAGTATCTGCAGGATCGGCGCGGCTTGAGCGAAGTACTCGCCGAAAATAAACGACAGAATCGTGCTTGGGAAAGCCAGCAGAACCGCCCCGATCATCAGGCCAGGAATTCCGGAGGCAAATGTCGCCAGCCCGACCATTTCCTGAAGTTGTTTCTTTTTGTTTTTCGCAAGGAGCTCAGGGATAAACGAAACGATCGCCGTCCCAGAGATCTGCAAAGGAACGGTAAGAAAACTCAGCATCCGTTGAGCCGCACAGTAGATCGCAATCGAAGCCGGCAAAACCATTGCGCCGGCCAACCAAATATCTGCTTGTGAAAGCGTCAGCCCAAACGTTTGCGTCAGCATCAACGGAATCGCCAGAATCCATATCGACCCAACGGCGAATCCTTCTTTCGTAGAACGATCAGCACCAGAAAGCTGCATCTCGTTCGCAACCGTTTCCGTAAGCGACCTGAGCTTGAAAAATAGCGGTGGCAATGTGACTGTGAAGCAACAAAGATAAATAACCAAAACAGTGGTTAGGGAAACACTGCCCGTCATCAGCCAAGCTGCGATCAGTGCCACGAGAAAAACAGTGTGCGGGAATGGTCCTCCTGCGGGGCCACCGAAAAAGTTAGCCCAGTTCGCCTCATGAAATCCGCGGGTCGTTTCAGCCAGCACGAAGTGCAAACCACGCACCAAAACAATTCCGCCGAACACGCTTGCAATGACCCACTGAGACTGTCCTTCAACCGGAAGGAAGTTCGAGCCAATGAAAAATGCAATCACCCCGACCGTCAGGCCAGCGACGACTGAAGTCGTGATCCCAAGATTGACGACTTGGCGGAGTGTCTTTGAATCGAGCGATGATTCGCCCGCAATGACTTTCACCAACGCGCGATTCATTCCGCAGCTTGTCAGCAGCGACGTGAGTGTCGCAAATGAAAACAACAATGCGAACAGCCCGAAGTCAGCCGGTGCGAGGCTTCGAGCCAGAACTGCGTTGAATCCAATGATGGAAACAAACGCAAGAACTCTCGACAGCAACGCACTCAGTGCGCTGGCAGAAAACCGTTTCAAAATTGATGGAGAGACTGTGTTACTCAATTGAACAACGCTAGAACGCGCCCTCTCGGAAAAGGACGGTCTTGATCGTTCGGCCAAGAATATAGAGATCGAACCAGAGTGACCAGTTGCGTACGTAGTAGTCGTCCAACTCGACGCGTTTTTCGTAGGAAGTCAGATTGCGTCCTGAAACTTGCCAAAATCCGGTAACGCCTGGCGTGACCCGAAGATACGTTTCAAACTTGTCGTCGTACTTTTCAACTTCATTGGCAACAATCGGCCGCGGTCCAACCAAAGCCATTTCGCCTCGAATGACATTCCAAAGCTGCGGAAGCTCATCGAGACTTGTCTTCCGTAAAAATCGTCCGGCAGACGAAACGCGTGGGTCGTTCTGAAGTTTTTGCGTTGCTTCCCACTCGGCTCGCATTTCCGGATTCTTCGCAAGCGTTTCTTCCAAAACCTGATCGGCGTTGACACACATAGAACGGAACTTCCACGCTTTGAAGCGGCGGCCATTTTTTCCGATCCGCTCGTGACCATAAAACAGTGGACCAGGCGAAGTGATTTTGAGCCAAGCAGCAATCAACAGAAACAACGGCATGCCAACAATCAAAGCGGTGATTGAAATCAGAAGACCTGCAGTGCGTTTAACAATCTGTGATCCAGGCTGAAGCAATTTGTCTTCGAGCATGATTCCACTGTTTTGGCCCATCGCCCAAAGAGATGGTAATCGCTCATCATCTGGAACAATAATGACGCGGTAAAACTGTGACAAATTCTGTTTGACGTATTCCGCAATTTCGTGATCCGGACGGCCTCGACGATGTAGCAAAGCAACGTAGGCGCCTTTCTGAAGCATCACTCGATGGGCATCTTTATCGGTTCCCAAGTGAAAGGATTTCAGTTCGTCGCTTATCGAGTTCGGAACCTCGTCCTGCAGGAAGCCTACTGGGCGTAAACCCGCTGGAATGTTTTTCAGATGGTTGCCAAACAGCGTTTTGACACGTTTATCGCATGCGAGAACGACACAGTTGATTCCCCACCATGAACGTTTCGCAAAGATGTGTCGAGTCGTTGATCGAACGACCGGCACCACGGCTAACATGATTGGAAACGAAAATAGAATTGCCATCGCGTTTCCTGTCTGAATGGAAACGCCGGCGATAAACACGAACGAAAGGCAGACTCCGAGCATACATTGACGAAACTCAAAGATCGGGTGCATGCCCATTCCCGAATACAGACCTAGCGCCGCAAACATGGCGAGCGAGCCGACAATCAAGGCAAGAGACATGACAAGTGAAGGGGCTGTGGGCGCCGCTCCAAAATACAACGCGATCGTCGACGCAATCAACAAGCTCACCAGATAGCCGACCACATCCATTAGCACCAACGGAGCGCCAGTCCGGACGAATTGAGTCATGTAACTTGCTTGGCCCGTGCGACTGCTACCAATCAGTTCGCTAGCGGTCGAAGACTTTGAAAACGTAACGTTGGATGACATAGGATCGCCAGCGATAGCTGCGTTGAACAATGATTCATAAGCAAAGAGGAATCACGACAGCTCATGACTCATCGGAAACCTATGTCGGTCAGCAACGATGTCAAATTCTTGATAACCCGCTTTCTCAATTAACCAGAAGGAATGTTTCAACAGCGGCGACGACAACAGTCGTTTGCTGCATTTGCGAACAATGATGCCTTATCGCAACACACTTCGGAGCTATCCATACGCGCAATTAGCTTGTGGCGAGCGGAACGCATCAGCATCGAGAACGGTCGGGAGAAGGGTCGGTATTGACGCGAGTTTCGAAAACTTCTATTGAAATAGCGCATTGCCTTCACCGTTCTTAGCTTTCCTAGCGTCCGTACATGCTCACTCGTTTTGGTCGTACCGTTGCTGCATTCACTTTTGCGCTATTGGTGTGCGCGCAAGTCGGCTGCACAACGATTACGAAGAATTCGATTCGGCCGCTGGACCTTCCGCTAGATGCCGTCGCGGAATCAAGATCAAGTCTTGTTCAAATTGACCATCGATTCCTTGGAGCACCAATCGATCAGGAGCATACGGTTGCCACCGGAGATGTTCTTGGAATCTACATTGCAGATGTGCTTGGAGATCGAGAAGAGCTCCCTCAGGTCGCTTATCCTTCCTTCAGAACCAAGAACGCGCCGATCGAACCATTCGTTGGGCATCCTGTCAAAGTCGAAGCAGACGGGACCATTCACCTTCCTTACATTGATCCACTTTTTGTCGATGGGCTTTCGCTTCCGGCAGTTCGCGACTTGATCTCAGCCGAATACGTTGGGAAAAGCGGTCTTGTGCAAGCAGGACGCAGCAACGTCACCGTTTCATTGATCACTCCCAAGTTTTACCGGATCTACGTCGTTCGGCAGGATACACGTTACAACGTGCCCGGCTTGGCAAAGACCATCGAGTTTGACATTTCAAAACGATGGGCGGGTACAACACTTTATCTCGAGCCTAAAGAATGCAGCGTATTGACGGCGTTACTCCAGACCGGAGGTGTCCCGGGCATCGATGCGAAAAATGAAGTCTGGATCATGAAGGGCGTCAAGGAAGACGAACTCAAGCAGGTCTGTGTCCCGATGATCAAAAAACTTGAGGGACAAGTTCCGATGATGATCCCAAAAGAAAACTCACACCTTGTTCGAATTCCATTGACGCAGCCACTCGGCCAAGAGCTCCCTTTCCGCCAGAAAGATGTCGTTCTCGGTGATGGTGACGTCGTGTTCCTGCCGCAGCGCGATGGCGACACATTCATGACCGGTGGCATGCTTCCATCAGGACGCTTTCCGCTTCCCCGTGATCGCGATCTGGACATCCTCGAAGCAATCGCAATGTCGACTGGACCAAACTTCGGGCCCGCGTCCGGAGTGAAAGCGCCATACTACGCAGGGGGCGGCAAAGGCTTGCTCCCGCCCACAGAAGTCGTGATTGTTCGGAGGCTTACAGCGGACAAGCAAATCAAGATTCGAGTTGACCTCAGAAAATGCCTCGATGATCCCCGCGAAAGAGTGACGATCGCAAAAGGTGACCTGATCATTCTCAAATTCAAACCGGGCGAAGCGATCGGGAATGTTGCACTGAATCTGTTCAACTTGAACTACACCATCTCGCGGGTCTACGGTGCGACTGGTGGAGCGGCAGTCATCCCCTAAGATCACGACAGAGTCTTCGAAGCTTTATGCGATCTGTTGTGCGGCAACAGGTGGCGCAGTTTGACTTTCGCAACTGCGCTGTGTCACAAGACCAAGCAACATAAACACGACTGGCATGGTAATCCAGAAAGTGTAGATGTCCGATGTCATGCAATTGGCAAGTTGACCCACGCAAACAGAGATCATAATGATCGCATATGGATCACCCGCGTAGTAACGCATAAACAATCGGTAGAAAACCGACACGACAAACATTGACATACAAAGAAATCCGAGCGCGCCCGTTTCAAGCATCACTGACAGATACGAATTGTCTGGCGACTCTTCGTGAAGGCGAACCCCCATCTTGTAGCCCCACCCAGTAAGCGCTTTCTCATTCATCATCGAGATGTATTCAGGCCAGTTGTCAGCCCGGTTCGATGTGAACTCGCTGGTGCTTGTTCCACCGTAACCGGGAATGAAGCGTTTCATATTGGTTTCGAAGGCGTTGGATCGACCACCGCCTGAGCCGCTACTTGGCAGGCATTGTGAAAGACAAACAGCAAACACAATCGCCAAAGCGCCAAATACTGTTCCTAGCACCAACCATTGATTGAGCACTTTGGGAACACGCCATAGAACGCAGAACACTCCGCCAGCGGCAAACAGGTGCATCAATGCCGCTCGCGATGACGAAATGTAGATCACGTAGAAAAACATCATCACGGCACCGCCAGCGATCAGATATCGAATCTTGAGTTTTGAAACCGAAAGAAAATAGGTCGCTGTGATGACAGCCCATGTGGAAGTCATATGCCCAAACGCGCCCGAGTTGCCGATTAGTCCGCCAGCTCGCAACATGGAACAGCCATTCATCCAAAGACGTTGCTGACCCGCTCTGACTTCGATTTGCAATATATGAATTACGATTCCGATAGCAATCGCCGTGAGCCCGCCAATCATCCACGCTCTCAATGCGCACTTCAACACTTTGTCGTTCACCGGTATGAACAGGCAAAAGTAAAATGGAATCAGAATCCCAAAGAGTCGGACCCAACGAATCGTACAATCAACCAAGGGCCTGAAAACATCGATCTGCGTCAACGAAATCAAAGCCGCGAAACTAAACAGAGCCAACGCAATATGTGCGGTCTGAATTTTGCCCGTTCGGCGAAGCGAAAAAATCACCAATCCGCCGATGGGCATCAGCAGGTCGGCCGCGCCAAGACCTCCGACCCCAGGTAGATTCATTGCGACGACAGGGATCAAAAATCCATAGGCCCCGACAAGGTAAAACCACCACGGAATCGCGATGGCAGTGGCGATGAATTGATCGATCCTACCAGCGACGCCGGTACGTCGATGAATTGCATTTGGGTGTGTGGCTGAGTCACTCATGATCAGGTCGCCGGAAATCCGCCAGACGGATACTCATTCTTTCGAATGAGCCAATTTGGCAAAAACCCGAACAGGTTCCCTAGCGGCGAGAACTGAACGAGGTCCAAACCCAACGCGGCAAAAGAGCCGAAAAAGAAACCAGACAGAGTGAAAAGGACCAGAATGATTGGTTTCTTCGGCCAAGTTAGCTGACCTTTGCGAGGATGCTGAACAATCTCGGCGACGTAACTTCCGAACTGACTCAGCAAGGTTTGCTTTTGCACTTTATCCAACAGCACTGCGGAAAGCTCCCGAGACGTATCGTATTCGTCCTTGAGTTGTGCCGCGTGAATACTGAAGTTGAAAAGGTTCTTGGAAGCTGCAATTTCGGATTCAATTCTTTTTTCAACGAACGCAATCCTTTGTTCAAGGTCACGTGCTTCCTCAACCAGAAGAACTTCGTAAGCCGATACAAGCTCCGATGCAGTGAGTCCATTTGGCTCACGATCCTTGCTGCTTTGAGATTCTCTTTCAGATATCTGTTCCTTGAGCACCTTGATGTCGGCCATCATGTCGATGTACTTGGGATGATTCTTGCCTACGTTCGCGGCTACCGCGTTCATCTCAACGAGTCGCTTGAGCAAGTCATCGTAGTAAGCACTCGCAGCTTCCTGCCGTTCAGGATAGGAACCCTGAAAAGCCTCAGCTACTTTTTCACCCTGCACCGAAACGAGTACTTCGATACGAGGCAAGTGATAGTCATCGATTAGGGCAAGCCGTTCCAGATCGGTAAGCGGTTTCTCGGTTACGGGATGCGTTTTCTTTTTCAGTATCTCAATACGCGAGGAAACCGCCTTCTGCTGAATCTCCAAGCGGGTCAATTCCGTTTCAAAAATCTCCACACGTTTTTGATGGTTGTTGGTTAGCGTATCACGATCCCACACTCCGGGAGCCTGACTCAGGAAATCGCGATACTCTTGCGATTTCTGTTTTACTTCATCTTGAATCTGGGACTTCACCGTGGACAGCAGATCAACCGCTTTGTTCTGATCGTCCAACATGGAATTGTTGACGTAGGTGCGATACGTTTCCAAAATCGCACTCACTACTTCAGGACACTCTTTGGCGCTTTTGTGATTGAATTCGACAGAAATCACGAATGCACCCGCCGAATCTCCCGACCCAGCACGTCTGACTTTTAAGTTTTCTCTAATCAAATCGCTCAGCGGCTTATCGCCGATTGCACGGTGAACGGCATGAATCTCATCGAGTTCCTCGAGATCTCCAAGCGAAAAGTCTTTGACAGCTTTGTCAACGATGAGTGGACTTCCAATCAACTGAACATGAGTCGCAAACAGGCTGTCATAGGCCTTCGGGTCCAGCACCCTTGTTGCGTCGTCCATGAACGTAGGAAGCTTCTGATAGACCAGCAGCTTTCCTTCTGCACTGAACTGTTTTTCTGATGTCACGATGACACCAACGCCACATGCGGTCCCGACGATCGCGCACAATGCGACAATCCACCATCGCTCGATGAGCGTGACGTAAAGCGCTTTGGGGTTCGTACAGTGTCGAAAAAAGGACTTGCCAATTTCTTCGACATCGAGGTCGCGTAGTGACATGTTTAGCAAACTCCAGACTTGGCAACATCTTTTGTCAAAACATCACAGGGTGGAGTCGCAATTTCGATTCCATCGTTCCAAGTCTCGCACGTCGATTGAACGATTTGAGTAAGCCGTTCGCGAAAAACATCTCTACTGAAAGTTTCAGCATGCTTGCGAATTTCGTCAGCATCAAAAAAGTCATCTGGAAGATCGGCCATTGTTTGCATCGCCTCAGCGACACAGTCAACCGTTTGCTTCTCAAACAGAATGCCCGTTTCCTTATCGATAACAGTTTCAGCAACGCCACCGCGATTGATTCCGATGACGGGCGTGCCGCAAGCCTGTGCCTCTACGGGCATGATTCCGAAATCTTCGACGGCAGCAAAAACGAATCCGCGGGCACGTTGCATGTAGTCATGCATTACTTCGTCTGGTTGGTAGCCCATCAATTCGACATTGGAGCCAGCCTTTGATCGAATCTTATCCATTTCTGGACCATCACCGATCACAACCAGCTTTTGATCAGGAAGCTTTTGCATGGCTTCGACGACCAAATCAAAACGCTTGTAAGGAACCAAACGACCAGCGGCGAGAAAGAAGTCATCTTTCTTATGCTGCACCTGCATCTTGTGCACGTCGCAAGGAGGATACAGTACCTGCGCGTCGCGGTTGTAAGTCTTTTTGATACGCTTCGCGACGTAGGCGGAATTCGCCATATAAACATCTGGCCGGTCTGCCGTGGAACGGTCCCACATGCGAATGTAATGAAGCGCTGAACGGATGATCGAGGATTTAATGCCTCGCCTCAGACCTTGCTGCTCAAGATACTCGTGGTACATATCCCAAGCGTATCGAATCGGTGTATGAACGTAGGTCAGATGAATTTGCTCAGAACTTGTCAGTGCTCCCTTGGCAAACGCATGGCTTGAAGAAACAACAACATCGTAGCCTCGCAAATCAAACTGCTCGATCGCCATTGGCATCAGCGGCAGATAGTTGCGGAACTTCTTTTGAAACGGTAGCCGATTGATGAACGATGTCTTGATTTCAGAATTAATGCCCAGCGATTCACGTTCTTCATCACTGAGATGGTCAACCAGAGAAAATACATCTGCATCAGGAAAGCAATGCATTATTTCTTTGACTACCTTCTCGGAGCCGGCAATGCAATTGAACCAATCGTGCACGACTGCGACTTTGAGCGAAGATTTAGACATGCGATTTGGCGGATTGAATGACAGGAAAAGCATCGTGCCTTCGCCGACCGGCGAACGAGAAAGCCAATCGGCGAACGAGAAAGTAAGCACGTTTATGGCAAACGTAGCTTTTTCCTTTCACCTAGCCTGACCAATCTGGAGCTGTTTCAGAAATTCACCAACCAGAAAAATCGTCATAACCCGGTGCGTTATAGCTGCCCGGGCCTTTCGCAGGAAATGTTTAGTGCTGAAAGCACGGCAGGTAGTAGCCATGGACGCAAGTCCGTGGAAACGTTGATGCATTCATCGGCAGTCCTGAAAGGACGGCAGGAAAATTGCGGTAGTGCAAAGCTTGGCTCCTGCCGTGCCTTCGGCACTCTGCGGCGATTCATTAACCGTAACCATGGACTTGCGTCCATGGCTAATACATGTCGTCACTTCGTGACTAGTGTGCAACTACTGCATTCGATTCGGGCCAACGACGCCAACGGCCCAGCAATTTACCTAGGGTTTTCGATCAAGATGAACACAAGGGATGAATCGGATTACCCGAGTCCAACCAGCTGCTCACCCACGTTGTCGAGAGCTTCCATCGCGATCTCCATGTACTCTGTGCTGTCTTCGCGAAGCAAATTTTCGACGTGCGATTTTGGATCGTCCAGCCACTTTGTAAACGCAGCCGCAAAAAGATTAACGAACTCATAGTCGCAAACCTGCAGGCTGCGAATAAAGCTTCGATTGATCGCGGGAATCAAATGATCCGAAACCTCACCGAGCGACGAAAGCGCCATCAAGCCCGCGAATATCACGTGCTTCTTCTTGCTGGCCAGCATTTCTCCTGCGGTTTGCAGCGTCGTCTCTTCAAGCTTCCCCAGTCGCGTCAACGCGCACATCGCTTTGGCTCGAATCGTGTCGTCACGGTGTTGCGTCAGAAATCGCAGCTCTTCGATTGCCGTGTCGCCGATGTCAACGACTTGCTCCGTCGCAGAAATGGCGTTGACCATGACGCCGCCATGAGTTGATCGAAGTTTGTCCGCAAGCGTCGCTTGTGTTTCGGGCAGGACGGAATCATCTTTGTGCAGATGGCGAACTGCAATGATCTGCTGAGAAACCATTTTACTTTCAGCCATCGCCAGCCATTTCTTCTGCGGCTGATTCAGCAACTTTTCATCGGCGTTTGCTGGTTGAAAGAAACTGTCATTGGTTTTGTGTAGAAACTTCAGGGACTTGCCGAGTCCCCGCTTCAGTTCAGGCTCCAGACCGTTGGCCCATTGCGGATCTTTTTCGTCGCGAGCCCAAGCTGCGATTGCGTTCGTGTAGACAACGCCCTGCGAATCGAGGAACGGTCGCGGAATCAATCGCCACTGCGTCGTATCCCAAAACGCTGGAGCGCTGGCGACGAAATCGAGATTACTCTGCAGCGTCCCCAATCCTGTCGCGATCACGGCCAGATCGACAAATTCAGGAAAGTGAGCGTAGGCATAGTCGTGCTGATGCAGCATGTCACAAACCACGCCGTTAACCAGCGTCGCGATCGCGAGTTCTGGCTCCTGCTGTACATCCGTTTGGAGCGTGAAGACGCGATCGTCGTTGCCTTTGAATTCGTACTCGCCCGGCAGACCGCCGAGACCTTCGCAGGTGCCGCCGCCTCAGCCACCGCCGCCACATTTTTCTTGCGGCTGAATCGCGACTTGGACTTTCAATCCGGCAATGTTGTGAGAGAGATGGTCTGCGGCGAACGCCACGATCTGTTCAGGCGTTTTGTTTTGAACTTGCAGTTCCATCAACTGGTCGACTCGAAGCACCGGAAGTTTGAATCGCTCGAAGCCGATCGACTCTGCGATTTCTTGCAAGTGAAATTCAATGCGAGCTTTTTCGTGATCGCCGAGGTTCGGTTTTGGTTTGAAGAATGCCATGAGTGTCTGCCTTGGAAGGTTCAATGCTGCCGAGAATTTTAGCCAATCTGGCGGATCAATGCTGCGCGACTATTCGTCTCCGTCAATACAAGCCCGAAGCGCGAGCGAGTGGTCGATCCGCGATAGAATACAAGCCCGAAGCGCGAGCGAGTGGTCGATCCGCGATAGAACGGCGTTTTCCCACCTGGTGAGCGTTGAGGTCGAACTTTGCGGACTGACCACTCGCTTGCGCGTCGGGCTTGTATTGCAAGAACAGTCGCGACGCGTACGACTCTCATGTTGCCCGCTTGTTACCGTACCAAGCAATATGTTGGCGAGGGCAGAAAGCAAATCCTTTTTCGTCGCAAAGCCCTTCCAGCCAACCGGTTCGTGACGACAACGTTTCCGCATCAATTCCCTCAGGCATCAACAACACTTTGTTGCGATCGACTGAGCCAACTTCGGTAATATAGGTTTCGATTTCGATTACGTCCGCTGGATCAGCAACGACGAACTTCAA
This sequence comes from uncultured Pirellulaceae bacterium, assembly GCA_938010615.1. Taxonomy (GTDB): domain Bacteria; phylum Planctomycetota; class Planctomycetia; order Pirellulales; family Pirellulaceae; genus Mariniblastus. The sequence goes on along the minus strand of CALLUY010000136.1, from coordinate 50,555 downwards.
CTGATAGTCATGTCGTTCGATCAATGAGGCGACGATGTCCGGACGGTATCGAGTCGCTTCATGCCTCTCCGCCCACTGCCCTGCCCTCTCGCTCGACGGTGTCGAATTGGAAAGCTTGGGGCTGATTGACATTAGGTCGCACTTCAAATGGCGATCGATGGTTCCGGCTGTTTCGATTGTGATGTGAAAATCGAGTTCGGACAACGCATCGCAAAGCAGCTCAACTTCTTTCGAGAGCATCGGTTCACCTCCCGTCAAAACGACGTGCCTCGCTGTTTCGTCTTGAGCTTCTTCAACACCATCAACACGTGCGGGCAAAGGCTTTTCAACGGCCTCGCGTACATGTTCGACAATTTCGCGGACCGCCATCTGCTGCCCCTCGGGATTCCACGAAGTGAACGGCGTGTCGCAGAAGTCACAGCGTAAATTGCAGCCGCTGGTCCGCACAAATACGCTGGGCGTGCCGGTCAAACGCCCTTCGCCTTGGCGGGAAAGATAGATTTCCGAAATCAGCATCTGGGCTGGTCTCTGTAATTGGATAAGTTATCGTTTTGTTTCAACTGAATCATCTTCGTTTTCAACTCAACACGCCATGTCCAAGAACTTTCACGAAATGCTCGACCCGATCGAGAATCCATCCTCTGGTCGCGACTATACGATCGAAATCGTTTGCCCGGAGTTCACTTCGGTTTGCCCAAAAACAGGACAGCCGGATTTCGGCGAGCTGACGTTTGAATATGTTCCGGACGCTCTGATCGTCGAATTGAAGAGCCTCAAAATGTACCTGCAACAGTTTCGCAATGAAGGCATCTTTTACGAAAACGTTACGAATTCAATTTTTGATGACTTCGTCGCGGTCGTTAAGCCCAAAACGGCGAAGCTGACGGCCCGCTTCACGCCTCGCGGCGGCATTCGATCCGTCATCACAGCTGAGTATTCAAAGGAAGCATAGAAGAAAGTGGCCTGGCTCTGAAATGCTACACTGGAAAGCTCGTTTCAATCACGCACTGGGCGCAACGATGGCATTTCGAAACTGTTTCCTCTGTCTGTCCATTCTCTTTTTCGTTGGTCACGCTGGAGTCGTATGGGCTCAGTCGCCATCGGAAAGCTTCACTTATACGCTGTCCGAAAAAGATGCGTGGCTTACGCTAGACGAAGATTTCCAATTCGCATTCATTCGAAGTGATGAAGATTCTGCGAAAGCTCGTTTGGTGAACGCGACTACTGGGGAGACGGTTAGGGAATTCGAATTCCCTGACTCGCTCGGCCAAGCCATCAAGCTTTCACCTGACGGAAGTAGACTGCTGGTTAAACGGCAGAAGAAGCAAGACAAAAACGCAAAGCTTGCGGTTTTCGATATTTCACGACAGCCAAAAGAGTTGTGCGAGGTCGACATCAAAGCTTTTGACGGAAGCAAACTTTCGTTTCCGAACTCAGATTTGTTCTTGTGCTTCTCGCCTGATGCTCGCACACGAGCGGGCAGCATGGGACCTCGAATCGGCACACTAACAGGTTACTCTACGGCCGACGGCACCGTGAAGTTTGAAGTCGAAAGATTGCCAAATATTTCTCGCCCACAGTTCACTGCGGACAAGAAGCAGTTTTGCTTTCAGAAATTCCGCCGGACAGAATCCGAAACAAAATTGACGTTCTACGATGTCGCGACCGGCAGCATCGACCGAACCATCACTCTGGAGTCACTCCCCGATTTTCGGCCATCGGACGTACAGTTTTCCCCAGATGGAACACAACTCGCTGGCATTCTTTCTAGCAGCTTCAATAACTGGCAACCGTACTGGAGACGCGTTGGAGTTTGGGACCCTCAAACTGGAAAGCTGAAAACTAATTTCCTCGCTCCGGGAGACACTTCCGGGTGTCGGTGGCTAGACGACGACATCCTGATGTCCCAAAAAGGCTATTTGTTTAGCGTCGGCAAAAAGAAAACGATCGGGATTCTCGATTACTTGCCAAAACGGGTTGAGTACAACAGGAGTACCGACAGGCCAGCAAGGCCCATCAAGCTTCGAAGTCAATTCGCTGACTTTAGTCAAACGTCGCCTGTTCGGGCAATGATCAAGACAAGTTATCTTTCGTCTTTGTCGTCGACGATCTGCAATTTCCCGGGCACTGAAGTCATGCAGGCGATTCGGGCTCTCGACCCTGAACCCGAAATCGTGTTCGCGAAAGGCGCGCCCATTCAGGTCTCCTTCAATGAGCTGGTTAAGCCGCCGATTCCCGGCTTCCGCCAGCAAGTCGACGCCACCCTTGAAAAAGTCATGGCTGATTACATTCGAGTCGAAAGATCCGCAAACCGATTGATTGTCTCGCTTGCGGAATCCCAAATCGGGACTGAATTATATGGACTGGATAGCAAAGGGCAGCCGGACCGTATGAAAAAAGGCGAACCGGTCAGAATCCGGAGAGTCACGTCCACTTTTGAACTCTACGTGAACGATGAGCTTATTCACAAACTGGAAACGTCAGGAAAAACGGCGGATCAGGTCCTCGTGAAGCCGGGAGAAAATTACATCAAAAAGCTCGAGCTAACTCATTGGACCGAAGCAGCCAAAAACCTCGAGGCTTTCGGTTACGTGCTGCTGCCCGAGTATCAGACATTCAAAAATTTGGAGACGGTTAAATTCAACCATCTGTTCGATCGCGAATGGCTGAAGGTCCGAGTCGAAGGCATGCTTCGAGATGCGAAAAACAAAGCCGCACGTGAACACTTCGACTACTCCAAGGTCCGGCGCGGAGCGGTGCAAATGCCGCCCAGCAAGCAACCTCCAAAATCCGTTCCCTGGAATGTAAAACCATTTTCGTTGCCCGAGCTGAATTCAAGAATCCTGAAGAAGCCGATGCGGTTGTTTCGAGCTGACGCTTTTCAAGACATTTTGGAATTGTCCGCATCCCAACTTGGAGAGCCGCAGCTTGTACTGATCTACAAGAAATACCAACGTGAAAAAGTGATGGCTCGCTTTTCACTGAAGACTCGTAAACTCCTGTCTTCGGTCGCCCTACCCGCCAGCGTTGGCTCATTGGTCGATCTGCGTCCGGACGGAAAGTACTTCCTGACCAGCCAGGGGATCGGTGGCATGGCTGCAGCTAAAGCTGGCAACAGATCTTCTATCCAGCTTTGGAAATCCAGCGACAAAAAGAACGAGCGCGATTCTATCGTCACCACTTTTTCTCTGCCCAACCTTGATCCGAAGTCGCAACAGCAAGCCAATGGGCTCCCCAAGACCAGCGGCCCAATTCGGGAAGCGTTTCTAACTGGAAAAGATAAAGTGTTACTGGTGGGTAGCAACGGCGTAATCTATCGATCTTTTGACGACCCTAACCCACTTTACGATTTGAAAGTCAGAGGAACCATCGGAGTCAGCCCGGGACGAAAGTACTTTGTCGCGCTACATGAAAATGTGCTGAAGATTTTCAATTCTTCAGATGGATCAGTCGCCGCAAACTTGCGGGGCATTGCAAGCCAAGCTTTGCAGAAAAACGGTTTGAGCGTCGCGAAGTTTCGGTCCGATGGCAAACGATTGTTGATCGGCGCCGGGGATGTGACTTCGATTTTGGATGCTGAGACTGGAGAGTTGCTGTCCAGCTGCAAAGGATATGGGAGTGTCAGCGCTTGGAAAGATGATTGGCGGTTTTCAAGACACGAGGGTGTATCACAGGTATCGACGGGAGCAACTGTTTGGGAATTCGGTGCGACGAGGATCCTGTCAGCCGGCGGCGAAGACCTGTTCTACCTGAAGAAAGATGCTCAGTGGGTTTCTCTTGGCCGATGGCAAATGACATCGAAAAAACTGCAGAAAACGTTTGACCGCTACATCGACAATGCAGCACTGCTTGCCGACAAGAAAGTTGCGATCAAAGTAGGCCTCGAGAAACGCAATTGGGATGAGAACAGCGTTCTCGGTTGGGATACGACGGATGATTTTAGAAGTCGAATCGAAAAAAAGATCTCTTCGCATCTTGTCGCTCAGGGCTTCAAGGTTGAGCCCGATGCCGAAACGGTTCTCTTGATCAAAGTCCAAATGAATCCGGCGGACGGCAAAACAACTGGGAAAGAATCTCCACGCTACTTTTTCGGGGAAGAAGATTCAGAACACTTTTTTTCCAGCTACGAACGTTCGATCACAAGTCAGATAAAATTGGGAAACAACCAAAACCATTTGGAGCTTGCGGGAACTCGGGTATTGCTCTCGGAATCACCCTACGACGAGTCGTGGATGGATCAAAATGGAGAATCTTCACTGATGCTTCAGTTTGAGAACCACTTCATCGATGAATCTCTCAAGTCGCTCAGTTTCCAAACTCCTTTGTTGCCAATTGAGCCAAATCAGCAAGGCCAAAAACAGGGTGCCAAATGGTCGAGTTCGGACCCGACGAACAAGCAACCCGTGAGTCACGTATTGGGCAAATCGACTTTTGAAGGCAAACGCGAAAAAGTTGAATTGACCGAGCTTGGAAAATAGCGGCCTTCAACAGTTTCGCGATGAAGGTATCCTAATTGAATCACGACGGCCGGAATCCGTCACAACAACAAAAGTAAAGATCAATCATGAGCCAACCTCAAATCATCCTGTCCGGTTTTGGAGACGAAGCCGCCAACGACCGCACGATGGATCAGCAGTTCTCTGCGATGTCAGCGATTGGACTTCGCTACATGTCGATCCGTTTCATTGACGCCGGTAACGGAATCAAGAACGTGATGACGCTCGACGATGCGGAAATTCAAACCGTCAAAAAGAAGCTTGACGAGTACGGACTGAAAATTGCAACACTCGGTTCGCCAATCGGAAAATCAAAACTCTGCGACGTCGACGACGGGACAACAACGCCTTACAAGCCCTTCGAAAAATACATCAAAGAAGATGTCGTCCGTGCTTGCGACCTTGCCGAAGCCTTCGGAACCAAATTGCTGCGAGGGTTCAGCTTCTATCATCCCAAGGGATCGAACCTAGAAGACCATTTTGCTCAGGCGGTCGATCAAGTCGGCCAAATCGCAGAAGTCTGCAAATCACGAGGGCTGGTCTTTGGCCTAGAAGTTGAAGCCAACCTCGTCGGCCAAACGGGTCCGCTGTTGGCTCGCATGCATGAAGCGATCGCCAACGATTCACTGGTAACCATTTTCGACGGCGCCAACATCGTGATGCAAGGCTACACGGCCGATCAACTCTACGATCACTATGTCGCCATGAAGCCGGGACTTGGCTGGATCCACATCAAAGATTTCGCCAATCCAACTCCCGGGAAGCTTATCGAACACGTTGACGAAGAGGCACTTCAGCAATTCGTTCCTGCGGACATTGGCGACACAGGTCATTTGCGAATCTTGCAAGACCTCGTGGAATTCATGCCGACGCTTCACGACCGGATGACGGCCCTTGGCGTACCCGGTGTTTTCGCAGACATGGAGCCTCATGTTCGTGGCGGCGGCCAGTTCGGTGGCTTCAGCGGCCCCGACGGAATGGGCGTTGCATTGCGGGCTTTCTGCAAAGTTTGCGACGAAGCCGGCCTTGGATATCACTTGCGAGATTTTGAAGATCTGAAAGTCGATCGTGGATATTAAGCGGGAACATTTCCGCTAGCAACTTGTCCAGCTGCTACAGCCACTAGGCTCCAATTCCGCTAAAGTCCCACCCTAATTTCAGGGACACATTGGCACAGAATTTTGCAGCCGGCTCCAGAAAAACCGGACAAGCTTGTGGTCGTCGTTCACGGTGTGGGAGACCCACAACCGGGAGAGACGCTGAGCCTCTTTACGCGCTCGATCGCTGAAGAAGAACGACCGCTCTATGAAGCACAACAAACGTTGTGGCTGAACGAGAAACCGGATCTGTCGGAATCGGTGACTCAAGTCAAAACGTTTCCGGCTCACGTTCGTCGACTGAAGTTGCGCGAAGGATCGATCGAACTGGTCGAAGGATTCTGGGGTGATCTCTCCCAAGTTCGCCGCGGTCCAATCGGTGTCATCTTTGGGATGTTTCAGATTCTGTTTGGCTTACGTTACGTCGCCTATGTTGCTGCCGACCAACCGGGAGTCGCAGCTCACTGGCTGAAGAAATTCGGGCTGATCAGCTCGCGCATTTTGCACGGCCCAGTAATGGCGGTAACGTTCTACCTCTGCATCCTCACGATGGCAGTCGTCGGAACTCAAGTCATGTGGCCGCAGTCCTACACAGGAATGCTATGGACGCAGGTTGTCCTGGCGGGCTGTGCGGGCATCGCGATGCTGGCCGCGCACACAGGAAACAAAATCACACGCAGTCGAATCATCAAACGATTCTGGTTCTGGGTGAACATTACGACCATGTTTGTCACCGGCTTGATGGCGATCAGATACACGACCATCGATTGGCATGCGACCGTCGCTCAGTACTCCGGCGCTGTCCATCCGGGTTTGATTTGGTACTGCCGCGTGCTTGTTGTTTTGTTGGGCTTGCTGTGGTTCGTGGAGACGTTGGTGGTCGTGGCCATGGGATGCTGTTGGCTGGTGGCGCAGTTTCATCCACGAGCAAATCGTCGCGCGCTTCATGTTGCGTTTCTGTTGCCAGCGCTTGCCGTTGGGATTTGGGGACAGTGCATGCCGCTGCTTTGGGTGGCCGCCAAAGAAGGTATCGTCAAACTGATCAAACTGGAAAAATTCGAAGCGCTGTTCGATGAAGCGATTCCGATGCTGGGAATTCAGTTTCTGATGGCGCTGGTCATGACCGCCGTGACATTGGGTCTACTGGTTCACTACTTGCGCAGGCGATCGGTGATGGACACAGAGAAGTTCAACAGGGGCCAGCGCGTTCCGAGACTGCTTGTGCATCCAGTGGTTCAGATCACGCTGGGCATATGCACAATGGTTGGCGTCTCTCTGGTGATGTGGATTTCGATTGTCGAAAACAGCGGCAAGTCATGGGACGCTGATTGGCTGGGACATCTGATGGGAACCGCTAACAAGTATGCGATTGCGGTACTGATGCCGCTGGGTGGTATCATTCTGTTTCTACTGCCTAAGATGCGGGGCGTCTTCGACATCATTCTAGACGTGGTGAATCACTTTTACTTTCGAGCGACTCAGATCAAGGATGCGCTGGACGACGATGACGAATTCGACATTCGTGAGTCGACTTTCGAAGCCGGCACGTTGTACTTTTCTCGGCGTGACCAAATTCTGCAACGGATTAAAAGAATCCTTGCCCACTACCGCGACGAATACAGTCATCGTCCTGATCTGGTCATGGTGTCTCACAGTCAGGGCACGATGGACGTCATTGAAACGCTCAACGACCCCGAGCTAGACTGGCTGAGAAACAGCTTTGGAAAAGTGACCTTGGTCACCATGGGATCACCCGTTTCCCATCTCTACCAGCACTACTTCGGACACTTCTATCCAACGTTCAGCGATCGGTTCTGGGACACGCTTCATCACAACGTGGATCGTTGGGTGAACATTTTTCGAGTCGACGATTTCGTTGGACTCGATATCGACTTTGCTCATTTGCCGCAAACGCATGAAGACTGCGTTTCGATGAATGGTGATTCAGAAACCAGCCAGTGTCAGCTCCATTTTGCTCACTGCTCAAATCACCCCGTCGGGGCGCGAGGGCATGTGAAATATTGGGCAGACATTGAGGTGCTGGAAATTCTGAAGAAGGAAATTCAGATCGCGGATGTCGCCTCGGCTACCAAGGCAGCATGAGATTTGAAGTTTTCCAATCGACCGCAAATACAAGCCCGACGCGCAAGCGAGCGGATATTTCCGAGGGTTTCCAGATCCCTCGCTCGCGCGTCGGGCTTGTATTGATGCAGCCGACACGTGGAGCCTGTGCTTCAAACTAGTCGTCGCGCTTCTCGTAGCCCAACGACTTGATCACGGCGAGCAACTCTTCGTACGTCACGAATCGTCGGTGGTTCTCGAGCTTGTACTGATCGACGGCTCGGCCAACTTCTGCCGCCTCGGGTGAAAGATGGTTGTGTCCATCGGAGAACTGACGACGCTCCAAACCTGTGCTTTTTCGCTGACGATTCGGATCGCGTCGGTCCTGAAAACCGGCCGGAAGATCATTCGAACCGGATTGAGAATCAGATGAGTTTTGAGTCGTCATATTATTGGCCAATACTGAGTGTGGCTGGTTTGAATCGCAGCATCTTTTTCGTCGGTCCGAGACACACTGGATCGCCAGCGCCAGTAACAAAGACGCCAGAAGTGGGGTTAACAGCATTCGGATTGGCGCGGTCGTATTGAATTCTCATTCTGCTGGCGACGTTGTGACGGACACTTTGGTACTTAACTTCTGACAGGGTCGAGATTCCTTTGCCGAATCGGATTGCACGAACACTCTCGTCTTCAACGCCTTAGAGAACCCAACTTCCCCTGCAGCAGCGGATCGGTCAGCTGATCAATCGACAACAGACCAAATGACCTTCCAGATCGATCAACGACCATCGCCAGTGTTTGTCGGTTCGCTTGCATCCGCATCAAAGCTTCTGCAACCAACTCCGTTCCGCGAAATTTTGTCAGCGGAAGAATATCGCCAATCGGCTCGGTCGCTGCAGCATCGGCTTCGACATCACGCAGCAGCACATCGATGGTACGAATAAAACCAATCACGTTCCTAGAACCACTTTCCACGATCGGAATATCAGGCAACTGTTTTCGAACCGCCAACTTTCTTGCATCCGCCAGCGTTGCGTTGATGGGCAACACGTTGGCGCGAGAAATCGGGGTACAAAGTTGACTCACCGGAGTCGACGCGACGGACGCAAAGTTCTGACTCAACAATCGTTGCGATGGCTGTAGAACTCCGACTTCCTGTCCGACATCGAAAAGCTGTCCCAGCTCTTTTCTGGCCAACGTTAGTTGCACGCGATCTGGCGACTGCCCAAGTGACTTTTCCAGCACACGGCTAAGCGCCCACAGAACCGCAACGGCAGGTGCGACAATCGCTGAGAAGATCAAGAACAATGGGCCAATCAGTTTCAGTAGCCGATTCGGCGCCTGAAAGAAAAGATTTTTCGGCAACAATTCGCCGTACACAAACAGCAACGGAGACATTAACACTGGAGCCACCATTTCCAACAGGTTCGATGTGGAAACGCTCTGCGTCAGCAACACGATCGCCAGACTGGTCAAATAGTTTGCAACATTGTTTCCGATCAACGTCGAAGCAACGAACACTGACGGATTGTTAATCAACCACAACAGTCCGCGGGAAATTTTGTCGCCTTCAAGACTCGACAAAACGAGCCGAAATCGACTGACGCGATAGAAGCCGGTTTCGCTACCGCTGAAAAACGCGCTAAGCAAAATTCCACACACCAGCATTGCGATGGAAAACAAAATCATGATTCATTCTCCGCTTCGGGTCGCAGTTTCAATTCGACCAACAGACCTAACTTCGCTTTGAAGTCGATGACGCGCATCGCGAACGGACCCCAATCGCAAAGATCGCCTTTCTCGCTATTCTTTTGCAACACATCCTGCATCACACCGCCAATCGTCACGCTATTGGTTTCTGGAAGTTCAATGTCCAATTCCTTGGAAAGGCGTCTGAGGCTCAGCATGCCAGAAACGAGCCAAATCGAATCTTCGATTTTCGTGATGGGCTCCCGATTCAACAGACGGCGAGCACGACTTGGAGATTCCTGAAACACCGTTTCGAGAATGTCTTCGATCGTTAGCACGCCGACCGTGTCACCGTATTCGTTGACGACCACAGTGACTTCACGATGCCGCTGAGACATGCGTTCAAAAGCTTCGGCGACGGTCGCACACCACGGCATGTACTGGACGGGTTCAGCAAATCGTTCGATTTCTTCGTCTGCCAACTCGTACTGATTGTCCAAACGAATCGCATGAGATATTTCGATCGAGTTGGGCTCGGACACGAGCAGATAGCCACTCTCCGGCAAACCGTGTTTCAACAAATCCAGTCGGCTAACGGGAGGGCGAAACGTCACAAACTGAGTCCTCGGCCGCATCCATTCGTCGACGCGAGTTGCCGACAGCGTCACGATATTTCGCATCACCGTTTGTTCTTGCTTGATCAGTTCCGCATTATCGGCCGTATGTTCGATGGCTCGTTCGAGGTCGGCGACGTCCATATAAGATTCGGCCTCGAAGCCGGGCCAGATCAATCGTCGCGAGATCAGATTCACTGAACGAAGCAGCGGCATAATCGGATCGACGACTCGCACCGCAAACGAAAGCGGAATACTGAAAGCGCTGGCCAATTTCTGCGGACGAAGCACCGCAACATTTTTCGGAAGCATCTCACTGAAGAAAATAATCGCCAGCAACGACGCGATCGCAAACAGAATCGAGGCACTCCCGGATTCCGTTTTCTCCAGACGAATCGCGATGATCGAGCTGATCGCGAAGTAGGAAATATTGATTACCAGATTCCAGAACAGAATCGCAGACAACAGCCGTTCCGGTCTTTCGGTCAACTGAAACGCCATCCGTTCGCCAGTTGAACCACTTTGCATTTTCTCGCGGATTCTTGGGCGAAGGTAAAACATCGCCGCTTCGCTGGCAGAGAAAAATCCCGACCCTGCCATCAGTAGGGTCATCGCGATGAGCCACGGGAGCAGTTCTAGGAAACTAGCCATCTCCGCTCGCTCTGGCCCGTCCGCTGGAAACAAGCCACTCGTTGAGTCGCGGTAACATCATCGCGAAGGTTGTGAATCCGTACGCCAGCACAATCACGATCAAAACGGCAAGGTAACTTTTTAGAACCGCTCCGGTGAACGAATAGAACATCGCCAACGGAAGCAAACCCGACGCGATCGCAATCGCTTTGGACGGCATGTTGTAGCCCAATGTCACAAATAATCCGATCGCTCCACCGATCAGGAACGCAAGAAACGGAGCAAGCTGCCCTTCGACATTTCCAGTAAATGAAATCATCATCAGGATCGTCGTTACAACACCCAGCGACAGAAAGAACACCGTTCCCAAACTGGCACCGATTCCCTGCCGAGAACTGTTGTAGCTCATGCCACAATGGATGCCCAACATCACGACAAAAATCTGCAACGCAGCGAATCCGATGATCAGAAACAGTAAATGCTCGCCAGTCAGCAGCTCGCTATACCAGAGATATCCGGCCAGCACGATCGGAAGCAAAATCATGTCAGCAGAGATCGTCAGCACGCCCAACAGTTTCCCAAACAGGAACTCTTTGGGTGAAATATCGGTCACGCGAAGCAAATCCAGCGACCGACCGTCGCGCTCGTTGGTAATCGATGTGACAGCCAACGCGTTCACCATCACGAGACTCAAAAGCAAAAACGGCATCAACGGCTTGGCCGTAATTGGAATGGAAGTCCCTGCATCGGCGACGACTTTGTAGGCTTCACCGGATGAAACCATGGAGTACAGCGCGAAGAAAACGCAGGCCGCCAAAACCCAGAAAACGCCACGGATGAAAAGGATCTTCTTCCCATAAGCCCACGTGCGGACTTCCCGCCACAGCACGGGATTGTCCCATACCTTTCGTGTTTTCGTATCGACGGTTCGTTGACGAGCATCCACGTGACCGGTGCGGAATTTTTCGGATTCGCGAACGGCCCCTTTTCCAGTTTCAGCTTCGCCGTCGGTAGCTTCGTCAACCAGTTTGCCGGTGAACATGTCGACTTTGATATCGTCGTCAGAACTTTTTTGTCCCATCCGGACATCGCGACTTGGGTTCCAGCGACGTACTCTCAAAATCGCGACGGCGGACAACAAAATCGATAGCCCGCCAGCGATACTGAGAAACGGAATGATTTTCTCTAGCCAAGTCGACGTTACCGTTGGATGGCTGGCGTTGATGACGGCGCGGAACGGATTGGTGGCTTCTGCGATTTCAAGACCCGACAATCCAGCGATCGTGACACCAGACAGAGCAAGAGCCTCAGCGGTTCCAATCCAGAAAACGATTGCCATCGCGACAAGAGCCAGCGTCTGAAATGTCTTTTCACGCCACAGCGCAACGATGGCTCCGAGGCTACCGGCAGCCAATGCAGTCAGTCCTGTGACGGCAAAGGTCCAGCCGACTTGCGTGAACGAGGTGCCTCCAAAGAGCACGATCAACATAAAGACCGGTAGACTCGTCAGCATCAACGACGCAATGTACAGCAGACTCGAAAACAGCTTTCCCAATACCAATTCGCTGTTGGTCATGCGGCTCATTAGCAGCAGGATCAGCGTTTCCTTGTCCTTCTCGATGGCAATATTGCTGGCGGCCTGAATCGCAGCCAAGAACATCAACAACGCCAGTTGCAGCGGGGCAAGGATCTGAAACATGATCGATCCGAACCGGGCCATATCGCCCGCGTTCTGAATATCCTGCGTGTTGGTCAGCAGCAACCAAGCCGTACAGATCAAGACGAGCAGCGAAATTCCGTAAACCGTGCGGATGATGAAATGGCGGGGTCGCCGTGGTGCCACGACGGCTTCACGCGAGAAAATGGGTCCGATGAACAAGCCGCAAGATTCCTGTTTGGATAGTAGAATGGTTTCGACGATGATGATTCTGAAGAATCACAAATATAGACAATCGCCGATTATACAGTAAATCCCGGCAAATCAGGGATTTGAGGGAAATGGTCAATAAACTGGCCGCCCGGCGCATCGAATCTTTGTCCTACGCAAAACCAGACAACAGGTTCATGTTCTTGACCAACCGATTCGATCGTCTTGAAGACATGAAAACCGGTGAAGACGAAACCAACTTGATGGACGCTAAGGAACCAACTCGAATCGACATCGAAGCTGCTTACCGGCAGCACGCGGATGCGCTTCGGTGGTTCCTGAGTGGTGTGCTTCGAAATGATGCTCTGGTGGCGGACGCTTTGCAGGCGACTTTCCTAAAGTTAATGCAACAAGGGGATAAACTACGAGACGTCACGTCGCTGAAATCTTGGCTGTTTCAGGTTGCCTTCAACGAAGCGATGTTGGTGAAACGAAAGAACAAAGTTGTCCGCGATCACAGCCAACAGGTTGCGTGGCGGACCGAAGCAATTCGCAAAGGAGAGGATTCTCCTGAAGAGAGTGCTTTGCTGGGCGAGCAAGTTGAACAGGTTCGTGCAGCGATTGAACAACTGTCAGCTGACCATCAGATGGTGGTTCGTAAACGAATATACGAAGGTTTGAAGTTTCGCGAGATTGCTGAAGAGCTGGACGTGCCGCTTGGCACAATTCTGGCTCGGATGCAATCGGCGCTGAAAAAGTTAAAACCATTTTTTGAATAACAACCCGGGCGACCACTTCCAATTGTCGCATTTTGAGTTTGATTTATGAATAACAACAATTCCAATCAGGACGAACAAAGCTGGGACGTGTTTCGATACGTCGCAGAAGAAATGACTCCCGATGAAGAACAACGGTTCGAGCAGTTGCTGGAGTCGGATCAAGCCTTGCGCGAACAAGTCGCCAGCATGGTTTCGACGATGGCCATGGTTGATCAAGTTCATGCGACCTCCAAAGTCTCACCAGCTATCGCAAAGCGTGCTGCCAAGCTTCGGGTTCGTCGTTTGATTGTTTCCGTCGCGGCTTTGGTTGCGATTGCGACTTTGGCGATAAACCTGATGCCTGCTCCATCCCAAGCAGACGCCGAAACCGAATCGGTTGCGATGGCATGGGCGGAGTCATTGGAAACGGATGAATTTGAGTTGCCCGAACAAGAAGACAGCTTTGAGTTTGCATCGTTTGAAATTGAAAGCGATGATGACTGGATCGCTGACGTTGTCGCAGCGGTCAACGAAAACAACGTCAACTAAAAGTAACGCCCTCGTGAACATCACCCTCCCTCCGAAAGGGTGATGAAGAATCAACCCACCTCTACCACTTCCAAAAACCATGAAGTCTTTTACTTTTCTCTCCGTTTGCATTTTGGTTTGTAGCTTGATGTCTGTCGCTTCTGCCCAAGACACAACGCTGACCCCGCAGAAGAAATCTGTCAATCGTAAGTCAAACGTTGAACAAGTTTCTGAGCAGCGGAAGGAACAGCTGCTCTCTTTTGTCAGTGAAAATCATCCTGAACTGAAGGACTTGCTTTCAAAGCTCGAGAAAAGCAAAAAACAACGGCAGTATCTAAATGCGATTAGGGGGCTGAACAAATCGGTCACGAAACTCGAAACCACCAAAGAGCGAAATCCGCAGCGTTACGAATCGGCACTGCAACAGTGGAACCTCGAATCACGGATCAAAGTTGCTGGCGCTCAAGTCAAAACGAACGACACCGAAGAGGGCCGCAGCACGCTTGAGTCGCTTGTCACAAAACTGGTTGACTTCCACATTGCACGTATGAAATCAGATCGGGAGCAGATTCAAAAGCGGCTTGATCAAGTCGAAAAGCGAATCGCTGATGCCGAATCAAATCGTGAACGAGCAATCGAAAAACGAATCAATTCGGCGACTCGGACGAAAAAGAAAGTAAAGAAAAAGGACTGATTCGTTCTGAATCGATCCGTTACATTGGTGACTCTAAAGCCGGCATCAGCCATCCAAGCCCCGGAGCGCAACAGGAAATTGCATGGTTTGGTTTGTCCGCGCAAATCCTAACCCGACGCGTAAGCGAGGTACCAGCCGCACCTCGCTCACGCGTCGGGTTGTGATTAATCGGCATTCCCAATCATCACCCGTGAACAGCAGCAATGAAACTTGTATCGTGGAACGTCAACGGCATTCGTGCTTGTATCAAAAAAGGATTCCAAGAATACGTGGAATCGGAACAGCCTGACTTCCTTTGTCTTCAGGAAACGAAAGCTCATGAAGGTCAACTATCGCTCGACTGGGTGCATGAACTTGGCTATCACACAACCTTCAACAGCGCCGTCAAAAAAGGCTACAGCGGAACAACCACTTGGAGCAAAACCAAACCGAAAAAAGTCGCTCTTGGGTTGGGCATCGAAGAACATGATCAAGAAGGCCGTGTCATCACGTGCTCCTATGACGACTTCCATTTGGTCAATGTTTACACCCCAAACTCGCAGCGTGGACTGGCCCGTATCGACTATCGCGTTCAGTGGGATGAAGATTTCCTAGCGTACGTGAAGAAGCTCAATCGTCGCAAGCCAGTGATTTTTTGTGGCGACCTGAATTGTGCTCACAAGGAAATCGATTTGGCGAATCCCAAAGCCAACAAAAAGAACGCTGGATTCTCAGAACAGGAACGCGCGGGAGTCGATCGCATCGAAGCAGCTGGCTTTATCGATTCGTTTCGCCAGTTCGACGACAGCCCTGAAAAGTATTCGTGGTGGACGATGAGAGTCAACGCTCGCGAACGCAACATCGGCTGGCGGCTCGATTACTTTTGGGTTGCGAAAAAGTTCATCGACCGTGTCACGTCAGCGACGATTCGCGATGACATTTTTGGCTCCGACCACTGTCCCGTTGAAATCGAGATTTCTTAGCCCACGCAGCTAGTGGTGCATCCAACCTGAATTGCATTGTTCGTAGTGCCGCCTTCAGGCGGAATTCCGGCTAAAGCCGGCACTATGAAATGGTTAACTCAGTTCTGACAATCCACTAGGAAAACCGGAAATATCCGCAAGCTCCAGCCGAATAACGGATTCTGGCCCTGATCGACTGACTTGTGATTTGCCGATCGATCTAACCGGTCGAAGAAACAGAGTACCAGATTCGGGTTAAAATTTTGTTTTCTCATCCCTACTCAATTTCCAGTCCATGAAGCCAAGCAAAACATTTTCGGGTTTGATGCTGATCGTTGCCGCCGCCTGCATCGGTTTCGCGCTGATCTTCTTGCCTGGCTGGATCATCGACAACTACAAAACGATCAACGCTTTCGGAGCGTGGGCCGGAATTACGTATCTGGTTCTGGTCGGCATCGGTGCGCTTTTGCTGGTTGGCAGCACCGTTTGGACGATCTGGAAACTGTGGGGCGCTTCGATTGCAAAGAATCGGCGTCGTGATCGACGAAACAAAAACCCAAGCGAACTTTCGAACTCGCAAAAAGATTTCGAAATTGACGAAAATCTGAAGCAGGTCGATCAACTACGCGAACAAGCCGGCAACGATCCGGAACTGGCGAAACAACTTGATCCGCTGCTTAAAGAAATCGAATACAAACGCGAATCGTTGGAACTCGAAATCGTGGCCTTCGGCACGATCTCCAGTGGCAAGTCATCGGTGTTGAATTTGTTGGCGGGCAACGATTCCTTCAAGACCGACATTCGCGGCGGCACGACCGTCACGCGAAACGAGATCCCGTGGCCGACCAACGACAAAGTTACTTTGGTCGACACGCCTGGCATCGGAGAAGTTGACGGCGAAGATCACGTCAACATCGCAGCGGAATCAGCCAAAGACGCTGATCTGGTTTTGGTCGTCGTCGATGGACCGCTGCGACAGAGCGAACATGACTTGCTGGATCAGCTCGGCAAAATGGAAAAGCGTGTCATCATCTGTTTGAACAAGTCAGACTGGTACGCTCAGGACGATCGCGAAAAACTCAAAGGACAAATCCGCCGACAGACAGCTGACTTCGTGGAAGATGAAGATGTCGTTTCGATTCAGGCACAAACTGGTGAGCGCATTCGCCGGCGTGTCCTTCCTGATGGCAGCACGACCGAAGAGACGGTTGAAGTTCCTGCCGACATTGAACCACTGGCGACTCGGATGGTCGACATCGTTCGCAAGGACGGCAAAGAACTGTTGATGGCCAATGTGTTGCTTCAGTCGCGCGGACTGGTTGAAAAAGCTCGCGACAAAGTCCAACGACAAGTCGACGAAAAGGCTTGGGACATCGTCGACAAGTACATGTGGGGAGCCGGAGGCGTTGCCGCATTAAGCCCGTTTCCGATGGTCGATTTGATTGCCGGATCTGCGATCTCAACGAAGATGATTCTGGATTTGGCTGACGTTTACAATCAGAAAGTCGATCTCGAGATGGCCCGATCGTGGCTGGCCGAGATGGGCAAGAACCTTGTCGGTTTCCTTGGCGCTCAAGGCGCGGCTGTTGCGATCACGGCGGTGACTTCGTCGCTTGTGAAGACGATTCCTTTCGCTGGAACGTTCGCTGGCGGTGTTTTACAAGGAGCAGTTCAGGCTTTGATTACGAAATGGATCGGTTCCGTATTCATCGAGTACTTCCGCGATGAAATGCGAACTCCCGAAGGTGGTTTTGCCGGATTGGCGAGGCGTCATTGGGAGAAAGTCATGGCCGTGGATGAGCTGCGTAAACTTGTTCAGACGGCACGAGCAAAGCTGAACGACGACGAAGAATAAAAGAATTCTCAACCCGAAGCGTAAGCGAGGAACCAGTTGCACCTCGCTTACGCTTCGGGTTGGGATCGGTTTGCCTTACCCTCCCAGTGGGAGAGTGGTGGCCTTCATAAATCAGAACACTAGAACAAATGCCAGACACTAACTCTCAAACCGAAACCGTCGAAGATCCGCACTACCAGGAAGCGGTCAAGTCGATCGAATCAACCCTCGGCAAACTTCGAGGATGTTCGGACAGCGAACGCGATGAACTTCAAAAAGAACTCTCCGGCTTGACGGAGATGTACGACAAAGTCACCAACGGCCGCGTCGAGATCGTGATCTTCGGTGAAATCAGCACCGGCAAGTCCGCGATGATCAATGCGCTGATTGGTCGCGACGTTGCCGAAGTTGACATTCAGGGTGGCTGGACAACAGAAGTCCGCGGTACCGAATGGGACGGGACCGGTTATCGCATTCCAGGCTTCAAGTCATCAGAGATCATTGTCGTCGATACGCCCGGCATCAACGAGGTCGGCGGACAGGATCGAGCCAACCTCGCCGAAACGACTGCCCGCCTTGCGGACCTGATTTTGTTCGTGACCGATTCGGATTTGAATGAAACGGAGTACGCGGCTTTGGTTGAACTGGCCGCAGTTCAGAAACCAATGATTCTGGTTTTTAACAAATGCGATCTCTACAACGACGACGACTTGGATAAAGTGACTCAGCTGTTGAAAGGTCGCCTTGATGGATTGATTCCTGCCGATCACTTTGTACGGACTTCGGCCGATCCGCGTGAAATCGAATACGTCATCGAGAAAGACGACGGCAGCACGGAATCGGAATGGCGGAAGCCGGAAGCTGACATTGGGGAACTAAAGTCGCTGATCTTGACGACGCTGGAGAAAGAAGGACTGGGCCTAATCGCCCTCAACGCTGCCATGTATGCGGCTGACAAGTCCGACAAAATTTCTTCGATGCGCATCAAGATGCGAAACTCGCGTGCAGATCAAGTCATCTGGAGTATGGCGGCGACTAAGGCTGTTGTCGTTGCCGGGAATCCGTTTCCGTTCTTCGATGTCATCGGTGGATACACAATCGATGCTTTGATGTTGGTGACGCTGTCAAAGGTCTACGGTCTCGAATTCAACATGAGTCAAGCTCGCGGGCTTTCGAAAACCTTGGCGGCTGCTGGCGGCGTTTACGCACTTGGTGAATTGGCCAATTACGGATCCAGCCTGTTCAAGGGAATGACGTTCGGATTGGGCACGGTGTTGACCATGATTCCCCAAGGAGCTGCCGCCGGTTTCACTTCCTACGTCATCGGCCAGGCCGCAAAACGATATTTCGAACAAGGTGGTTCGTGGGGAAGTCAATCACCGAAGGCGGTCGTGCAAGACATTCTCAATTCGACGGACCGCGATTCAGTTGTCAGTCATCTAAAATCGGCCATCACTGAGAAGATGAATCTCAATCGTCATGCAGACGATGAGAAGAAGGGTTGGTTCGGCTGGTAGGGTTCAGTACACAGTACACAGTACTCAGTACTCAGTACTCAGTACTCGGCTCTACTCACCGTCACCGTGTTCAATCGTTGGCCAATACTCTTCCCAGCCGTCTTCAGCTTCGGCGTAATCAGGGCTGTTGTCGAGATCGTGACACTCGTAGCACGTGCGAGCTTTCGCTTCCTTAATGGTTACGCGGACTTCCTTGCGAAGTTTTTCCTTGAGATCATCGTCGACGCCGTCTTCGGCAGCAATGTGACCTGAGCCCGGACCGTGACAGTTCTCGCAGCCGTTGCCGTGCAGCAGAACGTCTTTCTTTAAATCCGTGTAGCCAGTTTCATACGGATAGTAGTTCTGCGGATTCCAGCCCGTCACATGGCAGCTCACACACTCGGGATCGAAGTGGCGTTTCACCCAAGTCCGTTCGCCCGGATCGGTTAGGTCCGCCGTCGCTTTCGCGTGAGGTCCGCCTTCGCCTTTGTGACCGTCAAGCCAAATGTCGTACTCTTCTTCGTGGCAATCGCGACATGCTTCTGAGCCAACGAATTTGTGACCGCTGGGGTGTAAGCGAGGTTTGATGTCCTGCAAATCGCCGCCTTCCCATAACGTTTTCAATTCGTTTTGGTAGTCAAGGAAGACTTTTTTGACCGGTGGCGAATCTTCAAAGCTCGCGTCCAACGCAACGCGTTGATACTTGATCGCTTTAGATCCATCAGCACCAAAATCGACTCCCACGACTCCCACGTACATGCCTTTGACGCCACATTGAATCATCTGCGAAACATGTCCGTTTCGGGCTTGAATGGCTTCGGGGCGAAGCGTTGGGTCGCCAGCACCACCAGCCGTCACGACCAAATCGAAAACTGGAAACTTCGCCGCGAGCTGTTTGCAATTCTCAGGTTCCGACTGAATCAAAAGCACTTTCACGTCACAAGCAGCGAATTGCGGATTGCGAACGACGCTCGCGATCGCCACCTCGGGCATCTGCAGCGTGAAAGCATCATTGGCTCCAGCAGCCATCGCTTTCTTGATGTGCTCGGCACCGACGGCAGATAGAACGCCGATCTTCTTTCCGTTCTTTTCGACAATTCGAAACGGAGCGATGTACGAATCGTCCTCAAAGAGCGACATGTTCGCACTGGTAAACGGCGTGGGAGCACCCTCATCCTGTTTTGCTTCTTCGATCGACAGCAACATATCGCCGCCGGAAACTTTCATATCGTCGACGCCCATTCCGATGGCGTCGTACTTCATGATTTTGGCAATCGATTTATAGGCGGTCTTGAGTTTGATCGCTGGCTGCTGACCAAAACGGCGGATCATGTTGCCGGCGTCAATGCTGACAGGATCCCAGCCTTTTGCCTGTAACATTTTTTGACAAGTATGACGACGAAGCAGGCCGCCTTTCTGATTCGTGAGTCCAGTACAACCGCAAGGCTCGATGTATCCATGAAGTCGACCGGTAACGAACAGAGTCAAATCCGGCTTGTCCCAGTCTTTGACCAACTCATCCGCGGCGCGCGAATTATCTTGCTTTGAATCATCCTGCAAAGGAGCAACGGAATCACCATTTCCAAAAATCGAAAATGGTGAATGCATCACCATACTGATCAGTGACGTTGGATTCTCACAACCGAGCACCAACAGGGTCGATGCAGCAAACAAAACGGTTGCAACGAAACGTGTGAAATACAGCGGCAAGTTTGACTTCGCGGGTCTGGCAGCGTTCATCGATTTTCCTCGGGTAGCGGGTTGATCGAAACAATAGCTTTTTGGCGGAAGTCAGTAAATGTCAGCGGGTAATTGGGCGACGTCTACGGCACACTTGCGATGCTAGCGTCCTAGATCTGGTAATCAATCAGTCCATCAGCGGGATCGGGCTTCTGATTCTTCATTCTCAAGCTTGGTGTTTTCATCGTCACCGTGGTACCGGGCTCAACGCTTCGAGTTAACCAAACGCTCGATCCAATAATCGAACCTTCGCCGACAACGGTTCTTCCGCCGAGCACGGTGGCGTTGGCGTAGATGATTACGCTGTCTTCGAGCGTTGGATGTCGCTTGGTGCCGCGAACCAAATCACCTCGTTCGTCTTTGTCGAAGCTCAATGCTCCGAGCGTCACACCCTGATAGATTTTCACGTTCTTGCCAATCTCACAGGTCTCGCCAATCACGACGCCCGTTCCGTGATCGATGAAGAAGTAGTCTCCGATTTTAGCGCCGGGATGAATGTCGATTCCCGTTTCACCATGCGACCATTCAGAAATCATGCGAGGCAGAAACGGAACGTCCAGCTTGTACAACTCGTGAGCCATGCGGTGAATCGTGACGGCATTGAGTCCTGGATAGCAAAGGACAACTTCATCGAAGTTGCGACACGCCGGATCTCCATCATAGGCCGCTCGGACATCTTTCATCAAAGACTCCCGAATCGCTGGCAGCTTGTGCAAGAACTGTCTAGCGAAATCGAGACTATTTTCCTGAAGGTTTTCGACAAGCTTTTTCGAACGTTCAATCGCGTCCGATTCCTCGCAGCCTGATTGCTTCATTGCAGCACAGGATTGGGCGTCTCGTAGAATGCATCGACGAATCAACTTAGCGAGCGCTTCTCCGGCATCGGCGACTTCCAAGCGTAGTCGCTCTCGAATGACTTCACGTGTATGTTCGACGGGACAGAAAACTGGATCGACGATCGATTTGAGCCGACTGATCAGATCAACCACATTGTCGTACTCAGGAACTGGCGTCACGGGCTTGGCATCGCTGGCGAAGACAAGTGAATCAACGATCGAATCCGCCGTTTGATTTGCTGAAGCGTCACCTATTTCCATCGCTGGATCGGTTTTGTCGCATTGTGTGTCTGGTTGCATTTCGTTCATCGCGAATATTGGGTGGCATAGGCTTCCAGCTAGAATCGCTCAGCTCTATGTCGCTCAGCTTTCCAAGCTGATAGCGGGCCAGAAGACAGTTTTCCAATTGGGAAGCCCATCGCCGGAAGCTTCGCTTTTGAATCGGCGCGCCATCGGTTCGGAGAACCGAAAGTCGCCCAGCTCTCCGAGCTGGTAGCGCGCCGAGAAAACACGCTTTCTATCAAACGAAGCTCCAGAAATGGTTTCACGTCTCAATCCGCTCGCTATCAGTTCGGAGAACTGAGCGACACTGCTCGCTATCAGTTCGGAGAACTGAGCGACATTGGCCACCTATCGTATCCTTCACTGTGGTTTTACGTCCACCCTGATAAGAAACGTTTACCCCTTCGGCTTGCATTAAACGACCATAAAGACCACGATCAAGTTCATGCTTTTCGCCATTTTTTCGCTCACCGATTTCGTAAGCCGTTGCTGGACAACGATGTGTGAGCTGTCGCCGTGGCTGCTGCTGGGAATGTTGATCTCTGGTGTTCTACACGTTGCCCTGCCAAAGAACTTCGTACGCAAACGATTTCGCGGATTCAGCGGCGTCGTGCAATCGGTGCTGCTGGGCGTTCCACTGCCATTGTGTTCGTGCGGCGTGATTCCGGCTGGCATTGGTTTGAAAAATGATGGAGCCAGCGATGGAGCCGCGGTTGGGTTTTTGATCAGCACTCCTCAAACCGGAATCGATTCTGTTTTGGTGAGTGCATCATTCTTTGGCTGGCCGTTCGCAATTTTCAAAATGGTGACCGCGGCGGTGACCGGCATCATCGGTGGATGGCTAACCGATGCCTCAGGTGATACGGAATCAATCGAAGAGAGAGAAGATCTTCCAGTCGTCTCAAGTGTTACGAAATCTCAAACTTCTTGGTGGATCGAACTCTGGTCGCACGCGATGGAAGTACTTCATTCGATTTGGCTATGGCTGCTGATCGGAGTCGCCGTTTCGGCCTTGATCGGAACATTCGGATTCGAGAGCCTAATCAAACAGGTCGGCGATGCGGGATTGCTTCCAGCGATGCTATTGATGTTGTTAATCGCGATTCCGCTATACGTTTGCGCAACGGCCTCGGTTCCGATTGCCGCGGCACTTGTTCAATCCGGTTTGCCACCGGCGGTTGCGTTAGTTTTTCTGATGGCTGGACCAGCGACGAACCTGACGACCATGGGCGCGATCAAAAAGCGATTCGGATGGCGAGTCCTTTCGATTTATCTTGGGACGCTGATCGTCGGAAGCTTTCTGGCGGCGTTTCTGTTCGATTGGGTGTTGAGTGCCACCGTTGCCGCTGGAGGGGCTCACAATCACCACCATCAAAACTGGTGGTCGATTTTGAGCGCTGTGATCGTGCTGCTGTTGATCGGCCAGATTCTTTCAAAACGATTCCTCGGTTCGGGGCTGATCGCCAACGAATCGACAGTGGAACTATCCGTCAAAGGCATGCATTGCGGAAGTTGCGTCAACCGAATCGAAACAGCGGTTGGTAATATGAATGGAGTCGAATCAATTCAGGTTGATTTGAGTCGAGGGATTGCCAGCGTCAATGGAGATGCTTCGGCGGACGAACTTACTTCCGTGATACAAGCATTGGGCTTTGAAGTCACCGGATCCAATGGAGAAAGCAATGAGTAAAGATTCTCGAAGTGATCGGGAACGAATTGTCGACGCAGAAGTTGCGTTGACGCATTTGCAGCACGACTACGAGACACTTAACGAAGTCGTTTTGCAGCAACAGAAAACAATCGAGCAACTTTCATTGCAAGTTAAACGACTGCAAACGAAAGTTGAAACCAATACGGACCCGGAAATACGTGATGCGGAAGCCGAACGACCGCCGCATTATTAGTCCAGCCTTGAGAAATATTTTTCAGAATACTGAATCCAGTCTTCAAACCTCTGCGAATGCAGCACTATCGAGACAAGCGGTCTCGTAATACTTGCATAACGACGAGGACTCAGATGAAAACTTCAATTCTCTTTTCGGCACTATGTGCCGCGGTCATGTTTGCTGGCTTCACAACGGCCCAAGAATGTCCACACGCCCAAAAGCATGCTCAAACTGTGGCGACTTTTGTTTCGCATCAGCAACAAGCTCAACAGGCCGAAGCTGCCGTCGAACAGGCAGACATTGTGGACACTGCCGTCGCAGCAGGCTCCTTCAAAACACTCGTAGCGGCCGCAAAAGCTGCTGGTTTGGTCGACACTTTGAAGAGCAAGGGACCCTTTACGATTCTTGCTCCAACGGACGAAGCATTTCAGAAGCTTCCCGAAGGGACTGTAGAATCGCTGCTCAAAGCAGAAAACAAAGACAAGCTAAAACAGATTCTTACGTACCACGTGATCTCGGGTGATGTAAGATCTGGCGACGTTGTGAAGCTCACAGAAGCCACATCAGCGATGGGCGAAAAGATCAAGATTGCCGTCAAAGGCGACACGGTTTCTTTCAACAACGCGAAACTTCTCAAAGCCGACATCGGCTGCAGCAACGGCGTGATTCACGTCATCGACTCGGTATTGATCCCGGGCCAAGACAACGGAACTCAAACTTCGACCCAGAAAGACATCGTCGATACCGCTGTCGGTGCTGGCAAATTCAACACGCTTGTTGCGGCAGTCAAAGCTGCTGGCCTTGTTGAGACACTTAAGGGCGAAGGACCGTTTACTGTTTTTGCTCCAACGGACGAAGCGTTCGAAAAAATTCCTGCAGAAACCATTCAGATGCTTTTGAAGCCTGAAAACAAAGAAAAGCTCCAGGCGATTTTGACTTACCACGTCGTTTCCGGTGACGTTCGCGCTGCGGATGTCGTTAAGCTGCAGACGGCGAAAACGGTAAATGGCCAAGAAGTCAAAATCGAGGTCACAGACAAGAACGAAGTCATGATCAACGGAGCCAAGGTTATCAAAACTGATATCGAATGTGGCAACGGCGTTATCCATGTCATCGACACTGTGATCATGCCCAAGTAAGCTGCGGCGAATGCAAGATTGATCGTCATGGTGGTGGGTCCGCGAACGAATCCCCTCAGTTTCTATGGAACCACTACCATGGGCGTCATTCTTGAAACCGTACCTGATTACAAAAGTAAATCGTCACATTTGGAACGTCTAACGTTGAACACCGATCCGCCGGTTCTACCTGATGTTGCCTCTGGTCAGCCAGATGCGATCGCGACCTGTTTCGATCGCTACGGCGGGCTGGTTTGGTCGCTCGCGCGTCGGAATTGTCCCGATGAGCAAACGGCTGAAGATGCAGTCCAGGATATCTTCTTGAAGATCTGGCAGGCTGCGGATCGATTCGACGCCCAGCTTGCTTCGGAGGCAACTTTTATTGCGATGATTGCCAGACGCCGACTCATCGATCTCTATCGCAAACGTCGCCCGGAGAGTTCGACCGCGATCGACACTGACTCTCTGGAACGATTCGAAGATACGCACCGTGATGCAGCCAGTAATGCCGAATTGAAGGACGACGCGAGACAGGCTGAAGATTTTCTGGCAGAACTTCCTCGGCAACAACAACATGTTATCCGACTCAGTGTTTACGATGGTCTTTCGCACACGCGAATTGCCGAATCGACAGGCATTGCGTTGGGCACTGTCAAAACACAAATTCGCCGCGGATTGGGTGAATTGCAGCGGCGATTGTTTGCCGCCAAAGCCCAGGAGGGCGTACATCATGATTGATCGCACGATGAAATCTGAAGAATTTCCTGAATGGTTTACTGATCTCTTGCTTTTGCGGGCGACCGACGGGCTAGACGTGGAACAGCAAAAACAATTCGATCAATTCGTAGACGGTCATCCCGAGCGCAACCGGATTGAACTTGAGGCGGAGAAGTACGAGCTCACGGCTGCGGCAATCGATCTGGGCATTCAAAACGGTCAGACTGAAAATGCGGTACCGATGCCGAATTCCTTGCGGCAGAAAGTTCTCAATGACGCGTCAAAACATTTCGCGAATGAGACTCGTCAACATGGCGATGTGCCTAACGTGGAAGTGAAGAAAGCATTGCAGCAAGGCAGCGGGTTAACTTCTCGAGAAGCTTTGGCTTGGTTGGCTGCTGCAGCGGCAGTCGTTTTACTTTTGACCGGTTGGAATCCATTTGGCAACTCAACAAAGTCCGTCGCAGTCAACACGCCTGTCGAAGTTCAACCTGATTCGATCGAAGATCGGTTTTCCGAGTTCGCGAACAGTTCTGAGAATCTGACTCGGATCGATTGGTCAGCGACGGGATCGAATTCCGTCACGGTGGGCGAAGTCGTTTGGAGCGATGTGCTTCAAGAAGGCTACATGGTCTTCGAAGGATTCAAGCCAAACAATCCGACACAGAGCCAGTATCAGCTTTGGATTTTTGACACCGACCCCGGGCAAGAACACCCTGTCGACGGTGGCGTATTTGATATCGCCTCCGACGGGAAAGTCATCATTCCGATCGACGCCAGAATTCCGGTCGCCAAAGCCGTAATGTTTGCGATCACCGAAGAGAAGCCGGGCGGAGTCGTTGTCTCGGATCGAAAGCGATTGCCGTTGCTGGCCAAAGGCAGCTAGTGCCCGAACCAACTGCACAACTCATCTGAATCGCAAAACAATGACGGTTCAATTCGATTTGGCTTTGAGATATTCAAGCACATACAGAGGTTCCATGTCGTCGCAGTAAACGTTTCGCCGTTGGTTATAGACTACATTTCCATCAGCATCTGCGATCCACAGCATGGACGTTCCATCGACAGCCAGTGCCCTTGGAGGCAAACCCGTTGCGAAAATCTGAACTCCCTTGATGCCCTTTTCCCGCAGCTTGCCAGTGATGGCGATGACTGGCTCGTGAACGTCGGCGATCTCTTGCAGCAAACGCGATGGAATTCCTGGTCCGGTGTAGACCACGACCGGCTGGCCCTTGAGTGATTCCGCTGAAGGCAGTTCGGGTTTCGCAGTCAGTTTCAACAGGTCTTCAAGTTTACAAATCGGTTTCGTTAACACGAGATACGGCCCCGCGGCGATTCCGTTGGATTCCTTTTCGGCAAACTCCTCGAGCTCCTTGAAGTGATCCGTTTCGCGAATTGAATCGAAGGCAGAACTTGACATGTCGTCTACAGGAAGGAAGCCCTTGTTTCTAACTTCGTCCAGCAATTCGAATGCTTTTTCTGTTTGTCCATCGCGGCAGTACGCTTGGGCCACGTTGACTTTTGTAGTAGGAATCGCGGCGTAGTAAAACGATTTGTGAACATCCATGGCTTCGTATTGTCGAACCTTCGCCAAAACCTCTTCCGCGTCCTTAAGCTGAACGCGTTCCGTGTTGTAATTTCGCCAGAAGCGAGAAATCCCTTCTGGAAGACGCAAGCGTGAAACGTCAGTCGTGGCAAGAATTGCGGGCTTGGCGTCAATGAGTTCGAAGGCGACCCGGTTGGAATGTTGCAACTGAAAGCCATCTTGCATATTGATGGTTTCCAACGCGACAGTGTACTTGCCAGGTTGAAGTGAAAGGTCACGAACGCCGCCTTTTTGAACGTCTTCGTCATTGAGCAATCGTTGATAGACCAGTTTCATTTTGTCGTTTCGAACAACAAGACCAAACCGGGACGTTCTCGCGGGTTGGCCAGGCAATTGCTTTTTGTACGCCGGAAACGTGACGAGCGGCCAAAGCGAAGACTCAGTGTCGACCGAAATTTCGAAGCGAATGTCCTCCTTGATTTTTTGCTCATTGGACTGCACGCGGCTCGTTTGGCGGGCGATGCTGGCTGAAGTGCTGCTTTGTGGTGCAGATGATTCTTTTTCGCAGCCCAATAGAAACGTGAGGACGACGAACATGGCGGCAAGTGAAATTTTCTTCATTTGGATCAACCTGAAAAACCCCGTATCGATACGCGTATTAGGATACAAGATTTTTTCGACCGCGTCCGAAGCTCAGGCGAATGACTGCAATACACCCCGAAGGTTCTAAAAAGCAACGCGGCCGGCACGTAGCTTTCATTTAGAGTTTCGAACTGCGCCGGTGTTGCACTAAATCAACACTGCGAAAATTTACACGTTCACGATTGCTAAATATGCAAAAACTCGCCACCAAAATGAGAGTTTCTCCGCAAACGCTACCGTTGCGACCTATGTTTCGAATGGGGAAATCCGATCCAGATTTCGACACCATGATGAACAGCGAATCGCGAGGCGGACTATGTCAAGAAACCAGAAACTCAAATTTCAGCACAGCGTCTTGGAAAACTACAGCGTTTTGGAAAACCGGCGATTGCTCGCAGTCTCTGTCGCTTTATCCGCCGGCACACTCTCGATCTTTGGTGATGCCACCGCAAACACCGTCAACGTTGCGGCATCTGGAGACTCATTACTCCTTAGCGGTGATCTCAACGAGGAGTTCACGCTCTCGCAAGTTACGGCGATTCAGTTCTTTGGAAGCGATGGCGATGACTATTTCAACAACTCGACCGACATCGACACGCTTGCAGTAGGCCATGACGGCGACGACGAACTACGAACCGCCGGCGGTACTGACCGACTGTTTGGAGGCAACGGCAATGACCTGTTGGTTTCGACAGATGGTAATGATCGATTGATTGGCAATGACGGCATCGACATTCTGTTTGGTGGCAACGGCGACGATGCGATTTACGGTCTCGGTGACAATGACGAAATCCATGGTGAAGGGGGCGATGACGTACTTGTTGGGGGATTCGGTGACGATGTCGTGTTTGGAGATGGTGGCAACGATCTCGTCTTCGGGCATTTTGGAGCTGATGAAATCTATGGTGGGGACGGCAATGATCGCCTGTTCGGCCAGGACGATAACGACATCATCCGCGGCGAAGCTGGAGACGATACAGTTCGCGGCGGGCATGGAAACGACGTCCTAGAAGGAAACGATGGCAACGACCGTACGCTCGGCGATGAAGGCGACGACGAGATTGTTGCTGGGAACGGAAATGACATCGTTTTCGGCGGCGAGGGCAATGACGACATTCGTGGTGGAACAGGAAACGATCTGTTGTTTGCCAACGAAGGTGACGACGTCGTTTATGGAGACGCTGGCAACGATGTGATTCGCGGCAACGATGGCAACGACAGACTCTTTGGTGGCGACAACGCCGATCGAGTCGATGGAGACGCTGGCGATGACTGGGTTGAAGGCGGCACGGCGAGCGACGTTGTGCTTGGAGATATCGGAAACGATACGATCGTGGGAGATACCAGCGACCGGGCTCTCGGTGGTGCGGGCGATGACTTGATTCAACTGGGAGTCGATGGCAACGACAGAGTAACATTCGCAGGAAATTATGCGAACTTTGTGGTAACCAATGATGGTGGCCAGCTTGTCGTCAGAGATACGACGGGTGCCGAAGGCCTCGATCGTGTTAGCGGCGCTGAGAGCTTCATCTTTTCAGATGGCCTCCGAGAGGCCGCCGCCGAAGTGACGAAACGAGTCTATATACAGCCGATCATTGTCTCGGATGACAATGGCTCCAACACGGCGGTCTTTTTTGGTAATGACGAGCAATCGTTTGACATCAGACGTGAAATTGATGAGATCTACCTTCAAGCCGGAATCGACATTGAATTTCTTGACGAGCGAACCACCAACAGCACGTTCTTTAATTCTGGCGTCGGCAATGGAGTGCGTTTACAGGAAGATCTGAATGCCATTGTTCAACAGGGAGATGCCGCTGGCGTTGGTCACATCGATGGACAAATCATTGACACCTACTTCGTGAACCGCGTTCCAGGCTTCGGTACGGTTTCGGCCAACACAGCCAACGGTCTCGCGTTTATTGACGCGAATGGAATTGCAATTCACGTGGGCGAAAATCTTTTGTCTTTCGAAAGCGGCCGCGATGTCATTGCTCGGGTGACAGCTCATGAAATCGGGCACAATCTCGGACTATCGCATGTTTCGGACTCCAACAATCTGATGGCCGACGGGGTTGAACTCACTGCCAGTCAAGTTTCGACGGTACTCGACAGTGATTTTTCTCGGACCGATGGTGAAGCCTCCGGGATTCTGGTCGAACTGAATGAACAAGGCGATGAAACCGGTGGCTGCGGCTGCGGCAGCTGCAGCGCTTGCACTGGTGCAATGGGCTAAAAAGAATCGGACACCGCAACCGATTCTCAACGCTCGCTGCGAGCACTGCGATCGATGAGCTTTTTGCTTACTCAAAGAGTGTGACAGAATGTTCCGGTTCTGAATCGTTGCTTTGACGATAAGATATAAGCATGCCTAAACAGCTGCCAAAATCTGAATCAACACCGGAAACTGAGACCGACATCGATGTAACGCCTCGATCGAAGGCGCCGCATCGGGTTGCCGTTTTGTTGACCATCATCGTATTCCCGCTGATCTGGTTTGGCGGACTGGTTACGTCTTGGGATGCCGGCATGGCCGTTCCCGATTGGCCAGGCACGTTTGGCTACAACATGTTTGCCTATCCGATTTCGACTTGGTTCTTCGGCCCGTGGGATCTGTTCGTCGAACATGGGCATCGATTGCTGGCATCGATTTCAGGACTGATTGCGATCGCGTTAATGTGGTTCACGTTTCGGCGCGATTCGAGATCGTGGGTGCGATGGTATTCAGTGGCTCTATTTCTATTGGTTGGCTTTCAAGGATTGCTGGGTGGAATCCGAGTACTTTCTGCCAACGGAAAACTTGGCGATTTTGAAGTCTTCTTCAGCGACCGAACGATGGCCAAGATTCATGGATGTGTCGGGCCGGCGTTCTTTCTGGCGGTCGTTGGCTTTTGCGTTGTCACTTCGCGATGGTGGTCTGACCAAGATTCGTTTCGCAAAACTGGCAATTCATCACGATCGTTTACTTCGACTTGGCCAACATTGATGTTGGTTGTGGCGTATTGCCAATTGATCGTCGGTGCATTTCTACGTCACATTTCAGAAGCAGCATCTCCACAAGAATATCAGGGGCTGATCGTTTTGCATGTGTTGATTGCGGCTGGATTGGTCGTCGGCACATTCGTTCAGGCAATTGCAGTCGCCAGAGCCAGACGACGCGAGCCGGCAAGCCGTGGGCTTGTTTGGTCGATGCGATTCTTGATTCTCGCGATTCTGGTTCAGTTCTCTTTAGGATTCGGAACATGGGTCGTCAAGTTTGGTTGGCCGATCTGGTTTTCCGACATGGCGTTTGCAGCCGGGTTTGTTGTGCCTGAGAAAAGCATGTTTCAGATGAATCTGGTCACGGCTCATGTTGCCGTAGGGTCATTGATATTGGCGTTGTGGACAGTTCAGGTTTTCCGATCGCACCGCTTGTTCGCTCCAGCGATTCTGGGAGATCGCTCAATACCAGCTAAACCCACAATCTGACTTCTCAAAGCCAGCGCCCGAGAGGACAATGGCAGTCTCCGAAATTTAAACAAAGCCCTGATGTCGTTGCCCACAGAAACTGAAAAACCGCTCGCCACCGTAGCTGATACGTCCTTCTCGGACAAAATCCCGGCTTACCGTGAGCTAACCAAGATGCGGATTTCGATCATGGTCGTGCTGACGTTCATCGTCGCGGCCATCGTTTCGGCCGACTTCATTGACGTTTCTGTTTTGTTCTGGGGCACGATCGGCTGTCTGCTGATTTGCTTCAGCGGCAACGCGATGAATATGTATGTCGAACGAAAGACCGATTCGCTGATGCCGCGAACCGCTGGTCGACCGTTGCCAGCCGAGAAATTGACTTCGATTGAAGTGCTGGCCTTCGGTGCGATTACATTCATCCTGAGTGCCGTGATCTTTTGGTACTTCGTCAATTGGCAGACCACGCTATGCGCCGCCGTAAACTGGATCGTCTACGTCGTTATCTACACACCGTTGAAACGAGTGACGTGGTTCAACACTGAGATCGGCGCCGTCGCCGGTGCCCTGCCCGTCATCATGGGAGCACTGGCAACAACCGGAACCGTCCCACTAGTCGCGTGGGCGTTCTTTGGCGTGCTGGTGTTCTGGCAATTCCCGCACTTCATGGCGATCGCCTGGAAGTACCGACACGAATACAAAGCCGGCGGGTTACAAATGTTGACGGTCGTTGACCCCAGTGGCAAACGGGCCGGTTTCAAGTCTGTGCTGACTTGTATCCTGTTGATTCTGTGCAGCCTGATTCCAATCTTGGAAGTTCGCACGATTTATCATGGCATCCTGTTGGTGGTCATCGCATTGATTGTTGGAACTCCCTATTTGAAAGCCTCGTTTGTCTTCAACGCAGATCGCAATGACGCGACCGCGAAAAAACTGATGCGTTCTTCGCTGTTGTATCTACCGCTCTACATGGTGGGACTCCTTATCGCCTGTTTGACGTAAGCATGACTTCAACCTCTGACAACAATTCGCACGCGTATGGTTTGCAGTACCAGTCCGCAATTCCGGTTTCCGCCGGCAAGATCGCGATGTGGCTGTTTTTGTCGACAGAGATCATGTTTTTCACGGCGTTGATTGGAACCTATATCGTGCTTCGCTTTGGAGCACCCGAAGGAACGTGGCCGACGCCGCATGAAGTTCACGTTGTCGAGTGGATGGGAGCGTTGAACACGTTCGTGCTGATCTGTTCAAGCGTCTCGATCGTGTTCGCGCTCGAAGCTGCGAAACGCAACGCTCCGGACAAGGCCAAGCGTTGGATTCTGTTAACGTTGCTTTTGGGAGTCGTGTTTCTGGGCGTCAAAGGCGTCGAATACACTTCGAAATTTAATCATGGCATCCATCCGAACTTTCCACGCAGCGCACTCTACGACCGAGCCGACACGATTTGGCTATCTGGTTTGAAAGAAGATATCCGTGCCCAGATCGGCGTGCTGGAAAACGACAAAGATAACCCTGCGGCAAAAGAACGACTCGAACGCTTGTTCCTGATTCAATCTGGAATGGTGCAGTGGACCGAAGCCAAGGTCGGCAAAACGGGTGACACGATCATGCAAAAGCTGGCGATGGAATCCCTAGCAAGTCAAATCTATCCAGACAGTTTCTCACATGAACAACTGGAGCGATTTGCCAAATACACTAATGATGAGCGGGCGGAGGTTTCCGCGATGTTGGCTGAAACCGAAACGCGGCTGACGGAAGCCAATTCGAATCTACAGTCGCTACAAAAAGAAATCGAATCGCTCAAAGCTGACGGAGATGCAGCAAAAGAAGCAATTACGGCCAAAACGAAACTGGCAACTGAAACGACCGTCGAAGTCACCAAACTCACCAGCGACGTTGCTCCTCTGCGAAATCGAATCAAAGCAATGGACGATCTACATCTGGCTAGCGCCGGGAACGATGTTCATCACGGCATCAATCATCAGCACCACCTGAAACTTCCGATGGTGATCCCAAGCGGAAACACTTGGGCGAACACTTACTTCATGATGACGGGCTTGCATGCGGTTCATGTCTTGATCGGCTTGATTGTGTTCGTCGTGATGCTACCAATGACGCTGGGAGCTGCGAAAGCCGGACTGATCGAAAACGTCGCACTGTACTGGCACTTTGTTGACATCGTGTGGATCTTTTTGTTTCCTTTGCTGTATCTGTTTTGATGAATCATTCCAATACAAGCCCGAAGCGCAAGCGAGTGATCGGCCCGAGCGTTGAACATCCCCCAGACTTCGGGTTCGTGCACTCGCGGATTGATCACTCGCTTGCGCTTCGGGCTTGTATTTTGAATTTGGACACGATTGAGCCATGACTGAAACATCACATCCAGAACACAAGAGCCATCGCACGGTTTTCATTATCGTGTTCGTGATGTTATGCGCTTTGACGGCAATGTCATTCTGGATTGCCAATTCGCATCTGATGGATAATCCGCTGACCGGCTGGATTGCGATGATGGGTGTTTCGGTTGCCAAAGCATTTTTGGTGGTCACTTTTTTCATGCATCTTTGGTGGGAGAAGCGTTGGAAGTACGTGCTAACCGTCCCGGCGCTGTTGATGGGAGCCCTGTTGGTGATCCTGTTAATTCCTGACGTCGCAGATCGGGTCAGCACTTACACGA
This sequence comes from uncultured Pirellulaceae bacterium, assembly GCA_938010615.1. Lineage (GTDB taxonomy): Bacteria > Planctomycetota > Planctomycetia > Pirellulales > Pirellulaceae > Mariniblastus. Next base: position 16,959 of record CALLUY010000136.1, on the reverse strand, counting down.
AAACGCGTTCCAATCACGCTCCGATGGCAGTTGAAACTTCTCCTGAAAGCTCACACTAAAATGAACGTTTCGAAAAACTCAGCCGACAAACGCGGCCCCAACATGCTGTTGCTCGGCGCGCTGGGATTTCTAGCTTGCGTCTTTATGGCCATCGCTGTGTTCACTGGTTTGATGACGTCGGCGCCGATCGGCGTTGCAGGAAGCTCCCACAATCCCGTCGACCCAAGCGCCGACAATCCTCCCGGTGCGGTCATCGTCGACGTTCCGTGGAAGCATCTTCATCACATCGATAACTTCGAGATGACGAATCAAAACGACGAAACGTTCAACACGGCTCAATTCAGTGGTGACAAGCCGTTTTTGGTTAGCTTCTTTTTCGCAACCTGCCCCAGCATCTGTCGCGACTTGAACAAACAGGTTGCGAGGCTCAATGAGCAACTTAAAAAGGAAGACGTTGCTTTCGTAACCATCACGGTCGATCCCGATCGCGACACGCCGGAAGTTCTTAATCGCTACGCGGAAGACTTTGGCGCTGTATCGCCGCGTTGGACTTTTCTGACTGGTCAGCAATACAAGATCAAAGAAGTCGGCGAGCAAATGTTTCGCGTGGAAGTCGTCGACATGGCGAACCACACCGACAACATCATGCTGGTCGACAAATGGGGTAAGTACCGCGACAGATTCAAATGGGACGATCCTTACGACATGAAACGGCTAGTGAAAGTCGTCAAGGAAGTTGCCGCAGAGACGGAGCCACCATTAAACGAGATCGTGAAGACGCGAAACGCAATGGTGGGTCGCGAACCGATCGACTTGAGCACGATTCGATTCCTACGTGAATTTCACCTTTACACCAGCGACGAGAAACCATTTTTCTCGCGTGACTTAACGGGTGAAGTTTGGATCACGAATTTCTTTTTCACATCATGCCCAACGATCTGCAAAGAACAATCGAAATACATCGAAGGGCTGCAAAGTCGACTCGGTGAAAACCCAACGAAGCTGGTCAGCATCACAACGGATCCTTCTACGGACTTGCCGGCCAAGCTTCGCGAATATGCCCGCGCACACAACGCCGACCCAGACCGTTGGCTATTTCTGACCGGCAACGAAAAAGTGATCCCTCGCGTTTCGGCTGAGTTTTTCAGTGCGATGGGTGGCACCGATCATCATTCTTCTGAACTGTTTGTGGTCGACAAATGGGGCAACGTTCGCGGTCGATTCGACTGGCAGGACGCGGCTCAAGAAGTCGAAATGCTTGGCTTGGTGGATTCGCTTTGGAAGGAATCGCGTCCGCCCGGTGAATTCAAGCGAATCGATGGCGGGTAAACAATCGTACACGACGCCGTACACGACGCTGCCAGCGTCGTATTGTCTGTCAGCCAGCGTCGTATTGTCTGCCAGCGAGCGTCGTATTGTCCATCGACGACTTTGGCTTTGTGTACGTGTTCCAAACAAAACGAATCATGAGCAATAATCCTCCTATCGAAAATTTGTCGCTCGCACGTAAGCTGTATCCGATCGCGGCAGTGCTGACCGTTGCTGTCTTGGCGTTGGTTGGCGTTATGCGACGAGTCAAACTGGATATCGGCGTCGAGCTTCACTTCCTTCCGCCGGTGCACGCGATACTCAATTCAATCGTGGCAGTATTGTTAGTCGTAGCCTTGGTCATGATCAAACAACGAAAAGTTAAGGCTCATCAGAATGCGATCACTGCCGCAATGGCATGCTCGGCAGCGTTTCTGCTCTGCTACGTTGCCTACCACTTCACGACTCCCGAAACCAAATTCGGTGGCGAAGGTCCGATTCGAATTGTCTACTTTGTGTTGCTGATTTCGCACATCGTGTTGGCGGCGGTCAGTTTTCCGCTGATTTTGTTTACATGGATCTTTGGTTACACCGGCCAAGTCACACGGCATCGCTGGTTTTCAAAATTCACGTTTCCGATGTGGCTCTACGTCGCGGTGACAGGGCCGATTTGTTACTTGATGCTCCGGCCGTACTATTGATACGTGGGCGTGGACGCAGCGTTGAAGGAAATCAACCTGCCCCAAATCACCGCCTCAAAATCGTCGCTTGTGCTTTGGCTGTGCTTTCGACAGGCTTGACGTTCTCTTCGACTTTCGGCTCGAAAGCTCGCTTCAAGGACGAGTCGCCGGACGTGTCCCAAGGATTCACGTCTCCAAAAGAAGGCTTTTCTGCGACAAGCCTACGCTGACTAGTCGAAGCTGTTCGTCGTCGAAACGGATCAAGGAAACCGGCGCGAGGTGACTGCAATACGGAAGTCATGGCAACGGGCTGCGATTGCGGAGGCTGAGCAACAGTCCTGATCATAGGCGACTTCGCCGGCGCGAGGTTACTCAATGGCGGCAGCTCGACCGTCGGTTCAAGGACTGGCGGCTTAATAACGGGTGGATCTGGAACTGGAACAGGCGGAGAAACTTCCTGCACTTTGCGAGAAGACTTTTCCGGCATCGAATCGATCTCGATCATATTCGTTCCTTCATACTCCAAGGGCTCAACTTCATCAGTAGGTGGATCGAAAGCTGAGTCAACTTCGGCTCCTTCGGGGTAATTCTGGTCGATGTACTGCGAATCGATGACTTCGCCTTCGTATTGGTTAATCATTTGCATTTGCGCCTGCTGCATCCCGCAGCAGAAACGATCGTTCTCGGCGACGCCTTCGCGAGCAGCGACTCGGGATCCTATCGATGAGTCGATCGCTCCCGGATCAACCCATTCGAAATTCGAATCCAGCTCCATCGTTCCCATATCGAAATCCAGATTCCGGCGGAGAACTTCGTACTGAGCCCAGAGACTCAAATAGCCGTTCTGTTGTCCCGACAAACCTTGAATCGCCTGCGCGAGGAACGTCGCCGTCGTGTCGCTTTGCCCGGCCCGTTGACCGACTGCTGGTGGTGCGAACAGATTGGCACGGTTGAGTTTCACCTGGTCAATTTGGTTTTGCAGGTTCGTACGGTTCAATTCGAAAAGCACTTTGTTCTGATCAATCGTTCGCAGCGTCAACCTCAAGCTTTGATGAATCGAATCTTCAAACTGATAGTATCTGCGGCGGTCCTGCTGATAGGAAATCTGCGATTGTCGATAAGCATTGCGTTCGGACTGTCGAACAATCGGAGCATCGAAACGAAATCCTGCTTGCAAGTTTCCGTCCTCGTATCGGATACGAAACGGATTGTCGGCATTCGCGTTCCCAATCTCTCCCGTCAGAACAAGATCGACTTGCGACTCGAGTTGATCTGCGAAGAATTCTATTTGTCTCCAGCGATCAACCAACGCCGCTCTTGCATTCATCCAGTCTCGGCGAAGACAACGGGCTGTTTCAAACGCGGCCGCCGAATCGATTTCGACTTTCGTGATTCCGATCGCATTGGCACGGGCCTCCGCCTGCAAGAGCGCCATTTCCAAGACGTTTCCGTTGACTTCATTTAGAAGGTCAGGAATTCGACGCAACAATTTCTCCAGCTCTTCACTGGTTTTGTCGTCTTGTGATTTCTCAAATTTTTCAAGTTCTTCGATGCTGGCTCGAATTTCTTTCAGAGCACCTTCCAACAATGCAACCAGCGATCGTGAGTTGCCTTCTCCGTCCAATTGAGCCGCCAAATCTTCACTCGTTGGAATTGAATCCGCAGAGAAAACTTTCGGTTCGACCCGCGACTCAATTCGGCCTGATTCAATTTCATCCACCATCTCCGCAAGATACTCAAGCCGCTCTTCGCGACGGTCCTTCAGGGTCGCAATGTCTTTGGAAACAATCGCACGGTCTTCCTCGAGGATTGAGTCGATCAAACTTTCGGCTTTCTTGACGAACGGAAGTAGCCCACCCGCCTGAGATTTCAGTTTCTGGTTGATCGCACTTAGATCGTCGTCGGAGTCCTCCAATTTCTTCCTTGCATCAATGCTATCAGCGAAATTAACAATGGAATTACTGGTCGTGTCACGCAATCGTCTGATGTTTTCCAACTGATCTGGGAACCGGTCATCAATCAAACTGAACGCATCCAAGAAAGGGTCTTCGATAACGATGTCCAAATTCTGCGGCAAGCCAATTGAAACTTTGAATTGATCCAGTGCACTCTGATAAGCAATTTTGGCGTTGAGTAATTGTTGTTGCTGTGAGTAAACGTTTGACTCAAACTGAGTCACTTGCAGTTTGCTGATGCGATCCGCTTTGAACAGCTCACTGAATTGAATCAACAGTGATTCAAACTGAGCGACACCGAATTCGATATTCTTAATCTGCTGTTTTTGTTGTAGTAATCCGATGTATCCACCAACATTGGAACCGGTGAGCCCCGGCGAATTCAGAAAAGCTGACGAGCTCTGTGACGGCCCGGCGCCTGCGTTGCGACCCGTGGCAATCTCGAGATAGAAACCGCGACGGAAACGTTCCAATTGCCGAACGTTCGCCAACAGAGTCCTTTCTGACTGAGTTAGCGATTCCATGATGCGCTCCCGGCCGGCTCCGCGGAGAAGAGGCTGAATGACCGAAAAGTTAATCAGTGAGTTGGCTGATTGAGTGTTGGCGCCAGAAAACTCCCACATGATCGTGTTCGCTAAACCAACAACGAAGTTCGCGCCGGTGATTCCGAGTCGTCTCGCTTCAAATCCGCCGCCGTTAACACCGAGCGAGCTTTCGAGGGTCGTCGATGACTGGCCTGTGCCGCTATTGAATCGGCCGCGGCTGGTTAGAAACGAATTGAAACCTGTGAACAACTGCGAATCGAAACCAAATCGTTGAATCGAAACTTCCAGCGCCGAAAGGTAGAGCGTCTCACGCTGCTGTTGCAAATCGGTGCTATGGATTAGGGCCAGGCGGTATGCGTCCGACAACGAAAGAACAACTTCGCCTTTTTCGTTGACCGGCAGATACTGTTGCCATGTCGGATTTTCTACTTCATCGATGTTTCCGTTTGCGTGCCAGTGAGGATATCCTGGCTTTTGATCGACTTCGTGCATCAGCTTGTGAGCAGCCGGATCGTCGGGAGGAATCGGCGGATGGTCCGCGGAAAACGGATCGAACATTCGCGACATCGGATCAATCTCGATGCCTCCGGTCGCGGAGTTCCAGCGCGAACCAGCTTTCTCTGTGATCAGCCGACGAGCTTCAGCGTCCGCTTGGCGGCGATAAAATCCACGATGACATCCAGCGATCAGCAGCAGTTGTGCTGAACACACGCAGACCAAAATGGCCAACGAAACGGAGCGATTTCTGGAAGCGCAGCTGGAGCTACGCTGTTTGGTTTCTGTGCGGGTCTGGGACACAGTGATTCCTTGTTGTTCCTGATTTAGCCACGCCAAGATCGGGAGCGGGCTTTCGGGCAAGTCAAACCTGACTCAAAGTCGGAGCTCAACTTTCTGGAACTGGCAACGTCGGAAAATGCGGGCTTCCGGCGACTCTACGGATTGCACCAAACTTTTCGGAACATTCCGTTATTACCAATACACAGGCTTTTATCGATATTCGGGAGTTTCCGGCGTCGAACTTAAACCGTTTGTCCGTATTGGGGCGAATCAGACCAACCAACGAAGCAATGGCAAGCAAACAGTCCATTTAGGTCGATAGCAAAACTTGACAGGGGAATTGCCCAATTTATCATCGAAACGTTCGTTTGCCCGGTAATTTGCATTCCAGCGGGACTTGGCGGACGTAATATAGAGAAGCGGTTTGCCACCGCGTTTGACTGACGAAATTCGGCACGTCGCCCATCTATCTGACCTGATTTAGCACGCATCATGATCCTTTACGCCATACTTGGACTGCTCTTTATCGCGATGGTCGTGCTTGCGGTTCTGTCTGCCAAAAAAGATTGGCACTGGCTGAACCCCGTTCTGCTGGTCTTCATTTTCATCGCTGGTTCGGCCGGCATGATTGGAATGGCCCAGACGCTACATCTTCGCCGCACCGCTTTGAAAGCTGTCGACAAACAAACCAAACGTGTCGCCGATCAAGAAGCACTTCGTCAAAAAGTAATCTTCGGTGACATCAGCTCCGCCGAATACGGACCAGAGTCGTTGCGTGGATTGAGTCAACAACTCGAGTTGATGCAACTTGGGCGTGGCCGCGAATGGGGCGGAGGCAAAGTCACCCACGTCGAAGGCCAAATCAAATTCACATTCGCTGTCGAGCAACCTGAAGTTGAAGACGAAAACATGTCGCTCGAAAACGTCGAGCTCTATGCATTCGCTGATGCCATCCTTCAGGACAAAGTTACTCCGGTTCAGTTCGTTGGAAAATTCCTCGTCCTGAGCCAGTCAACAACGGAACTCACCTTGGTTCCATCGGTTCCAATCGCGAACTTCCAAGAGTACGGTGCGCCTCAAGCCGTTTCATGGACTCTGTTTGAAAGAATGCCTTTCGATCGACACGGTGTGTTTCGTGAAGTTGCCGGCATGAACGGTGACAACTTTGACATCGCGAAATTTCGACAGTTTCTGATGACCGAAGCATTTGCTCCAGAGAAAGTCGGATTTCCACAAAACAGTCCTCAATACGAACGACTCATCGACGAGTTTAACTTTGACGGCTTGTCGATTGGCGTGATCGAAGAGTGGGTCGACAAAGCACCTAACCGTGCTTCACGCTTCGAGCCTGGACCATCCGAAGTCTTCGTTCGCTACAAATTCAATGGAAATTCAACGGAGACCTACACCGTTGACGACAAGTCCGGCAAGCTGGATACCGACGGAACGTTCTCTGTTCAAGGTCACGCTGTCGATCCACTTTTACAACTATCGCCGGGCGAAGAGTCGCGTGACGTGACCTTCAAGAAAGACGACGTCATCGAAATCGATTTGCGTACTGCTGAAGGTTACCAACGGCCTGACGGAACGATTGTCCCGCCATTCACCGAGCGTGAACCAAACGTGGAAGTCGCTGATCGCATATTCCGCCGCAAGTTGGTTGATTTCCCTTACGAAATGACCAAGCTCTACAATCGTGGCTCTCAAGCCGAAAACGATACAATGCGATTGGTTAGCAACAACGAAGTTCAGGACACGGCCATCGCGGATATGCTGAAACAACAGCAAGATCGAACTCGCGAGAAGGTTGCATACGAAAACGATAATAAGCTTCTTCGCAACGATCTCGATCGGATAAACGACGTTCTGCAACAACTTGAACAGCAAGTTGCCGACGATGCTCGCAAAATCGAAATGCTTGCAAACCAACTGGCGGATCTTCGCCGCAGCCTTGAAATGCGTTCTCAGTCTTTCAGCTCTTCCAGCCGATAGAGCACTGCATTTCGTCAATACGCTTGTCTTTGTCGCTCAATCAACCGATAAATAGATAGGCGAACAAACGTTCGCCATTTCTTCACGCACGGATTGGTTGATCAGCGACCAAGGAGCATCGATGGGCTTTGAGGATCGACAATACACTCGCGACGAATCGATGTTCGGAAGTAACAAAACCGGACTGGCTCAGTTTTCGATCATCGCAATTCTTATCGCGATCAACTTTATCGTCTGGATCGTGGATATGTTTTCGCCTGCGGTTGCCGAAGGTGTGGGCATCCACTGGGTGAACTACATTCTGAGCCTCGATGTTGAGAAACCGTGGCGAGTCTGGACGTTTTTGACGTACGGGTTCACCCACGCTTCCATCGAAACGAACGTCTTTCATATCATCTTCAACATGTTCGTTCTGTACATGTTTGGTAGACCGGTCGCAGAGCGATTGGGCCGCTACGAATTTCTCCGCTTCTACCTAGTCGCGATTGTCGTCTCTGGGCTGGCTTACTTTCTCTGGAATTTCTTGAGCGGCGGAAGAGGATCGGTTGTCGGTGCGTCTGGTGCAACGACCGCAGTGCTGATCCTGTTCATCCTTTGGTATCCTCATCAAAAGCTATTTCTGATGGGCATCATCGAAGTTCCAGCTTGGCTGCTGGGCATCGGTCTCATTGGCTACGACCTGATAAGGGCATTCAATCCCGCTTCCGATGTTGCGTGGCAAGCACACATTGCAGGCGCGGCGTTTGCGTATGTGTATCTTCACTTCAAGTGGGACTTTCGGTGGATGGGTAGTCTCTCGGGCTGGATGCCAAAACCAAAAAGCAAGTTTGGCGTCTATGATCCTGACGCCGACGCGGATTCAGAAAAAGTGGATCGATTGAGCGAAGAAGGCGATCGAATTTTGGCAAAAATCAGCGAACAGGGCGAAGACAGCCTGACGCGGAAGGAACGCAAAACGCTGGAGCGATACAGCAAGTCAATTCGCAAACGAAAGTGATCAGTGTCGCCCAGCTCTCCGAGCTGGTAGCGCGCCAGTGTGACTAAGCATCCGATTCAGAACGCTCACCAATACCCTGCCACCTCCATCCGCACGCTATCGGTTCGGAGAACCGAGCGACAATGTAGCTCTCCGAGCTATTACGTTCCAAAAGCCAACGATTTTCCTGAATCGCTTGCACTGCTCATCGGCACTCGCAAAAATGCGATCGACGAAATAATCGCTCACCATCCTGAATGGCCGTTTAGCAATTCATCCAATTGAGAACGAAATTATGGATCTCAACGAAGGGCAACTCTTTGATCCTTCGAGCGAATTTGACCAGTGGGATCGAACGCGACCGCATCGGCACCAACCACTGTCAGTATGTTTCTTGACCATGCGACTCAATGACTCCATTCCCAAATCGGTAGTTCAAGGCTGGCACCGAGAACGACTACAGTTTTTGCAGCGCTACGGCATTGTTTGTTCAGGTGATTGGGAGACAGGTTACCAATGTTTGACATCTGAACAGCAGAAGGATTTCAAGAAACACTTTTCACGTCAGCGAGAGTTAACGTTGGACAATTGCCTTGGAGAGTGTGAGCTTGCCAACCCCTTGGCCTCACAGGAAGTAGCCAAGTCGCTTCTCAAGTTTCATGGTGATCGCTATTGGATGGGCGACTTTGTTATCATGCCAAATCACGTTCACTGTTTAGTAGCATTCAAAAGCGCTGAGATCGCCAAAACTCAGCCCGGCGGCTGGATGCGATATTCGGCCCGGAAAATTAACCAGTCGATGGAGCGAAGCGGGGTTTTATGGTTCCCCGAACCGTTTGATCATCTTGTTCGAAGCAATTCGCAACTGGAGTACTTGCGGAAGTATATTCGCGACAATCCCGCAAAAGCAGGAATTGGTGGTGAGAAGTTTGTTTACCGCGCTTCGGGTGGCCGCTTTTGAGATAGTTTTCAGTTGCGAGACGAATGTTGCTAGGCCAAGGAAGTTCCGCCATCGGTTCAGAGAACCTTTGTCGCCCAGTTCTCCGAGCTGGTAGCGCGCCCACGCTATACTTCTCCAACCAGAAAACGCCCTCAAAAAGTTCCCCACCTCCATTCGCCCGCCATCGGTTCAGAGAACCTTTGTCGCACAGCTCTCCGAGCTGTTTGCGTATCCACGCTATACTTCTCCAACCAGAAAACGCCCTCAAAAAGTTCCCCGCCTCCATTCGCCCGCCATCGGTTCGGAGAACCTTTGTCGCACAGCTCTCCGAGTTGGTAGCGCGCCCACGCTATACTTCTCCAACCAGAAAACGCCCTCAAAAAGTTCCCCGCCTCCATCCGCCCGCTATCGGTTCGGAGAACCGAGCGACAATAGCCTACCCCGCCAGAGTCGTCATGCTAAAATACGCCTTTCGCCTATCACCCTTTTTCGTCATCTCATGCCTGAAACAACAACTGCTCCGCAACTTGAGAACTGGACCCGTCAACAGGTTGTCGAACTTTTTGAACTTCCTTTTAACGATCTAATGTTCAAGGCGATGACGATTCATCGCGAAAATCACGATCCGAACACCGTCCAACTCAGCACACTGCTCAGTATCAAAACTGGAGCGTGTCCGGAAGATTGTGCTTACTGTCCGCAGAGTGCTCGCTACAAAACCGGTTTGAAAACCGAAAAGCTGATGCCGCTGGACCAGATCGTTTCCGCCGCAACACGCGCCAAAGAAAACGGAGCCAGTCGATTTTGCATGGGAGCTGCCTGGCGCAGTCCGAAAGATTCCGACATCGAACAGGTCTCCGCCGCAATCCGCGCCGTCAAAGATCTCGGCCTCGAAACATGTGCCACGCTCGGCATGCTCAAAGAAGAACACGCCGCAGCTCTGCAGGATTCTGGGCTCGACTACTACAACCACAATCTCGATACGTCACCTGAGTTCTACGGCGACATTATTTCCACGCGAACCTACCAGGATCGTTTGGATACTCTCGAAAACGTGCGACAAGCCGGAATGAAAGTTTGCTGCGGCGGAATCGTCGGCATGGGAGAGGATCTCGACGATCGCGCTGGTTTGCTTGTGACGCTTGCCAACCTCGATCCCGCACCCGAAAGCGTTCCCATCAACAACTTGGTCAAAGTCGCCGGCACTCCGATGGCAGATAACGAAGACATCGATCCGTTTGACTTCGTCCGTACAATTGCGGTCGCTCGCATTCTGATGCCAAAGTCTTACGTTCGGCTTTCGGCTGGACGCGAAGAGATGAACGATCAACTTCAGTCGTTGTGTTTCTTGGCTGGAGCCAATTCGATTTTCTACGGCGACAAGCTTTTGACGACTGGCAACTCTGCAACAGACCGCGATCGACAGCTGTTCGAACGGTTGGGTCTGAAATCGCTCGGCGGCCAATTCGAAGCCGTCATCGCGGAATCATGCGACAGTTCAGAAAGCGAAAGCAAAACTGGCTGCGGACATTGCGGCTAGGATTGAGGCAAACTAGTCCCAACCCGAAGCGTGAGCGAGGTGCATGGGCGCACCTCGCTTACGCTTCGGGTTGGGATTCTCGGCTAGATGCTAAAAGTTGGCAATCGAGTGAGTCCCAGTTCCGACACAGACTCACTCGCTTGCGCTTCGGGATTGTATTGCAATCTAAAAAACATTTGATTTTTCATTGCACTAACGATCCCCCAACGACGCGATGCTCTCTGAAGGCTTAACAACAGCCGCTTTATCCCGGAAAGCAAAACCGTGACGCAGCAGATTACTGAAATATTGGAACGGATCGCGAAAGGCCACGAAGCCTCGATCGATCAACTCGTTCCGATGGTCTACGACCAAATGCGTCAGATCGCTCAGGGAGCCGTTCGAAAAGAAGCAGCTGGTGGCTGTGACCCAACCGAACTGGTTCACGAAGCATACATGCGTTTGGTCGGGAACGAAAATCTGGCGTGGGAAAGTCGCACGCATTTCTTTGCAGCTTGCTCCGTGGTCATTCGACGAATCCTGGTCGATCAAGCCCGTTCACGAAACCGTCAAAAACGTGGCGGAGAATTCCAACGCGTCGACTTCGAAGTCGCTCAACCGCAATCGCCAGAACTCTCTGTCGATTTGTTGGCGCTCGACGAAGCGATCGTTGAACTGAGCGAACTGGCACCGCGACAGGCAAAACTTGTTGAGCTTCGTTTTTTTGGTGGGCTAACGGAAACCGAAGCAGCAGAAGTGCTTGGCGTTTCCAAACGTACCGCCGCAGGTGACTGGGCAACTGCCAGAGCATGGCTGTTGCGCAAAATTCAACCCTGAAGGAACAAGCCATGAACACAATCAAATTAGTTCTCGTCGCGATCATTGGACTCGTTCAAGGAACCGCTGCCGCATGTGACGACCAGTTCGGACATCTGAACAATTGGACTTACTCGCAACCGCTCTCGAGCGACACTCAGTTCGAACAAGTTTGGAACGCGGAAGTCGGCCACGGTCGTTCACAAGTCATCGTCGATGGGGACCGCGTTTTCGTGATGGCGGGCGAACACGAAAGTCGCAAAGGCAAATCGAAGCTAATTCATACACGACTGCTGTGCATTGATCTCAAATCGGGCGATGAGCTCTGGAAACACGAATCGGATTCCGTCGACATGTACAAGGAACAGGAATCGTTCAGCGGCGCTCCGATCTCCCCGCAAGCAACACCGACGCTGATCGGCGAATCGATCGTCACGATTTCATTCACGGGCCTACTCGAATGCGTGGACGCAGCGACCGGCGACCTACGATGGAAACAGGACCTCGTTAAAGACCTCAAAGCCGAACCCGTTCAATTCGGATTCTCAGCCAGTCCTGTTGTCAGCAAAGATAATCGCAAACTCTACGTGATGGCAGCCGGCCCTTCCGGCGGACTCTACTGCTTGTCCTTGAAAGACGGCAGCACGATCTGGAAAGCAGCCTGTGAATCAGCAAGCTATGCAACTCCGACGTACGCGACTTTCAATGACGTCGAACAATTGATTCTGATCACCAAAGATAATGTTCTCGGCATCGCCGCCGACAAAGGCCAACCGCTTTGGGCCCATGACCTTGCCGAAAAAGGCTTAACCAACGTCCCCTCACCAATCGCATTGCCGACCGGCTTCATCATCTCCGGCCAAGGATGCAAAGGCACTCGGCGGATCGATGTCACCAAAACGGACGGCCGCTGGAAGACAGAGGAGCGATGGTACGCGAAACGAATTCAATTATTTTACTCGAACTGGTTGCTTGCCAATCCGAACATCGTGGTTGGTTGCAACGATAAACTAATGTTCGCATTCGATGTCGAAAGCGGATCGACTCTCGGCCGATGGCGAGGATTCTCAGACGGTAACGTGCTACAGGTTGGCGATTCACTGATCGTTGTCGATGGCAAAGGCAATCTGAGTCTGCTGTCGCCGCAATTGGCCAACGATGAATCCGATCCTCGTTTCACTCAACACCAAAAACTCCCGCTACTAAAGCAACGATGCTGGACGCCGCCGACACTGGTTGAGAACGGCTTACTCCTTCGTGGAGGCAACCAATTGACCATGGTTCGGTTCGTGAAAAACTCAACTCAACCATTACCCAACAAACTGAAGAAACCAAAGACGTTGTCACTGAAGCGAATTGCCGCTGCATCTCCGGCAGCGCCGCCGAAAGAATCGGTCGATCATGTTCTGGCAATCTTTGAGACCTACGAGGAGAAAGGTCCCAAAGCCGCACTTCGACAATACAGCAAACTACGATCGCAGACGCCCTGCCCTTTGGTCGCCGAAGATCGCGTCGCGCTGATCAACGCCGCGAAACAAAATCGCTTGAACGACCTGGCGAAAATGATCCTTGCTCACGCACTGGAAGACTTCCCGGACTCGAAAGAGATTCGAAAACTTGCCAAGGAATCGAAATGACTCCGCAGCGCTACGCCGAAATCCAGAAAGCGTTCCTCGAAATCCGGGAACTCGACCAGGGCGATCGGGACGAACGTCTCGCAACGCTAAACCAATCCGACGCGTCCCTGGCCGAGGAAGTCGCCGCGATGCTCGACGCCGAACGCGGTGCCAGATCCTTCATCGACAAACCATTGGTCGATCGCGATCAACGCCTCGAAATCGAAACGCAGGATCTTCAACAACCGGAAACCGACGCAACATCCGAACCAGAGACACCGACTCATATCGGTCCGTATCGCATCCTTCAGAAAATCGGTGAAGGCGGCCACGGCGTCGTCTTCATGGCCGAGCAACTGCAACCGATCCGTCGCAAAGTCGCGATCAAATGGATCAAGCGTGGCATGGATTCGGACATGATCCTTGCTCGCTTCGAGGCCGAATGGCAAGCGTTGGCGATGATGAAGCACCCTTCGATCGCCAATGTGATCGAAGCAAAATCAACCGACAGCGGTCAGCCGTATTTCGTGATGGAGTTAGTCCACGGCGTTCCGATTGACGAATTCTGCAACAAGAACCATTTGAGCCTTTCCGAACGTCTCGCGATTTTCCAACAAGTCTGCGGCGCCGTGCATCACGCTCATCAGAAAGGCATCATTCATCGCGACATCAAGCCTGCCAACGTTCTGATCACTACCGATTCGGGAAAGCCGTTAGCGAAAGTCATCGATTTTGGAATCGCGAAAGCGTTGCACATGCCGCTGACCGAAAAAACGATGTTCACCGAATACGGTCAGATCGTCGGAACGCTTGAGTACATGAGTCCCGAACAGGCGTTGATGTCGCAAACCGGAATCGACGTCCGCAGCGACGTGTACTCGCTGGGTGTGCTGTTGTATTTGCTGCTGACCGGCGAGACTCCCGTCAGTCGCCGTGAACTGCTGCGTGACGGAATCTGGGAACTGAAAAACATTCTGCATTCGACGCAGCCCCAAACTCCCAGCACACGAATCACGTCAGGAACCGATCCGCAGCGATGGCGAGACCACGCTGGAGGTGAATCGAGTTGGGCGAAAAACGTCAGTGGCGATCTGGATTGGATCACCATGAAAGCGATCGCACGTGAACCCGAACATCGCTACGACTCTGCCGCAGATTTTTCCAGCGACATCGATCGGTTCCTCGACGGCGACGCAATCGAAGCACGTCCTCCGAGTCGTTGGTACAAGTTCCAAAAGTTCGTTCGGCGAAATCGAATCGCTGTGACATCGGCTGCCGTGGTTGGCGTTTCGATTCTGGCATCGATCGTGGCGTTATGGCTTGGCTACAGTCAATCGCAGAAGAACCTTGCCGATGTGATCGCAGCAAACGAATTGAACAAAGAGAAATCGACTCAGTTGCATAACGCGTTGGAAAAACCCGAACAGTACGCGACCCAACTTTCCAAATCGCTATCCCGCCAAACGCTCGAAACCGCGTGGCAATCTGCCATCGCCGGCGACTACCAGAACGCAAAAACCCAGCTCGAGAAAATCCCCACTCAGAACCGTAATTCGGCGTGGAATCTTGGCATGACGTTGGCCAGGCAATACGAACTGCCCGTGCTTCGAACTGGCTTCGAATCGAACGTTCGCGTTCTGGCCGTCGACAACGAAGCCAATCGAATCGCAATCATCAATACCGCCTCGCAGATCGAAATTTGGGATGCGGCATCGCTGGAACTGCTGCACGACATCCAATTGCCCGCCGCGATCTACACGGCCCTTTCGTTCTCGGATCAGGATTCGTTGATTGCCGGAAGCGTTGGCGGTCCTGTCGTTCGAGTCGATCTCAACAACGAAACGTTTCGTGAATTTGCCGACCTGAAAATGGGTGCCATTCGAGCCGCCGCGTATGACAAAACAGCCAAGTCCTGGTGGCTGACGACGGGCAGCAACTTTCTATATCAAGTCTCCGAAAACGAACTAGCACAGAAAACGAAAGTCCAACTGAGCGAGCGGATTGATTGCGTGGCGGTTTCACACGACGGAAAACGCATCGCCGTCGGCGGCATCAAAGGAAGCGTCTTCGTGGTCGACCCGATCCAACCACAAACGATCAAAACGTTTCGAGGGAAAGGCAACGAAATTGTCCGCGTCCGATTCAACGGTGAATCAATGTTTACCGCCGACACAAAAGGCTACGTTTTCGAAATGCCATTGGCAGACATCGACGACTTAAGCTCAAGCTCGCCCGCAAAGCTTGGTCGAACCATCAAGTCACCCCCTCAACCGGTTACTGGAACTTTTGGTTCAGACCAAACCGTGTTCAGTGCTCAGCTGGATGGCTCGATTTGGTGGCTGAGCAAATCCGAACGAATTCAGCTTCGCCTCTTCCCCGGTGCTGCTCGTGAACTTGCGTGGCTCAGCTCGCTGGATCGACTGATGGTCGTTCATCCTGACGGACGGATCAGCGTGCTCGGCCGCCAGGAAATGATGATGTGGAAACACTTGGCTGACCTACCGAACCAAATCGCTGACGGAAGTGCCAATGTCGAAGCCAACATTGCCGCGACCAGTCACACCGACGGTTCGGTGAAAACTTGGAACACGACAACCGGTGCTCAACTGCAAAGCATTCCATTGCACACGCAAGAACCGTTGGAGCTCGACATCAACGCGACGGGATCGATGCTCGCGTCGGTCGGACTGGACAAGCAACTGGTGCTTTGCCGATTGCCAGCCTTGGAAGTCAAACATCGAATGAAGGTATCGTGGGGAGTCCGTGGTGCCGCGTTTTCGCCCGACGGAAAACTGGTTGCCGGACCTCCTGCTGCGGACGACGGAAAACCAAATCGCGAAGGCACGATCGACATCTGGGACGTTAAATCCGGCGAGCCCGCTCAACGTTTGGAAGGGCATAAGAACTGGGTTTTGAAAATGCAATTCATTGGCGATGACGAACTCGCATCGCTCTCGGTCGACGGCACGGTGAAGATCTGGTCTGTGACCAACGGAGAGTGCTTACAAACGATCGACTTTTCGGCACTCGGCAATGTTCAGAACTTCGCAGTCAACACGCTCAACGGAGAGATCTCGCTGGGGCATGCCGATGGAGTCGTTAGCACTTGGGACCGCAGTTCCGCCCAGTTGTTGCGATCAACGATCGTCGCTGGCGGCCCAATCAGTGGCCTTTCGTTCGCGGACAGCGAATGTTCGATCCTTGTCGTTGCCATTGAGAATCAGGACCGGTTGCTCCTCGTCGATGCACAGTTGCAAACCATCGCCAGCCTGACTTCCGGCGTCGGACCAATCAAGGCGTTTCGATCGCAACGCAGTGCACTACTACTGATCGGTAAATCTGGACTGACCAAGATGTTGAAATACTGAGGCAGCGTCCTGCATCATCCAAACTTCTCATCAAAACCACGGCCGATGCCGCTAGAACTGTCCCTTACTACGTTGAACGACGGTCGCCTAGCAACTACGTTCGGAGACAAACATTTGCACAACCTAATTCGATAACCATCGCCAATTGGCATGCTCACAAGACTGGCTCAATACTTATCGCAAATACAATTTTCACCACAACACAAGCTCGCAAAAGCTTCACGCCTATGGACTCACCTACTACAATTAATTGTCACATCAGTTAGTTAGTGTCTGTCTGCAAAGTCGTTTGGCGTTTTGAAACGCGGGTTGAAATCAAAAAAAATTCCTTGAAGAATCGAACCAAATTGATGGTTCGCGCGTTGAATTGTTGTTCCTACACGACAAATCACGCAAAACTTCAAGGAATAAATCATGCGAAAAACTCACTCACCGCAACTTCGAATGGATTGTGTTGCAATCGAAAA
>CALLUY010000135.1 GCA_938010615.1 uncultured Pirellulaceae bacterium | reverse complement strand
TAAACGGTTTGGTATTCCTTTTTGTCGGGGTCGAAAAAGCTGAATGGAATCGGCGGGATCTGCACGACTTCTTCAGAGCGTGGCCGGATCGTGGTCATGAAAACTTTGGTGTCGTCCTGCACGAATCCCGCCAGCGACTGATCGGTCACTTGAAAGTCATCCACCAGCGAATCGATGTCGTGCAGCGGCGGAGCCTGAACGAGCTCCATCGGGCCGTCGCCAATGATTCCGAGCCGCAACGTGACGGGATCTCCGGCAGCGACGTTTTTCGGATCGGCTTCGGCGATGATCTTGTAACGCCCAACCGCGCCGCGATAGTCGGCGGGCTGGCCGGCGTCAGGAACCGGCAGGACTTCCGTCGAGTTCACGTTGGCCTCGGCAACGACAGGACGCGATTCGGTGACCGTCAGCCGGCGGCCAAAAGGTGAGGAAAAGAAATCATCGCCCATCATTTCTTTCATCAACGAGCTTCCGCCAAAAGGACTGTCGCCGAAAAAGCTATCCATCGGATCGCGGCGGCGGCCAAGCGAAAGCGGATAGTTGACGACCACTTGTAGATCACTGGCGTCGATCTTGCCGGGTTTTGTTGGATAGATCGTGCCGTTGATCTCGTAAAGGTAATACTCGCGCGAGCGACCTTTTTCGTCCTTTCGCAGGATGGACTCGCCGCCGGGGCGTTGGCGGTTTTCGGTCAGCTCTTGCATGCGATCCTCGAACGAGCCCCAAGAAGTTTGGTTCGAGAGCAACTGCCACATCTGGCCTTCGTCGAGCTTGATGTTGTTTTTGCGATCAACGTAGGGTTTGACCCAGATCTTGAGCTTGATGTCCAAAGGCTGACCGACGAAGACTGATTCCTTGTCGCCTTCGACTTCGACGAACAGCAGATCACCGGTTTCGCTTTTGGTGGCCACAAAGCTGATCGGCCGCGTCCTTTTCGTTTGGCCGTCGACTTCCACAGCGAGTTCTGGAATTTGAAACTCTCCGGCTCGGCGCGGCGTGATCTGGTACTGCATCGTGACGCTACGGCTTTCGCTACGCCGACCGTTAATGATCGTGATCTGTGAGGACTGCGATGGCGTGCCGGCACTGCGGACGTTGCAACCGTCGATCTCAAAGTCTTCGGGCAGCGAGTAATTTTTCGCATTGCGGATTTGCAGTTGAAGCACGATCGGCGAACCGACCCAAGCTTCACGCGTCGAGATCCGCGCGTCGATGTCTTGGCTGAACGCGGTTGCGGAGCACGAGAAAATCCACGCGAGCACGATCAGTGAAAGGGAACGTTGTCGAAGTTTCAAAGGGTTCATTACCAATCCTTCTCCACGGGTACGCGGTTTTGACGCTGACGTTGCTGTTGCCGGAGTCGTCTCAGCATGTCGCGATCTCGTACGGCTTGCAGAAGTTTTAGGGCTTCTTGCCGCGTCATGGTGCCGTTGTCTTGATCGGATTGCCGAGCCATCGCGGCGTTGGGTTTGTCTTCTGCGGGGTTGTCATTTGCTTGCATTTCGTTGACGGCAGAGAGGTCTCCTTTGGGCGGTTCCTCGCCGTTCTTTTTGTCTTGGCCTTCGTTCGAATCGGGATCTTGTTGTTCGTTGGCCGATTGGCTTTGAGGATTTTGAGGTTGCTGTTGCTGCGAGGCATTTGATGGCTCGCCAGATGGTTCCTCAGATTGATCGCCAGATTTTTTTTCAAATTCGGATGACTGCTGCTGAGAGTCTTCCGATTCTTGTGAGTCGTCGTTCTGGGACGAGTCCTGATCAGATTCGTTTTCCGACGAATCAGGCGAATCGGACGATTTGGACTGGTCAGATTTTTCGTTTTCTTGTCCGTCCTTCGATTGTTCGTCTTGGTTTTGATCGTCCTTCTGTTGTTCGTCTTGTTGAGGCTGTTCTTGTTTCTCTTGCTCCTCCTTTTCTTGTTCTTCCTTATCTTTCTCTTGCTGCAGCTGCTCGATCAGCTTCCTCGCCCGTTCTAAATTCTCCCGCGCGTCGGCAAAACTTCTGTCCAGCCGCAAAGCACGACGGTATTGCTCGACCGCCTGCTCCAATTCCGCGATCGCAAGTTCTGACTGTTGCTCGACCAACGGCAGTGCCTTGGCGTAGTGGCAATTGCCGAGGTTGTAGTGACTGTCGCGAGCGATTTGCTGGTTGTCTGATGACGCCGTCTGAGCATAAAGCGTTTCCGCGGCGGCGATGTCCGAGTTGCGATAGTGGGCACTGGCGAGATTGTATTGCAGTTCGTCTTGAGTTTCCGAACTAGCGGCATCAATCGCGTTATAGGCGTCAATCGCTTCGATCGTTTTCTTCTGACGCAACAGTTCGTTTGCCGCGTTGATCCGAGCCGGCACCGATTCGGTATCCGTCGTCTGGGCAAATGCAAGACTCGGCAACAGCAGCAGAATCGCCGCCGCTTTGCCGACGCTGGACGCGCTCACATTGCGTTTCACGGCTGACGCCTTTACCACATTGCTGGCCGCTGTTTCCTTTCGCGAGCCGCTTACCAACAGCGAAGACAGCACCACGCAAACGAACGCCGGAAAAGCAAACCATTGGTACCGCGGAATAAACGCGTTGATCTTCGCCGTCTCAAATTCGGCTTGATCGACGTTGGCGATGTAACGATGGTACACTTCCGCAATGTTGACGCGTTTCGTGCCAGCGGGAATGTAAGCCGCGTTGGATTCGGTGGCGATCTGTTTCAAAATGCTGCCGTTGAGCTTCGACCAAACTTGTTGGCCGTTGTGCTGAACAAACTGAGCCTGTTGCGAACGCTGGGAATCTGAATCTTGCGGAATGCGGGCTCCCTCGGTCATGTCGCCGAGTCCCACCGTGAAGATTCGCAATCCATCTTCCGCGTGCAACTTCTTCGCCAACTCGATCGGCTGACTTTCCTGATCCTCGCCGTCAGTAAACAGCACGACCGTTTTGTGGTCGTTCGTTTTGGACAAAAACGCGTCGGCTGCAGCTTTGATCGCCACACCCAACTGCGAACCGCCCACGGGAACCGATTCAGGGCCGACGGAATCCAATTTCTGCTGGAAGTCGTGATAGTGATTCGTCAGCGGCACGGCTTGGTTTGCTTCGCCTGCGAAAACAACCAGCCCCACGCGGTCGCCGGCCATCTCGGAGAGCATGTCTTTGATTTGTTGCTTCGCCCGTGTCAAGCGATTCGGTTTGGCGTCCTGAGCCAACATGCTGCGGGACACATCCAGAGCAAACACGACCTCCAACCCGCGCTGCGGAGCCTCGCGCGTCGTCTTGCCCCAGCGAATATCCATGCAAGCCAACGCCAGTAGCCCGACGCCCAAGGCCAACAACACCGCACTCAACCCGCCGCGGATCTGCGAGCGCGGACTTCCCGCCACGCCGAACAACTTTCTTGCTCGGCGATTCGCCCAAGCACCATACAAATGCAGCATGACGACTGCGGGAACAAACAGCAGCAGCCAAGCCCACTGTGGATTGCCGATTTCGTAGTTCATGACGACTCCCTCAACCACGAGTTTTGTAAGACGACTCCGACGATCAAAAACGAGAACGAAATCAACAACAGCGGCGGCACAAAAAAGCCAGCCGGTCGCCACGACTGCAGAGCCAGCTCGCGATAGTCGACGAAGTTCTCGGTTTCGACTTTGGTTTTCTCCAACTGGTCGATCTCTTCGTAGACCTCGGTCAAGGAATCGGTGTCGGTTGCTCGAAAGTACTTGCCATCGGTCGCTTCGGCGATCTTTCGCAGCGTTTCCTCGTCGATGTTGACCGGCATCATCTGGACTCGCTGACGCCCGAAAGCATCGACAAACGGAACCGGAGCCTGACCTTTGGTGCCGATGCCGATCGTGTAAATCTTGATGCCCAAAGTCTGAGCCAGTTCGGCAGCGGCAATTGGTTCCAGCTCGCCGGCCGTGTTTTCGCCGTCGGTCAGCAGGATCATGATTTTGCTTTTGACCGCTTGATCGCGATTCTCATCGAGCGCGTTCAGTTTTTCGACCGCGAGTGCAATCGCGTCACCGATCGCCGTCCCGTCTTCGCTGCGGCGGTCGACGATTTGCGTGTCGTTGAGGCTGGCGGTGAGAAAGCCATGGTCGAGCGTCGGCGGTGTGACACCGTCGGCGAATCCGGCGAAGGTAATCAAACCCACCAAATCGCTGAATCGTCCCTCAAGTTGATCATCACCAAGGATAAATTTTCCGGCGACGCTTTTGATGGCTGATAGACGATCGACATGTTCGCCATCAATCTTGAAGTCAAGCGCTTGCATACTGGAGCTGCGGTCCACGATCATCTCGATCGCAATCCCTTCGCTTTCGGTGACGGTACGCTCGCGGCCTTCGCGTGGTCGCGCGAGACTCAAAATCAGGAACAGCATCGCAAGCAGGATCAACAGTTTCGGCAGCCAAAGCAGCCGCTGTCGCAGCGACGGCGTTAGTTGGCGGGCCAGTGAGGTGCTGCTGAAGTCCAACGCGCGGCCCTGTCGTTTGCGGAACAACCGCCATGCGATCAGCGGCAAAATGGGCAGCAGTAAAAACCACCAAGGAGAATGAAACATCAGACGGCCTCCTTTTGGTCGGAGGTTGCCAAGTCAGTTGCTCCAAGCTGTTCGATCAGGGCCCGAGCTGACTCGTTCAAGCGAGCATTTTGTTGTTCGGAAAGTTCCAAGCCACCAAATTTGACTCGCTCGGAAACCGAAAGAATCTCTTTCACGTCGGTGATTTGTTTGGCGTCCACTCGCCGGCTCTCAAGTGCGCCGATCAAGGACGCGGCGGGGAGGCTTGCGGCCGGTAGTTCAAGTTTCTCTTCCAAAAATCCTCGCAGGATGCTTTCAACCTGAGCAAAATTGCCGCCGGCTCGATCAAGGTTCCCTAACGCCCAAACCGTTGACGTTTTCAAAGTAGCCGGGCGGTTGGCAACCAACAAACCACACAAACCGAGCGCCGCGATCGCAACTCCGACGACGGCAACGATCCAGAGCAAGTTTGACGAATTCGGCTGAGGTTCCTCGACGTCGATCAACCCGGCAATGTCATTGAACTTGGTCAAGTCCGCATTGGTTTCGACGACGCTGGCAACCGAGACCATTACGGGATCGGTTCGCAGAATCCTCGACCCCGCCGCGTCGCTTACGGAGACTTCGATGCTGGGGATTTCGAACTCGCCCGAGTCGATCGTCTCGAGGACAAAAGTCTGCGACCACTGTTGTTGGTCAGAATCCGATTCGTCGGCGGACTTGGTGATCTGGCCGGCTTCCACAATATCGAACGCGCCAATTTGTTTGTCAAATTCGGGAAAGCTGATCGTGGTCTCGTTCGGCGCGCTGGCGCGAATCGTTAGTTCAAACGGGTCGGCAATCTGAACCTGATTGCGATCGACGGTTGCAACCACGTTGACGACTGGATCGCTTGGCTCTTGAGAGGCCGTTGTCATTCCCGTTAGCAGCAAACCCGCACGCAGCAATAGTTTCAAAACGCTCATCGCTGCCCCCTCGCGTTAAAGTAACGTCGCAGCGGATCAACAATGTCCTCGCCGGTCGTCAGTTGAATGGGCTCAAGCTGAAGCCGCCGGAACATTGCCAAGCGTTGGGCTTCCTTTTGTTCGAACATTTCCTCGAACTGTTTTCGATTTCTTCGACTGGTGGTATCGACCAGCACTTGCTCGCCCGTCTCGTTGTCGCGCAGCCGAATCAGTCCAACGTTGGGAAGCTTTTTCTCGCGCGGGTCGCTGACGGTAATGGGAACGATGTCGTGGCGGCGTTTGGCGACTTTCAATACGGACTCGAAGTCGTGATCAAAAAAGTCGCTGACCAAAAAGACAACGCTGCGACGTTTTCGAGTTCGATTCAGATGCTCGATCGCATTGCGAATGCTGGTTCCAGATCCAACCGGCTGGCAGTAAAGCAGCTCGCGAATGATCCGCAGCACATGCCGGCTACCTTTGCGAGGCGGAATTGCTTTTTCGACGTCGTCTGTGAACAGTGTTAGGCCAACTTTGTCGTTGTTCCGCATCGCCGACATCGCCAACGTGGCTCCGAGTTCGACGATCAAATCACGTTTGGTTTGCGAGCCGGTTCCGAATTCGACCGAACGGCTCAAGTCGACCAGCAGCTGCACGGACATTTCTCGCTCTTCGCGAAAGAGTTTCACAAACGGCTGGTCACTGCGAGCCGTTACGTTCCAGTCAATCGTTCGCACGTCGTCACCAATCTGGTAAGGCCGAACTTCTTCGAACTCGATGCCTCGTCCCTTGAAGGCAGAATTCCACGAACCCGCCAACAGCTCGTCAACTTGGTGCGAGCTGCGAATTTGGATGCTGCGGATTTTTTGAAAGATTTCTTTTGGGATCATGGGGACGATCGGGAGTTGGTTTGAGGTTGGATAAAATTACAGCCCGGAGGGCGAAACAAAAACTGCCGGTGGCGTAAGCCACCGGACCCGATTCTCAGTACTTCACAGCCCGGAGGGCGACACAGACTTTACCTCTCAAGTGTGTGTCGCCCTCTGGGCTTTTTGGTGTTGGCCCGTTATCCGGTGGTTGACACCACCGGCATTTCGTATGTCGCCCTCCGGGCTTGGTGTTCGATCAAAACATTCCAATCGCTCATGCAAGCGGCTGGAGAAATGCCAGCTTCGGAACGAAAGGAGACAATACGACCACCATGAAACGCTTACGGAAGCGGGACGCGATCGAGGATCTGCTTCACGATCGACTCCGACGTGAGCTCTTCTGCTTCGGCTTCGTAAGTCACCGCAACGCGATGCCGCAGGATATCCATCGCCAGATCCCGGACATCCGAAGGCGTGACATACGCCCGGCCCGCGAGGAACGCGTTAGCCTTGGACGCTAAAGCTAGATTGATCGTGGCTCGCGGCGATCCGCCAAATTGAATCATTTGCGAGAGCTCCAAACCATAAGATTCGGGGGAACGCGTCGCCATGATCAAGTCCACGATGTAGCTTTCAACTTTTTCATCGACGTGAATCTGATCAATCAACTTGCGAGCCGCAAGGATCTCCGTCGGACTGGTGACCGCTGAAATGTCGACACTGGTTGTCGTCTTGCTCATCCGCCGCAAGATTTCCAGTTCCTCGTTGCGATTGGGATAGTCAACGATGACTTTCAGCATGAAGCGATCGGTTTGGGCCTCGGGCAGCGGGTAGGTTCCTTCTTGCTCAACCGGATTTTGAGTCGCCATCACCAGAAACGGATTGTCTAACAGAAACGTCTCCGAGCCGATGGTGACTTGGCGTTCTTGCATCGCTTCCAGCAGAGCACTTTGCACTTTCGCCGGAGCGCGATTGATTTCGTCGGCCAGAATCAGATTCGAGAAAATCGGTCCTTTCTGAACGACAAAGGTTTGTTCTTGCGGGCGGTAGACTTGCGTTCCGATCAAGTCAGCGGGCAATAGGTCCGGCGTGAATTGGATGCGTTGGAAGCCGGTGTTGATCGCTTTGGCCAGGCTGGCGACGGCAGTTGTTTTGGCGAGCCCCGGGACACCTTCGATCAAAATGTGCCCGCCGGTCAACAAGCCGATAAGCATGCGATGCACCAGTTGCTCTTGGCCGACAAGCACGCGATTGACTTCGCCAACGATCCGGCGAAACGGTTCGCTAGCCAATTTGATGTGCTCGGAATTCTGTTCGAGTTCGGTAAAGGTTGACATATATCCGTGTTGCCTTTCTGGTCAATGTTTGCCTTTTGTCATAGTCGCCTCTTGTTAGTCGTTGTCGATGAGAATATTCCCCCCACAATTTTTGTAAGCTCGGAAAAGTTCCCGGGAATACTTCTATTTCGCAAGGGAATCGACCAAACGTTGACGATACTCCGAGAGTCGTGTTGAGCAAACAGCGTGCCAGTTCTTGTGTGAAATTTTGATCGGCCTACAGCTCGAACGCTTTGATCTTTCGCTGCAACGTACGCAGGCGGATGCCGAGGATTTGCGAGGCCTGTATGCGGTTCAGTCTTTCGGAGGCTCAGATCGAGCACCGGAAGGACGGGCGTCCGTAACTGGGCGACTGTGCAGTGACAAGATTCACTGCCGTGTTAGAATCAGCAACTCAAACTCAGCAAGAATCTTTGCCAGCGGGTGTGATAAACCACGAAGCGGCATTCAACAGCGGCATTCAACAGCGGCATTCAGCAGCGGCATTCAGCAGCGGGATAAGAGCGGCTCTGTTTTTGCGACCTTGGCCACACAAAGCTCTGACTTTGGCAACGCGCCCCGTGTCGAGGCTGCAACGTAAAGAATCACTCCGGTAGAAAACATGAACCCTATTTTGTTGGCCGTTTCGGATTCCGCGGAACCTCTTGTCAATCTGATTCTCGCCGTCGCAGTCGCGATGGTGGTTATCGGACTGATCATGAAAAAACTGCATCAGCCCTACATCGTCGGCTACGTGATCGCGGGTGCTGTGATGGGGAAACAGGGGTTTGGGCTGATCACGGATATGGAGCTCGCCAAACATCTTGGTTAGATCGGAATCATCCTGCTGCTGTTTTTTATCGGCATGGAGATCAGTCTGCCGCAGTTGGTGAAACGTTGGAAAGTCGCCATCGTTGGAACAACCCTCCAAATCGGTGCCAGCGTTCTCCTGATGTGGGGCGTGGGAGCTTTTTTCGGATGGTCAACCAATCGGATCGTCGTGTTGGGCTTCATCATTGCGCTAAGCAGTTCGGCGATCGTCATCAAGCTGCTGGAAGAGCGCAAGTTTTTGAACACGTCGCTGGGGCAGGATGTATTGAGTGTCTTGCTGATGCAGGACATTGTGATCGTCCCGCTTTTGATCATTTGCACCTTGCTGGGAGGTTCAGAAATCGAGGCCGCCGGTATTTTGAAAATGCTCGTCGGCGGCGTCTGTTTGATTCTTGTTCTGACGTACATTTTTGTGAAGCAGACGATTCGACTTCCCTTGTCAGATCATTTTAGAAAAGACCACGAGCTACAAGTTTTCGGCGCGATTGCGTTTTGCTTTGGCGGAGCACTGTTTGCGTTGCTGTTTGGGCTCTCGCCAGCCCTCGGTGCATTCGTTGGTGGCATGGTGATGCATGCTGCTCAATCGACCGACTGGATTCACAATACGCTGAACAGTTTTCGCGTGATTTTTGTTTCCGTATTCTTCGTCAGCGTCGGATTGCAGATCGATTTTGCGTTCATCTTGGCTCATGCGTCGGCGATCGCGGTGACGCTCGTCGCGGTTTACTTAGTCAATCACGTTTTGAATATGGTTGTGTTGCGGCTGTTCAACGAATCGTGGCACGACGCGTTCGTTGGAGGAGCGTTACTGGCGCAGATTGGCGAGCTCAGTTTTTTGCTTGCTTCGGCTGGTCAATCGCTGGGGATCATCAACGAGTTTAGTTACCAGTTCACGATCAGCTTGATTTCGTTGACGTTGATCGCCAGCCCATTCTGGATCGCGATTTCGTGTCAAATCGCGAAGCGTTGGCAACCAGTGAGCAATGAGGTTGGGGAGACAGCAGTCGGACATCGCCCAAACGATGCTGTCGGCGGCAATCACCAAATATGACGCACACAAAAAAACGCGTGTTGTGATAGCCACTGATGCCTATAGCAATGCGGCTCAGTACCCCCAGCAGGACTCGAACCTGCAACATCCGCTTTAGAAGAGCGGTGCTCTATCCAGTTGAGCTATGAGGGCGTGTTGAGTTTCTTGGACCAATGAGGCCCGGAAACGTTCATGTATTTCTGCGGATAGAATGATTCTGCTTATCTTATACGCGAAAAGCCGACATGGCTATATCCCGACCCGGATGTCGTCGCTTGCTGTATAAGTACGTGTTCACAGAAAATATCGCGCCCCTGATACTCGATTTACAATGCTGGAAATTCATACGATTGGCGAACTTAAAGCTCACCTCGATCACGGTAAGTCGTTGAAAGACGTCGTGGTTCAAAGTGTTGATCTTGGTTCTCTCACTGACGCGATTTTGGAATCGGCGATCTCCAACACGGTCTTTCTGGGCTGCGAGTTACCTGACGTGGTGCTGTCATCAGTTGTTCAACGTGGAGCAGCCGTTTTTCCAAAGCTGACGGACCTGCCGTTCAATCCGTACGCGCCCATTTTGTATTCGGCCGATACGCTATTCGATGGCTTTGATTCGGAAGATCCTTGTAGTTACTGCCAAACAACAGACGCAAAGGTTTATCAATACTGGCTCGATTCCGGCGGCCCCAATCCGACCACGATCGCAGACGCGCTCGCCAGGCGATTGCACGACATGGCGATGACCGATGCGATTGAAGACTTTCTGGCCAATCATGCGGCGCACGGAAAAATTGTCGGCATGATGGGTGGGCACTCGATGAAGCGATCCGACGATGCTTACCTGACCGCCGCGAAGATCTCCAGAGAGTTGACTCGAAGAGGATACTTGATGGTCAGCGGCGGTGGTCCTGGAGCCATGGAAGCGACGCACGTGGGAGCATGGTTCGTTGATCGGACCGACGCTGAATTGGAAACCGCAGTCGGCGAACTGGCCGAAGCTCCATCTTACAAAGACAAGCAGTGGCTTGCTGCTGCGTTTCGAGTTCAGCAAAAGTATCCCATTGTCAGTGGCGACAATCACATCAGTCTCGGAATTCCAACGTGGCTCTACGGGCACGAGCCACCAACACCTTTCGCGTCTCACGTGGCAAAATATTTTGCTAACAGCGTACGCGAAGATGGTTTGGTAACAATCGCAAGATCCGGATTGGTTTTCGCTCCCGGAAGTGCCGGAACGATTCAAGAAATCTTTCAGGACGCGACGCAAAATCATTACGCGACGACAGGTGCTTCGAGCCCCATGGTTTTTCTCAATACGGCATACTGGACAGAAGAAAAGCCAATCTATCCGATCGTGAAACAGTTGGCTGTGAACCAGCCCTATCACGATTTGATCGCAATATTTGACGATCCGGATTCTATTGTCAGCTTCATCGATAGTAATGCTCCCATCCCAAGCGACATTCCAAAGTGGTCGTTTTGTTCCGCTCATTGCAAACCGCAGGCTTGAGCTTGAGGTTGAGATTTCTGTTAGTATTAAATTTACTTCGTGTTCCGAATTCTGTCCTTAACCAATTGGGTAGTGATGTTCATTCGTATCTTCGACCTTTGTGCTGTCTTGGTCATGTTTTGTGTTGTCAGTGCTGTAGCGGTTGCTTCGCCACAAGAGGAGGCTGCGGTCAAAAATGAGGTGATCACCGTCTGGCCGAACGGCTTGCCCGCCGATGCGAAACTGATGGAGCAAAAGGAAATCGATGCTGCCAAAGCAAAGACAACTGACGAAGCGATCTTCTATGTTGATACTCCTGTCCTGACGGTTTACGAACCGCCGGCCGAAAAGAAGAACGGTGCCGCGGTCGTAGTCTGCCCCGGAGGCGGCTACATGATGTTGGCTTATCAGCATGAAGGCGTTGAATTGGCGGAGTGGTTTAACTCGATCGGCGTGACTGTTTTTCTGTTGAAATACCGAGTGCCCCGCAGAAACAAAGATAACTATCATTGGGAGCCGATGCAGGACGTGCAGCGTTCGATTCGCATTGTTCGCAGCAAAGCCGAACAGTACAAAATTGACTCCGATCGAATCGGTGTGCTCGGGTTTTCCGCGGGAGGCCACCTAACAGTGATGGCTGGCACGCAATACGAAACGAATAGCTACGAAGCAGTGGACGAAGCCGACAAGCTTAGCTGTCGTCCAAACTTCATTTGCCCAATCTACGCGGCGTATCTGGGCAACGGATACAAGGACAACGTGGTTGAGCTTGGCGACTTAATCAATGTGACCAAAGATACGCCTCCGACGTTCCTTGCGGTGACTTCCGACGACGTGATGCGAGGTGCTCAATCGGGTTTGCTGTACGCTCGACTGTTGCAACATGGCGTCAAAGCAGAAATTCACGCTTGGCAAAAAGGCGGACACGGTTACGGCCTTCGCAAAAACGGCAACGCTTGCGATGGCTGGGAAGACAATTTGAAAGTTTGGTTGGACGTGAATGGCTTTTTGACAAAGTAGTTTTAGCCACCGATGAACACAGATTCGCACAGATGACAAATTCGTATCTGCGGTGATCTGTATACATCTGTGGCCGGTTTTTGGGAGGTCGGTATGCCATTCATTGAACAAATCGAACCTGAAAATTCGACTGGTCGGTTGCGCAAAATCTACGATGCGGCGATGAAGCGCGCTGGCTACGTTGCGGGTATCATCAAAATCATGTCGCAAGATCCGCGGAGCGCCGAAGGGTCGATGGGATTCTACGGTTCGTTAATGAAAGCGAAGAACGAGCTTTCTCCGATGCGTCGCGAGATGCTGGCGGCGGTGGTCAGCAACGTCAATGATTGTTTTTACTGAACATTGTCGCATGCGGAAGACTTCGGTCAGGAGTCAAGCAAGCCGGACGTCGCGGAGAAGTTGATTTGGGACTACCGCACGTGCACCGATAGCGAACTGGACGAGGCAGATCGAGCACTTTGTGATTACGCGGTGAAGCTAACGCTGACGCCGGGGCAGATGAATGCTGCCGATGTTGATCGCTTGAAAGATCTGGGGCTGAGCGACAGTCAGATCACGGTCGCCGTCCAAGTGATCGGCTACTTCAGTTACATCAACCGTGTTGCCGACGGTTTGGATGTGGGGCCCGAAGATTGGATGTCGCGGATCGCGAAAGACAAGTGGCTGGCGGAGAAAGCCAAGTTTGGCTAGGAATCGTTTAACGGCAATACCGTTCAATGAAGCCAAAGTCTCGGTGGCATAGGCCTCTGGCCTGTGTTCTGCATGTCCACAAGCCAGAGGCTTATGCCACCTCCCCAACTGCACGACCCTACTGAAAAGCCAAAACGAAGGGTGATGTCAACTTCATTGAACGGCTTGCCGTTAAACGATTACGGCTGGAAGCCACAACCACATTACAGCCCCAAGCGTTTCGCGATTTCATCCTTGACCGCACTCGCATCCGCTTGCACATACGCCGGTGGGTTCGCAAGTTCGCTGGCGATGTCGTCCAATTTCGATTCGTGGTATTTCACTTTGAAGTCCGTGAACTTCAGTCCGTGAGCGGTGCTGATTACGATCGCTCGTTCATTCGATTTGATCTGACCCGATTTGGCCAGCTTTTTCAAAACGGCAAGTGCAACGCCCGTGTGAGGGCAGCAGTACATGCCGGTTAAATCCGCTTCCGCAGCTGCTTCGGCCAGTTCCGCTTCTGTCGCCTGTTCGACGATGCCGTTGGTTTCTTGGACGGCCTTGACTGCTTTCGCGTAGCTAACCGGATCTCCGATTCGAATCGCGTTGGCCAAAGTTTCACCTGCCGTTACGGCGACTTTGTCCTTGAAGTCATTTTTGAACGACTGATAAAACGGATCCGCTTTCGCAGCCTGAGCCGCAACAAGTCGTGGCATTTTCGTGATCAGCCCAAGGTCCATCATCAGTTGAAATCCTTTATGCAACGCACTGATGTTGCCAAGGTTGCCGACAGGAATGATGATCCAGTCTGGAACTTCCCAGTCGAACTGTTTAATGATTTCGATGCCGACCGTTTTCTGCCCTTCGATGCGAAGGCTGTTCATCGAGTTGGCCAAGTAAATGCTTTGGTCTTCCGTGACTTCCTTGACGATCTTCATGCAGCCATCGAAGTCAGTATCCAGTGCCAGAACATGAGCGCCATTGGAAACCGGTTGAATCAACTGGGCCGTGCTCACTTTGCCAGCTGGCAAGAAAATCACTGCTGGGATTCCGGCGTAAGCTGCGTATGCCGCCAGAGCAGCGCTCGTGTCTCCGGTGCTCGCACACGCGACAGCTTTCACTGGGCTGTCAGGCTTTGTCATCATCTGCTTGACCACGCTGACCAGCGCCGTCATGCCAAGGTCCTTGAAGGAGCCAGTGTGGCTGTTGCCGCAAAGTTTGATCCACAGATCCGGAATGCCGATTTGTCGTCCGAGTCGGTCGGCCCAAAACAGGTTCGTGTTGCCTTCGCACATGCTGACGATGTTTTCGTCTTTCAGGCTGGGAATCACCCACTCGCGCATCGACCAGACGCCGCTGCCGTAAGGCCAGTTCGTGGTGCTGGATCGCGAATCGAAAAGCTGCTGCCATTTGTAAGCGTTGCGCACTTTCAGTGGTTCGCGTTCATGATAAACTTCCAGCAGACTGCCGCACGTCGGGCACGTGTAAATCACATCGTAAATCGAGTGTTTGCCTTCGCAGCCAGCGAAGCAGCGAAAATAGGTTTGGGCTTCGGTTGTGGAGTTGGAAAGTTCGGGAGTCGCAGTGGACATGATTTGGCGAATTGGGTTGGAGTTGCTGTTAGGTTGAGCGAGACATTATTGCTCATTTCGGCAAAATCTGCATACGGTAATTAGTTTCATTTTATCTCGGCAGTCCGCTCCGGATTCAGCGATTTGACGCGTCAGCATGAATATTTTCGATTGCCTTTCGAATAAAACAAAAAGTATGACTCAATCTGACCCAGCAATTCACAACCGTCAGGCTTGGGATTCACTGGTTTCAAAAGGGAACCGCTGGACGAAGCCTGTTTCGGCTGAGGAGATTGCCGCCGCACGTGCCGGTCAATGGAGCATTGTGCTTACGCCAGAAAAGCCGATTCCGACAGATTGGTTGATGCCCGTTGAAGGAAAGAAGATCTTGTGTCTTGCCGGTGGCGGCGGACAACAGGCTCCTGTTTTGGCTGCTGCCGGTGCCGAAGTCACGACGCTCGACAACAGTCCGGGGCAACTTGAGCAAGATCAGGTTGTTGCCAAGCGGGAAGGTCTTACGATCGGTTCGGTGCTTGGCGACATGCGAGACTTGTCAGTTTTCTACGACGGGTCCTTCGACATGATTGTGAATCCATGTTCGAACTCATTTGTTCCAGATGTGATTCCTGTTTGGAAAGAGTGTTACCGTGTTTTGAAGACGGGCGGATCGTTGATGGTTGGATTCATCAATCCGCTAACGCACATTTTCGACTACGACAAAATGGAAGCAGGCGAGTTGCTTGTTCGGCACAAGATTCCGTACAGCGACTACGATTTACCGGAAGCAGAAAAGCAGGCCCTGATCGATCAAGATGAACCACTGTGGTTTGGTCATAGCCTTGAGGATCAAGTCGCCGGCCAAATCGCAGCCGGGTTTGCGATCACAGGCTTCTATGAGGATAAGTGGGCTGAGCTACAGGCGTTGTCAGACTATATTGATTTGTTCATCGCGACACGTGCGACAAAAATTTAGTTGCATTCGAAAAATCGGACAGTAAAAGTCGAACGCAATTCGACTCAACAAGATGAAATCGGAAACGACTAACCAGATACTCACGCAATCCCAATGGCAGCGTCGCGCGCTTGCGTATCTGGAAGATGTGAGCCAGTGGACGGTTCCGTTTCGCGAACGTAGGGTCAATGGAAAGTCTCATCCTGTTGATGACTTTTTGTTTGTCTACTACCGCTACTCGTCGGGGCGACTTGAACAGTGGCATCCGGGAGCAAGCGTGCGTCTCCACTGCCCTGCCGGTGCGCCGAATCACTTTTCCGATAAGCACTATCGAACTGATGGCGACGTGATTTTTGCTGATCCGTCATTGCTGAATGACAAGTCCAAGCGGCGGCTCGAATGGACCGTCGATCTGCTTCGCAAAACGGAATCGCGAAAAGGAAATTTTTCGTGTTTGGGTTTGCACGAATGGGCGATGGTCTACCGCGGTCAGGAAGTGCGCCACGAAAGAACGACCCCACTGCGGTTGCCGCAACATGAAATCGACGCCATCGTGGAGTCGCGACCTTTGACCTGCACGCATTTTGATGCCTTTCGATTCTACGCAATCGATGCGAAGCCACTCAATAAAGTCGAACCGACTTTGGAATCACGTTCGGAGATGGAACAGCCCGGCTGCATTCACGCAAACATGGACTTATACAAATGGGCATTCAAATCCATGCCGTGGATCGGAAGCGATTTGTTGCTGCGATGTTTTCGCTTGGCTCTTTACGCTCGGGAGATCGACATGCGAGCGAGTCCCTACGATCTTTCTTCGTACGGTGAATATGATCCTGTTCTGATCGAAACCGCCGAAGGTCGCCAGCAGTATGAGAAGCTCCAACGAGGGGTCGCTGATCAAGCGGCCCCGCTACGCCGTGAGCTGATCGAGGAAATCGAATCGTTGCTTTCCTGCTTCTAAGCCTACGGTCGGGCAAGGTCGTAGGACGCGTACAATCAAAATAAAAAAGACTTCGGTATTCCGAGTACTCGCTCGTTGTCGCGATCGGCAGTAGCTCGGGCCCACCACGCGCCATCTGATGTACCTAGGATCTCGGACTAACCAAACAGGTCGCAATGAACAAAAGTGTGAACAGTCCGAGCGACACGTATGCTGCCCATTCGTCGACATCACCATTCGATTCGCCCAATCCAAATTTAGGGCCAAGTCGATGCCAAAACAAGAAGCCAACCGGTACAGTGATGATGCCGAATAGCCATAAAAGCCATGTCGGCGATCCGTGTTTCATCATGTCACCAGCGTCACCAATTTTTTCAAACGATCCGATTGAAATATAAGCTCCATTAGCGATTAGGCAAAAACCGGCGAAAAACCGTGCGAGATAATCGCCTTGTATTCTGAATTTCCAAAACGCGCCCCATAAGAAGATGGGTATCAAAACACCTATGATCGGCCCCGCCCAGACAGTAACCAGTGGGCAAGGGTTTGGTGAAACGTCAGTGCGGGATATGGAGAAAGGATGAACGACGACCTTGGTTACCGAGCCACCGGTGGAGAAACCAGCGATTACGTGGCCCAGTTCGTGAAACGCCATGAATGCGAGCCAGCAAAACGGAACGAACGAGCCAACAAGGATGACTTGGTTCATTCGTTTCATGCAGCACTCTCAAGCGTGACAATGGTAGTGTTCACCGAGCCGGAACAGCCGGAACGGAAGTCATTGCTTCAACTCACGCTCGCAAGCCGGGATTCGCTTGCATCAAATTGTTATTTCTCAACCTACCCAACGACTCCGTAAGTTGGCTGAGGTTTTTCAAGTTCCAGAATTCTATCAAATGGCACTGAAATATTAAGTCCATCGCCACCTCCCCAGAGCCATCTGGTCGCAGTGTTATCGACAAGCGTCAATAGGTTGGAGTAGCCCTCGGGCGCAGGGTTGATATGGGAACTGCAATCAACAGGGTAACCAAAAAGATGATTCGATAATTGATGCAACTCCAGCCGAATCTCGTGTAGTTCCTCTTCTGTTTCGTAGTTTCCAACCCTGCCATGCACTGCCTGGAATTTTTCGGATTCCAAAGTATCACTCCCTGGGAGGTCCCAAGTTTCAGTTAGTTGAAGTTTGACAGCGGGCCCACTTTCGCACTCTTCGGCAATGCCAGGTGGCAGAGAGCGTCTAACCAAGTTCAGACTTGGGGCGAAGTACAAACAAAAACAATTGTTCTCGGCAATGTTACCCGTAGGTTCATTTTCGCCCGGCATTGCAAAAAAGCTAAGGGTTCCCTCGCGCACTAACATTGATTGTGCTGCCACAGTCCCTGCAATTTCCGTCAGATTGATCTGAGCCAAGAATCGCAAGAATCCATGTTCATTTTTTGGCCAATCAATATTCGCTGGCATATCAGGTAGCCCTTCGAATTTAGTCTGCCCAATCGCAAATATGTCGTTTTCATGGGGGGTGTCTTCACCAGTGCGCATTGCACGCTGAATAACGTTCTCAAGCTCAATTTTTAGTGTTGGTTTCGCAGACCTGAAGATGAAACTGCTGTGGTCGTATAGGTCGTGTTGGGCGATTGCCTTGGCTAGTGGCAGGCCAACCATATTCGTCCACGATGTATCGTAAGAGTAGAGTTGAGGAATCTTCGTTCCGGGCCCTAGGTTCACAAACGCCGTGGACAATTCACGCAAGAAAGCCGCGCGGGATTGGTCGCCATTGTCGTCTAGCCATTCTGCATAACGCGAATGTGCTTCAACGTTCAACAAGTCGCAGGTGACCTCGTGTAGAAAGGCCAACTCACCGCTCAATTCAGCCGCGTGTTCAATTTCCAAACAATTCTTCATGCATTGCTTCCGCAGCGAAGTAAAACGAATTGCGATCTATCCGGGTGGCCGCCGTCGGATGTCGCAACTGGTTTGATGTTAACGGCCACACGGATAGATCGTATAGATCGTGGTTGAGCTTTGACGCGGTTACCAGCGGCTATAGCTTTATGCGGAATCAATTGAGTTTCTGATTTCTCTACGAAAAAGTTTTGACAACCTAAAAAACCTAACCCATGGCCAAACGTAATCGCTGTAACGAAGCGATTCACAAAAAGCAATTCGTTATGCGGCGTTGCGGCTAGGGCCACCTCAAAAGACTGATAAAGCCTTGTTACCTACGTGCGATCCAGACGTGTTCGATATTTTTATTTGCCTCCATTCTGTAGCAATTTTCCCTTCCCAAACCTCACTTGCGTTTTCTGGTGCGTAGCGCCCTCGACCGGCTGCCCTGTTGGATTGGTAGACCGCACGAGCCCATGCCGTGGTGGATTCACCATCGGCAAGGTCAAACGGAAGAGCCCAATAGCTCGACAAATCATATAGCTGAACAAACGACTCGCCGGGTTGCAAGGTAAACGTTTTGGCTATCCCCATGCCACCCGTGTACATGTGGCATGTCCGGGCCTTGCCTACATCATTGGATGTTTCGTGTTTTTTGAATTCTAGCCAAAAAGCTTGATCGCCCTCCGGGCAGTAAGGTTCCCACAACACTAAAGGGGCATCCATTTCATTTTTTAGGTGCAACGATAGTTCGCATCCGACGTTGGAGAACTGCAAGTCACCAATTTCAGATACCACACTGGAGTTTGTGCCAGTGAAGGAAATGGAGACGGATTCGCTACCAAGCGAATAGCTGCGGATCACGAGTACAGCAGCAACGAGTATAAGGATCGCTAGAGGAAACAGTAATCGCTTCATGCTGTCCTTGAGCCAGATAACGAATTGCGATCTATCGGTGCGTGTTTATGGCATCGCAATTTTTGATTTGGTTTACTGCACACCGATAGATCGTGCGTTGAACTTTGTCGCCAGTGCGACTTGGTACCGCTCTATTTTAGCTGAGTTGATAGAGAACTTCCAGCGTCAGAATCGCCAGTGCCAGCTTGGGCGGTAAGGCGACGCCATGGCGCAAGCCCAACTTGGCTTGGGGATTTCTCTATGCGGAATCAATCGACCGCCGCAAGACATGTTGTTAATGCAATGTCCAAACGTTTGACCAGCCCGTTGGATCGATTGGGTGAGTTTGCTGAACGGGAGCCGTTGGGCAATGATCTGGTTTCATGAATCCGGTAATTAGCTTTACCTGAACTGTTGCCAATCCGGTTTCGCAAGTCGCGACTTTGATCAAGCGGCGTTGCGTTTGAAGGAATCGAGAACCGGGATCACAAACAGCGCCAATAGAATCGCGGCGTTAAGAACAATTCCAAATAAAACCATCATGGCCGACGATTTGCAGTGGTGAATCGACACCCGGAAAAAAGAAACGTGAACGTATTGTCGATGAGACGGTCGAAATGTTTCTGGCCTGTTATCAAGCAGATTGAACGTTGGAAAAGAGGGCTACTTCTCGTTCGCTTCGATAGCCTCAATCTCCTTGAGGACTGCTTCGGCTTCCGCCGTTTTCTGATCGCTTTTCATGCGATCAACTTGCGAGAGTTTGTAAGCTTCTTCGTTCAGCTTTGCATATTTTGCTTCGAGCTTCTTCTTTTTGTTTCCAAACACGGTTTCGACCTCTCGCCTTCCAGATAATTGTCAGGCGAGTAACCGAAAAGCATTCGAGCAAGCAACGAGTAAATTATGCCTCGTCGTCAAACAGTGGCGTTGAAAGGTATCTTTCACCAAGGCTACAAGCGATGGTCACGATTCGTTTGCCGTGGAATTCAGGACGTGCGGCAAGCTGAGCCGCAGCACACACGTTGGCTCCAGTGCTAATGCCGCCAACGATACCTTCTTGCTTCGCCAGCTTGCGACCCCATTCGAAGGCTTCTTCGTTTTCGATTGTAATCGTTCCGTCGAGCAATGAAGTATCCAGGTTCTTTGGCACGAAGCCAGCTCCAATGCCCTGAATTTTGTGCGGGCCTGGTGCGCCTCCGCCAATTACTGGTGAACCAGCGGGCTCCACTGCAAATGCTTTGAAGTTCGGGTTCATCTTTTTCAGATAGCGAGTTACGCCGGTGATCGTTCCGCCGGTTCCGACTCCAGCAACGATGGCGTCGATGTTCTGTCCACTGTCTTCCCAGATTTCAGGGCCTGTGGTTGCTTCGTGAATTGCCGGGTTGGCAGGATTTTCAAACTGCTGCGGCATCCAAGCTTTTTCGTCGCCAGCGACCAGCTCTTCCGCTTTGCGAATGGCACCGGGGATTCCTTCGCTGGCTGGAGTCAGCACAAGGTTGGCCCCCATCGCTTTGAGCAACGCTCGCCGTTCAACCGACATTGATTCTGGCATCGTTAGTGTGAGCTTGTATCCTTTGGCGGCACAAACAAAAGCGAGTGCGATTCCTGTGTTGCCGCTGGTTGGCTCAATGACGTGAGTGTCAGGTTTGATCGTTGAGTCTGCTTCTGCCGCGTTGATCATCGCCGCGCCGAGCCGATCTTTCACGCTGTTGAGCGGTTGGAAAAACTCGCACTTGGCGAAGACCGTGCCGTGTTCGGCGGGAATCAGGCGGTTGATCTGGATCATCGGCGTGTTGCCAATGGCGGCAACAGCATTGTCAAAAGTTTGGCCTCGAGGCATCGGATTCTCCGGGAGAGTGTTTCTGGAATCCAGATTCTAAAGGATTTTGACCGAATCTGAAATCCAGCATCACGAAGACTGAAGCCGCTAGTTTGATTCTAGGCTGCTGCGAACTTGTACAAACTTGCCCGCTGCGACAGCAACGTCTTGCGTAAGGTATCCCTGAAATTGGCTCAAGTATTGATCGTCGCCGGATTGAATCAGCAAGTGCGGCCACGAATCTGGAAGTTTGCTTTGACCTTGAAGTAGGCCATACGGAAACTGCTTTTTGGCGTCCGCCAGTTGTTTTTCAAACGCCAGCCAAGACTTTCGCAATCCTTGCTCGGCCCTGACAAACTCGATCGCCAGCTGTTGGCTCGCATGATCTCCATCGAGATACAACGGCACCACAAACGAGCGTCCGATTTCGAAAGGCTCATCCCACAAACCAGCCACGCGACGTTTTCCTGAAGCTCGACATTCGACTTTCAGGATCCCGTTTTGCCACGAGTTTGGGACTCGGTAGGCCAGCAGCAAATCGCGGCCTCCTTCGATTGTTTCTTTCTTCGAACCGTGAAAACGAAAGAATGCTCCGGTGCCGCGGTCGATGGTGCCGCTGGCGACAAGCACATCATGTTGGGGAATCTCTTGGAAGCTTTTGCGAACGGAACTTCCGCGACCGATGTCGGAAGAGAGGTTTGCTGCGATCGAGTCGATCGGTTTGCCGCTAAGGCTTGCATTCAAATTCGAATTGCGACTTTGGTTCTTCTCGATGTTCAGTAACCCATCGATGTCGGAAACGGTTTGCGTTTTCGGACTGTAGTCAAACAGCGGGTAGACACTGCGATTCCAGCTAACGTCGAATCGGAATTCTTCGACGTCGCCTCGGTGTTTCGAATCGATCACGGTCGAGATCGGCAACAGCACTTCGACGACTTTCGAAGTGGCAAATGGTGATGGCAGGATCTCGCGAACGCCAATCAACGCAGGCACATCGAATTCGATCGAGGACTCCTGTGCGGATATTGAAGCGACGGAAAATAGACAACAGCAAGCAATGGCGATGGTAATGTGAAAACGGATTGCGGGAAACATTTTGACTCCTTAAACGGTCGATTCGCGCGGCCAATCCATCAGCCTGTCGATACGCTCCTTCATGGAGTGTCAAAAATTTGAATGGCTGGACATCTCGTCTGGCCACATCGAGGAACTACGAGTCGGTTCTGGGGAAGTTCGCAGGGAAGAGAGTTTTGTAAAAACTACAAGGCTGCTTCGATAGTGGTTTCGCCAAATTCGGTCAGTTTTTCAAAACACATCAATGTTCGACAATTCTTTTGACGTGGCAATCAAAGTCTCAAACTCTTCGACACAGTCTGCGATTTCGAGAGGTAAATACCTACAGCCGTATGCGGTTCCATAGATTTGTCCAAACATTGAACCGACGGTGTCTGTGTCGCCACCGAGCATAATGAGTGACTCAAGCGTTTCGATAAAGTGGGCTTCTTGAATCGCGGCGAGAATCGCCAGTGGAACGGAATCGACGACGTAGCCTGTCGAATTGTATTCTCGGCCGTACTCTGCTACGGAACAATGTGTTTCGCGTACGAAGTTTAGCCGATCGCGAACTTTCGAATCGGGAAGTGATTCAATAAGAATTTGGAAAAGCGAGTAGTCCAGAACCTTTTCAGATGCCGCATAGCGAATGGCTCGAAGTATTGCCATAGCACCGATATAGGCTTCATCATTGCGGTGAGTGATGTTGCAAACGTCGCGAATGATTTGCCGATGGCCTGAAACATCAGCATTTAGGAAGAACGCCAGCGGTGCGATTCGCATGGCTGCGCCGTTGCCAGCGGCGCGTTCACCAGAGGATCCTACCATCGCCCAGTGACCTCCAGCGTCGAGTTCGACCAGAGCTTTAAGGGTGCTCGATCCGATTCCAGTGATTCGTCTTTCGCGAAACCACTTGGTGAAGTGCGCCGCGATCGATTCGGGTGAGACTTGCTTTACCTCGATGATCGATTCGCAGGTAGCAAGCGTCAGTTGGGTGTCATCGGTGATCCGCAGATCGCTAGGGATGGAAAACTGGCTCGGAGCCGACCCTTCATAATGCGATCCAATCGCATCACCAAGCATGCCGCCCATCAAGCAGCCCAGAATTTGATCGCTTCGATTCATTGTGGTGTTCGGTAAGGGGCATGAGCGTAGTACTTTGGTGTCGAGTCAACTCTCACGTGTAGCCACGCGACGCCTCCGCCAGCAGTGCTAAGCCAGATCGGATCGTTGCTGATCTGATCCCGAACAGTTTTGCCAACGACTTGCCACAGTGAATTCGTTTGCGTGCTGTGAGCGTTGCGGACAAACGCAGCGAGGTGGCCGTAGGCGGTGTCGTCTGATTGTGGAGTCGGCACGATCATCGTCGCGTCGCCGCCAATGTTG
Source organism: uncultured Pirellulaceae bacterium (assembly GCA_938010615.1). Classification (GTDB taxonomy): domain Bacteria; phylum Planctomycetota; class Planctomycetia; order Pirellulales; family Pirellulaceae; genus Mariniblastus. The sequence continues at coordinate 10,044 of CALLUY010000135.1, read as the reverse complement.
GCGAAAGTGATGACGTCTTCTCCCTTTGCATCGCGAAACTTTTCCTGAAATGTGACGGAGTCCGTTCATCGTTTGCAGAACCTTGGCGAATTCAATAGAACGAATTCAAACGCATTTGAGATCGTCGCTGTTGTTAGCGGTGGCGTTTCCCAGCGAAAGCCAGCGAACGGTGATTCAGACAACGAGTTCGAGAAAAAGGTTCGGAAGGTCTGGTCCTCGGTCCATGAATCCAGCACCGCATCGAATGACATGGTTGATCCATCACAGATAATTTTATGGCGGGTGAATCGACCGGGTTTAGATTCTTCTGTCGTTAGTTCAAACATCGGAACTTACCTATCCGTTTTGTCATATGCGACTTCCCGATACAAGCCCGACGCGCAAGCGAGTGGTCTCCGTCCGCAACGAGGGCATGTTTCAACTTGCTTAACGTACAAGGAGATGCTACCGCGACCACTCGCTGGCGCGTCGGGCTTGTACTACGTGAAGTAGATTAGCAAAAAGGCTCCCAGTAAAACTGCGGCCCAAAACGCCATTGTGCTGGTGGCCCAAGGGCGACCAAGCACGCCGCGTTCGTTGAAGAACTTGCCCATCGTCGCGATCAGGCCGCCGATTCCAGCGACCGCGAGCTTTCGCCACGCTCCGTCGATCGCATGATACGCTTTGCCGAGCCCTTCGAGGCCTGTCGGGATGAAGCGACGGTAAATCCAATCGGTGTCGAGGTTCGTAGAACGTTTTTCGTCTGGATACAGTTTTGTCTGCATCAGGAACACAAACGCCAGCACCGCAAACATTAACAACTGCAGCTGCATCACCACATGCGGCGCGGTGTATGGTTTGTAAGGTTCGGCGTGATGGTGCCCTTCGTGGTCAACATGATCCATCATTGGCTGGGACGGAAGAAGATCGTAAAGATACCAGTAGAAAACTCCCGCTCCGATGCACAGGGCAGCGGCCATTCCCATCGCGATCAACATATTTAGTGGCGCTTCTTTGACGCGTTTGCCGCTGTCGTGAGCGAAGAATGCGAAGAACGGAATCTTGATGCCTGAGTGCTCCATCACGCCGGCCGATGCGATCAGTAACACGATCCAAACCCAAAACAAGTGTGCTTCGCCAGCGGCCGTGATGATCATGGACTTGCTGACGAAACCAGACAGCAACGGAAATCCTGAGATCGAACCGGCTCCGATCAAGCAGAAGCCTGTCGTCCAAGGCATGGATTTGTGAAGCCCGCCAAGTTCAGTGGCTTTGGTGGTTCCGACGCGGTGCAGCACAGCGCCCATCGACATGAACAGAAGGGCTTTATAGATGATGTGACAAAACGCGTGAGCAGCGGCTCCGTTGATCGCCAGTTCGGATCCGATGCCAATGCCGACCACCATGAAGCCCAGCTGATTGTTGAGGCTGTAAGCCAACACGCGGCGAAGATCGTTTTCGATCACAGCAAACACAATCGGAAACAGCGTCATCGCACAGCCGATGTAGATCAGTTCGTCAGTCCCTGCGAATCCACGCGCCAGCGCGTAGATCGCGAGCTTGGTCGTGAACGCACTGAGGAAAACGGTTCCCGTTGCCGAGGCTTGTGGGTACGCGTCTTGCAGCCAGTTGTGCAGCAGCGGAAACGCGGCTTTGATTCCAAACGCTAACAGGATCAATTGAGCACCACGGCTGAGTTCCCAAATCGATTCGCCGTTTCCGAACGCGTTGAAGGCCAGGGTTCCATTGGCCGAGTATTCGAGAATCGCACCGGAAAGAAGCAATACACCCGAGATGACTTGAATGATCAAGTATCGCATTCCCGATTTGTAAGCACCCTTCCCTTCTCCGGCCCAAACCAGCACGACGCTCGACACGGCGGTCAGTTCCCAGAACACAAAAAGCGTTACCAGATCGCCGGCGCAAGAAGCGGCAATTGCTCCTCCAGCGTAGATCATCGCGGCGACGTGTTGTTTCGTGTCTTCGACATGCAGCGCGTAGATTGAAGCCATCACGGCCGCAAGGTGAAAGATGACTCCGAAGATGCGGCTGAGCGAATCGATGCGAACCGCGTTCAGCGTGTTGCCGAACAGTTCAATGTTTCCGTAGTTGCCGGCCGGCGTGAACCAGAACAACAGTAGGCTGATCACGGACAGAACCAACGCGCCAATCGCCGGCGCTTTTTTGCTGGCCTTCGCCAAAAACGGCAGCAACAAAGCACCCAGCATCATGATCGTGCCGGGTGGGAGATTCTTGAGGCTATCGATCATAATAGTCCTCGTCTCGTTCAATGATCAGCCGCAAGCCCATGCCTAGGAAGACAATCACAACAAAGGCGACGAAGCCAAAGATCGCTTGGAAGCCTTTGAAATTCTCGATTTCAAAATGTGGATGATCGTTGGTGAAAGTGAATTCTGCTAGAAACAATCCAATGCAGACAATGACCAAGCCGATGATCATGATGCGCAAACTGGATGTCTTTTCGAACCAGCTTTGGTCGGCAGGAGGGGTATGTTCTTTTGATTCGGTGTTCATTGGGAAACCTCCCTTGCCAAAATTGGAGCATCAACACCACAAAAAATTACTCCCCTCTCCCCGAAAATTCGGAGCTTGCCGCTTTGCCATTTGATCAGACGCTCTCCGAATTTCCGGGGAGAGGGGCTGGGGGTGAGGGGAAATGGTGTTGCGTTGAGACCGCTAGTTGAGGCGCGGAGCTTAAAGTAGCTTGTGGGCATCGAGCTTGCGTCGACAGGCCCCTCACCCCCAACCCCTCTCCCCGTGAATTCGGGCAGAGTTTGATGAGGATGGAATGGGTTGAGCTCCGAATTCACGGGGAGAGGGGAGTCTAGTTTGTGTTGGGAGTTTGGTTTTCTTAGGGAGTTTGGTTGCAAATGAGAGATCATGACTTCACCTCCTTCGTAACTTCCGTGATTGGCAGCAACACGTCGTAAATTTGATCCGCAAAGAAAAACAGCAACACGCTGCCAACAGCGGTAATGCAAAGCGGTACGACGCACATTAGCGGAGCTTCCTTAAACGTCTGTCGCTCTGCACCCTTTGGCGTCATGAACGCGAGGATCGGAACGGGCACTAGGTAAGCGATATTCAAAAGCGAACTGATCATCAACGTGGCCAACAGAAACCACATGCCTCGATCTGCAGTTCCAACCGCCAGGAACCATTTGCTCCATGCTCCACCGCCCGGAGGCAAGCCGATGATGCTGATGCAGGCCAGCAAGAACGCACCGAACGTAAACGGCATCGCCCGACCGAGTCCTCGCATATCGCTGATGTTTGATTTGTGAGCGGCGACGTAGATGGCTCCGGCGCAGAAGAACAGTGTGATCTTGCCGACGGCGTGCATTGCGATATGCATACCGCTACCGATGATGCTGCCCGAAGTCGCGATCGCCGCCCCCAGCGTAATATATGCCAGTTGGCTGACAGTCGAATAAGCCAGCCGTGCCTTTAAGTTGTCCTTGGTCATCGCGACCAGCGAACCGATCAGAATCGAAGCTCCGGCGACGTAGCAAAGCCATTCGCTGACTCCAGTTTCACGAATCAGATCGTAGCCAAAGATATAGACAACGATTTTTAGGACGCTAAACACACCAACTTTCACAACCGCAACCGCGTGAAGCAACGCACTGACCGGAGTCGGCGCCACCATCGCGGCCGGAAGCCAGCGATGAAACGGCATCAACGCTGCTTTGCCAATTCCATAAGCAAATAAACCTAGCAGGATGGCCAAACCGAGCGTTTCGATTTTTCCGCCACGATAGGCAAGTTCCAGAATTCCTCCGGGTTTGAAGTCCAACGTTCCTGCGAGATGCCAAGTCCAAACGATCGCCAGCATAAAAAATGCAATCGAAGTCGAAAGCAAAATCCCAAGATAGACTCGTCCGCCAGCTCGTGCTTTTTCGTCGCCGTGATGCGTGACCAGCGGATAGGTCGAAACAGTCATGATCTCGTAGGCGACAAACAGGGTGAACAGGTTCCCTGCGAAGGCAGCTGCAAGCGCCGCGAAGATGGCGACGGCGAAACAGACGAAAAATCGTGTCTGATTTGTTTCGTGATGGCCACGCATGTAACCAATCGCATAGATCGTCGTCAGGATCCAAAGCCCGGACGCGATCAGCGCGAACAACATGCCCAGCGGTTCGACGGTGAAGGAGATTGAAAATCCGGGCAGCATTTCACTTAGCGTTACTGACGGCCGAGCGTCAGCGAACACGTGAGTGGCCAGCATGCAGCAGACGGCGAACGTTGCGATCGAAACAACGATTGAGCCAGCTTCGCGGACGTTGGGAATCTTGCCGAACAAGGCGACCCAGATCGCGGCAACCAACGGCAATGCCATCGCGATCAGGATTAGGTTCTCAGGAGTCATTGCTTGGCTCCCGTAAACAAGAACTCGGCAGCTTGCTGCGCCAATCCAGCTGACCAATCGGTCCAAACTCCAAACACGACCGTGGCTGCGATCACGACATAAAGTGGAACCAGCATCGACATCGGAGCTTCCTTGGCTTTCGCTGCGGCGTCCGAAGGATCGGCAAAGTAAAGCGTTTCGACAACTTTCCAAACGTAGACCACGGCCAGCAACGAACTTACCAGCATCATCGCAGCGACTTGCGGGCGACCGGCCTCAAAAGAACTGGTCAGCAACATCCACTTGCTGATGAATCCAGCGGTTAATGGAACGCCGATTAGTCCGAGCCCTCCGATCGTGAACGCCAGCGAAGTCCAAGGCATCGTTTTACCGGCTCCGCGAAGGTCGTCCAGCTTCACCGATCCGATTCGAAGTGCGAAACAGCCTATCGCCATGAACAGTCCGCCTTTGATCAATGCGTGGTTAAACATGTGCACAATTCCGCCGGCCAATCCACCGACGCTAACCAAGCCGATTCCTAAAAGCATGTAGCCGATCTGCCCGATGCTGGAGTAAGCCAGCAGGCGTTTGACATCGCTTTGATAGATTGCCGCCGCCGACGCGATAAAGATTCCAATCAGCGACATCGCCAGCAGTGCGCTGTCGAGCGGCTGAGTGTTGAACGCAAAATCCGGCGTGAAAATTCCGTAGATCAATCGAATGAAAGCGTAGACGGAAATCTTGGTTGCCGTTGCAGCAATGAAAGCTGTGACGACCGATGGTGCGTACGTGTAAGCATTGGGCAGCCACGTATGCAGCGGAAAGACCGCCATCTTAATGAACAGCCCGATCGTCATAAATGCAAACGCAACCAGCAGCGTTCGACCACCGTTTTCAACGTCCAGCCGCCCTGCGATGTCGGCCATGTTGAGCGTTCCGGTCATCTGATAGAGCAACCCGATTCCAATCAGGAGGAAGGTGGCTCCGATCGTCCCCAATATCAGATATTGAAGCGCCGCCAGCGGTGCACGGCGTGACTTGCCAAGCGAAATCAAAGCGTAAGACGAAAGCGAACTGATCTCGAGGAAGACAAACACGTTGAACAGGTCACCAGTAATGCACATGCCCATCAGACCCGTCATGCACAACAGATACGTCGCGTAGAACAAATAGTGTTTCGAGTGAGGGATCTCTTTGTCGATCGAAGCTTTGCCGTACGTCAGTACGATCGCCCCCAGAAACGAAACGAACATCAGCACGAAGCCGCTCAGCGCGTCGACAACATATTCGATTCCGTAGGGTGGTTTCCAATTTCCGATTTCATAGTGAATCGGACCGGATTGGTTGACTTGAATCAGGCACGCCAGCGAAATCGCAAACACGCACCACGCGACGATCAACGCCAGTATATAAGTCAGTTGTCGCCCGCCCAGCAGCACGCAAATCGGCGCTGTTACCAGTGGCAGAACGATCATCAGGATCGGAAGTTGAGAAACGAAGTCGATCACGCAGTCCGATCCATTTCCAGAATTTCATCTTCTTCAATCGTTCCGTACTCTTCGCGAATGCGAACGGTCAGTGCAAGAGCGAGTGCAGTTGTTGCGACTCCGACAACGATTGCCGTCAGCATCAAAACGCTCGGCAGCGGATTCGAGTAAATGGCTTCGGCGGCTTGATGCGCGGTGTCAGCGTGTGAGTGGGCAGCGTCTTCGAATCCGGTTAGCTGGACGGAGGGCTCTGAAATACCGGTGAAGTGCCCTGAAGCGTCGACGACTGAGGAAGCCGGTCCCTCCTCGGCTTCGCCGACCCTCCCGGAGAGAGGGTGTTGGAGCATGGTATGGTCGGCAGCATCGGCTGCGTGATGCGGAGCTTCTTCGTGGCCGTGGCTATCGTGGCCATGGCCATGGCCATGTCCTACATCGAGCGGCATGATCGGCGCCGTGCCGCCTTTGACTTTGCCCATCGTCACGTACAACAACACCACGGATGTTTGAAAGATGTTCAATCCAATGATGGTTTTAATCAGGTTGCCGCGAGCGATCACCATGTAGAAACCGGTCATCATCAAGAAGATCACGACCCAATAGTTGTACAGGCCCAACGCTTGTCCAATATCCATTTGAGCAATCATCCTTTCACCGGCTCCCTTCCTGCGAACGCATAGAAAACCATCGTCATGACGGCTGTCACTGTGATTCCAACGCCTAGCTCAACCAGAAAGATTCCCAAGTGCTGACCCGACAAAGGCCCTAACCACTCGATGCTGTGATTGAGTGCTTCGTAGTCGAGGAATTTGCATTGCAATTGAGTTCCACCGTCGCCGGACTTGGGAATCAGCATTGTGGCGACACCAGTACCTGCGTAAATCAGCAAGCCCAACGCGATTAGTTTCTCGACAACTTTGACGGGAGCAACACGCTTGATCGCTGGCAGCCCAAAAACGAGTCCGTACAGAATGAATGCCGATGCAAAGATGACTCCAGCTTGAAAGCCTCCGCCGGGACCAAAGTCACCATGGAACTGAACGTAGAGTGCGAACAACAGGATGTAAGGAATGATGATCTTGGTGATCACTCGAATGATTGGAAAGGAGATCACGGACAGCTCCTTTCTGGTTCGATGCTTTCTTTCGAAGCGACCGCCCCACCAAAAACTAGCTGGCTCCCCTCTCCCCGTGAATTCGGACCTGAACCTTCAACATTGAAATCAAACGTTGTCCGAATTCGCGGGGAGAGGGGCCGGGGGTGAGGGACTTGAGTTTTAGACTCGGAATGTGCCGGAGAAGAGTGTTGCATTTCCAGAACAGGCTGGGCTTGCGATACTGAAGCCAATCTGGTTTCCCTCACCCCCAACCCCTCTCCCCAAAATTCGAGCGCAGTTTGATGAGCAAAAAGAACGTTGAGGTTCGAATTTTCGGGAGAGGGGAGCAAGGTTGTATATGGGAGCAAGCTTGAGAGTCGGGGCAAGTTATTCATGAGTCACACACTCTCCTTTTCGCCGACTTCATTTTTCCGCAGAATCAACAGCACGGCAATTCCCGCCGTAAAGATCACGGCTGTCTCACCCAACGTGTCGTATCCTCGATAGCTGGCCAGCACAGCAGTCACCACATTCGGCAAGCCATGCATGTCGTGTTCTGATTTCTCGACGAAGGATGGGTTCGGGTAAGTTTGAATCGGAGCATTCGGGTCGCCATACGCCGGCATGTCGAAAGTTCCGTAGACCAGTGCGGCTCCCGTGATGCCAACCACAATCAGCGGCACGATCGAAAACTTCGTTGGCTTTTCCGTTTTTCCGGTCAACGCCAACGTCCCCAACATCAGGAACGTTGATATCCCTGCTCCGACGGCAGCTTCGGTGAACGCAACGTCGGGAGCATCCAAAATCAGCATCCAGCTCGCGCCGAGGAAGCTGAAGATTCCCATGAACATCACCGCCGCCCACAAGTCACGGATCCGCGCAACTGCGACCGCAGTCAATGCGAGCAACGCGAGAATTGGGATGACGATTAGAATCATGAGTTACTGTCGCGGTTCGATTCGTAAGTATTGATTTCGAGGACCGGATTTACTCCTTGAGAAAGTGCCGATCGTGCCAACGCGTGACAGGAGCTTGGACTACTGACCATCAGGAAGAACAGAATCATCAGTAGCTTTGCCAGAATGAATCCGTTGCTGATCTGAAAACAAAGGCCAACAAGGATCAGTCCCGCTCCAAGCGTATCGGTGACGCCGCCGCCGTGAAGCCGCGAGTAAAACTCGGGCATTCGGACGATTCCAATCCCGCCAACGATGGCGAAGAAGGAACCGCTGATCAGGAAGACCCACGAAATGATTTCCAAAGCCAACGTCATGAGGTGGCTCCCGTTCGTTCGTTTTCTGATTCGCCGAAGTAACCCAGCTGCGAAAAACGCAGCAGTGCAACCATGCCGATGAAATTCATCAAACTATATAGAAGGGCGACATCAATAAAGTCTTGCCGGCCGGTCAGAAAGCTCACGACGCAAATCAGTAAAACGGTTTTCGTGCCGAACATGTTCAGCGCCAGCACGCGATCGAAAACGGTTGGGCCAAGCATTGCTCTGATCAAAGCCAAGGTCATTGTGACCAAGATCGCCAGTGAGCACGCGATGTAGCCGTATTGCATGAACCCATATCCTGCGGATCCGAACAGCGTGAATCCATATTCCATCAATTGGATTCCTTATCGTGATCGCCAGAACTTCCTTCAAGGCGACAGATTCGACGCCCCATTTCACCAGAGAGATCGTCTTCGGCTCCTTCGAATGAAAGCGCGTGCACAAGGATGCGATCGCCGTCCATCTTTACCGAAACGGTTCCGGGAGTCAGGGTGATTGAATTGGCCAAGATCACTCGGCCGAGTTCTGATTCCTGATGAGCTCCGATTTCGATCATGTTTCGCTTCAAGTTCATGTTGGGCGAAAGAATCGTTTTGGTGACTTCTATATTGGAGACCACGATTTCTTTGGTCAGCCAAGGAATGTAGATCAGCGGGCGAAGCCCAAGTTCCGCAGGGGCTCCTTCTTCGTCAACGATTCCCATTCGCCACGAAATCCACATGCATAGCCAAACAGAAAGCCCGCCAATGACGAGCAAATGTGGCTCGGTGTGTCCTGACCACAGAAACCACACCGCCAGCAAAGCGAGACTGAGGGTTAGTGTGTATTTCATGGGACGGATGTACGGTTGGGCGCAAACGAAATGCGCTCGTTCGAGCGATTCGGGAAAGCCGAACAGTATATCCGTGAGCCCTGATTTTCAAAAGCCGAGGTTCGGTCCTTTGGCTCAATTTACCCAGCTTCCGATTGCCGGCCGCGATTCGTTTAGAATTCGAGCAACCCCATATTTCCTGACGATGGAAATAGTTCAAGCCTGCGCGTGGGCGCACTGGTAATACCGATCGACTCCATTTCAGGCTCAGCGGCATAGCGAGCAAAAAATGCCTGCCGTACGAGAAAATTGTCTGCACTAAAACGCTCGATCGCACTTCGCCGAGAGTGGTACGTTTTGAATTGACCGTTCAATCGCGTCAGAGAAAGGACATTTTTAAGCTCTTGCGAAAGGCAGCACAATTTCAGTGAAACGCCAGTTCGTAGGCAAGCCGAACGCAACTCCACAAGCTTGCCCAACAAGCCGGAGCTCAAAAACTCAAGCGACGAGAAGTCAATGATCAACTTCTTGAGTCCGGATGTTCTCAGGCGACCCATCCATTCATGTGACACGGAGTCGACCGTAAGACGATCAATGGCCGCCGCCACACGAAACTCAACGATAAGAATGTCGCCTTCAATCTGTCCTGAGAGGTAATTCATGATTAATCCTTTTTTGCTTCGTATGTGTTAATTCATGGAGCGATTGATAATCCTGCAACGCGCTCTTCACGACTTCGAGTTGCCGCAGCGTTTGGTTCTTACGGTCAACTTTAGGAGAAATACTAATAAATCTTTACTTGGTGTTTCATTTCGCTGTTCACGTTTAGTCGTGTTTAAAACTTCACTTTCAAGAGGCATTCGCTTCTCCTTCCAACGCAAATTATTTGGTTCTTCCGGGTTTTTAGTGGCGTCTATTTGGCATCAAATCGAGCTTTCCGCAGTAGAACAGAATCCTTGCTCGGTAGTTTTCAAAACATCTGAATCCTCTTGCCGCTGATTTGATCGACTGAATCCGACTGTTGAA
>CALLUY010000134.1 GCA_938010615.1 uncultured Pirellulaceae bacterium | reverse complement strand
AACGAAGCGACAGCTTCAATTCCGGTGATGCTGATTTCGAACTTCGACGACGCTCAAAAGGCAGCTGTTGCTGCGGGTGCGGAAAGTGGATTTGGAAAAGCAAACCTTGATGCGGATGCGACCATGGAATCGCTGGGCAAGTTTTTAATCTAAGCACTGTCTTGCACCTTTTGAGGTTGCACACTTTCAGTCACAAAGTGACGGCATGCATTAGCCATGGACGCAAGTCCGTGGTTAGGGTCAGTGAACCGCCGCAGAGTGCCGAAGGTACGGCAGGAAGCAAGCTTTGCACTTCCGCAATTTCCTGCCGTCCTTTCAGGACTGCCGATTAATGCATCAACGTTTCCATGGACTTGCGTCCATGGCTTATACATGTCGTCACTTCGTGACTGAAAGTCACCGGAGTCGCAATCCAGCCGACAATTTAAAGAGCGATGCAGAATCCCAGTCCGATCGCAATCCAGCCAGCCTTGGTAGCGCCACCAAGTTCGCGAAACGGCAGATGAATTGTGATCCCGTCTCCCGTTGGCTCAACATCAATTCTCGAGTCAGACATTGGTTAGCCTGGCCGGTGCGGTTGAAAGACGGTCGTCTTGGGATCAGTCGACGCTTTTAATATTTGGCCGGCTTCCTCGTAGAGCCACTGTTGCGACCGAATCCGTTTCTTCTTTTTGACTTCCACTTCGGTGTAACTGCCGTCCGATTTGAGCTCTGTCGCGGACTCACTGTCGTTAAAGTAACAACTCAAAATCTTCAACAACCGGTTCTTGCAGTCGCGATCCTCAATTGGAACCAGCAGTTCGACGCGGCGATCGAGATTTCGACCCATTAAGTCAGCGCTTGAGATGAACATCTTCTCATCGCCGCCATGATAGAAGTAGAAAATTCGCGAGTGTTCTAGGAAACGATCGACGACACTGACAACACGAACATTTTCGCTCTGCCCTTTCCGCCCGGGCATCAAACAACAAATGCCACGAACGTTGAGCAGCACTTTGACGCCCGCTTGCGACGCTTCGTAGAGTGCATCAATCATCTCGCGATCGACCAGCGAATTCAGTTTGATACGAATCTCGCCTTTGTTGTCCTGTTTCGCGTTTTCGGTTTCGAGTTGAATGTACTCCATAAGCGTTTCGCGCAGATCAATCGGAGCAGCCGCGATCTTGCCCATCGACTGAGGCACCGAAAGCCCCGTGATTGCATTGAACAAGTGGACCGCGTCACTTCCGAGTTGCTCGTCACAAGTGAACAAGCTGACGTCGCCGTACAGCCGAGCCGTTGACTCGTTGTAATTTCCAGTTCCGAAGTGCATGTAACGTTTGATGCCGGCAGCTTCTTTGCGAACGACAAGGCACATTTTCGCGTGGGTCTTGAGTCCTTTGACACCGTAGATCACGTCGACGCCTGCCGCTTCGAGCCGCTTCGCCCATTCAATATTTCTAGCTTCGTCGAAACGCGCTTTTAGCTCAACGATGCACGTCACATTTTTCCCATTGGCCGCAGCGAGTTCTAACGCTTCGGCGATTCCGCTGTCCCGCGCCGTGCGATACAGCGTCTGTTTGATCGCCATCACGCGATCATCTTCGGCAGCTGCACGAATAAAATTGACGACGGGTTCGTAGCTTTGATAGGGATGATGCAACAATCGGTCGCGCTGCGTGATGGCAGCAAAAATATCGGCTCCGCGAGCAAAATCGGGAACGTCATGCGGCGGCCACGGCTCATCTTTCAAATGCTGAAAACCTTGCAGTCCCGAAATTGCAAACAAATCGACCAGACCAAGCGGACCAGCGAGACGATAGATATCCTCCTCATCTACGTTCAACAGTCCCTGCAAAAACTGGCACGTGAGATCGCTGGCTTGGTCAGAAATTTCCAGTCGAACACAATCACTCGTCTTGCGCGCTTCGATGACTGCCTTCATGCCTTGCAAAAGATCCGCTCTGGCATCGTCACCCTCGTCGTCCAGCTCAACGTCGCCATTGCGAGTGATTCGAAAAGGAGTCCAATCGAGAACTTCTTGGCCCGGGAACAGTTCATTTAAAAAGACGCCGACAATGTCCTCCAGCAGCATAAAGCTGTACTGTTCGCTCGTCGGAACGGCCCAAACACGAGGAAGATTGCGAGGCAGTGGAACGATGACGAAGCGATGATCTTTATCCGAATCATCTTCATCGTCTTTTGGAGTCTGCTGAGGAACCAGCCGTTTTGAATCGTCATTCTTGATTCGAACACAAACATGCAGCCTCAAACCATTCAAAAACGCTGGCGAGCTGCGATCTTCGATTCCAATCGGGGCAACACTGGTCACAATTTCGTTCTCGAAGTGACTGAGCAAAAAGTCCCGCTGAATGTCCGAAAGATCGTTTTCCGTCAGCCGACGAATGCCACGTTCTGCCAACAGTGGCAGCAACTCGTTGAAGCAATCGATTTGTTGTTCTTGCATCGCACGAACGCGTTCGCGAATCAATTCGATTTGCTGTCCAGCATCGAGCCCGGAAATATCCGTGATCTCGGCCGTGGAACGCTGAACTTTCGTCAATCCACCAAAGCGAACCATGATGAATTCATCAAGATTCGAAGCCGTGATCGCAAGGAATTTGACGCGTTCCAGCAGAGGGACTGATTCAAGAAACGCGCGATTGAGCACACGCTGATTGAATTCAAGCCAGCTGGTTTCTCGCGGCAGGTAGTGATAGTTTTTCTTTTTCATTCAACCGGTGTGCTGGTCAGGATAACGGGCTTCCCAAAAATACTTTCAAACAGCTCACTCGCACGGCGAAGTTCCATTCGCTCCAGCGTCAGGTCCGTCATGTTTTGAGTGACGATCTGAATTTCGTGGACCAATATCTTGCATTCGAGTTCATTAATTTTCTGGCTGTGCGAAACGTCCAACGCGATTGCCAAACGTAAAATCGAAGCCATCTTGGAAACCGCGACTCGCAACTCGCGGCTGAGTGATGAATAGCCAAGATGCCGCGAGCTAGGCACGGCTCGCCGATGGTATCGAGCCACCAATGCGACAAGATCTTTGTCTTCGCTTCCGATGCCAAAAAATTCTGAATGGTTGATGATGTACATCGAGTGTTTGTGACTGGCTTTGGCGCTGATGAACGATCCAATTTTGTGCAAGATCGCAGCGACCTGTAGCAGTCCTCGAAAACGCCCCGACATCTCATGGAGCGGTTGCAATTGATCGAATAACTCGCACGCCAATTTGGCAACATGTGTCGCGTGAACTTCATTGAAGTGATACTTGTTCCCAAGCTGCGTCGCGGCACGAAGAATCTGTTTGCCGATCGACTGGCTCCACGTCCTTCCCTTGGCCATCTCGGAGATCACTCCGTCGCGTAGGTTAACGTTGGCGACGGCGATTTTCTCCAGTTGGTAGGCGCGAGCAAACGTTGCCACGGTCAACAAACCAGGACCAAGAAGCTCCGCGTCGGGGAGGCTCATGTGATATCGAGTCACCAGATTTTCAGGACTGCTGCTGAGCACTTCTGCAAGAAACTTTTCGAGTGCTTTAAGCTTAATGTCGACCAATTCATTCCCGAGTGGAATCTGCTTGATTTCCTGAGCAGCGAAGCGGACATCGCCGCCCATGGCAATCAACTGGTCCGGCTTGTCGGGCACTGAGTCTCGTAACAATTCGATCGTGTCACGAATTTGCCGCTCCATCATTTCACGGGCTTGATCCAGCGGCGCATCGTAGAGTTCTAATCGCTGCCTCATTCTCAAAGCACCAAGGCGAAACGCGCGGGCAAATTCAACGTTGCCATCTGAAAGCCAGAGCGTCTCTGTGGTTCCGCCGCCGACTTCCATCGCCAACACTTCACCTTTGAAATGCTTGGGTTCAGAATCAAAGTACGGCTGAAGTCCGCGGTAGGTGATGCGATGAAGTTCTGCTTCGTCGAAAGATCCAACTTCGAAACCGGTGGCAACATAGATGCGATCAAGAAACGCCATTCGATTTGAGGCTTCGTTCACGCCGCTGGTTGCGATAACGCGAATGTTCTCCGAATCGGTAATTTCGTACTCGTCCAGCTTCGCGCGATAAATGGACAGAACGTGAACGCAGTTCTCAATCGTCTCCTTGGCGATCACTCCGGCACTAAACGAATCCTTGCCAATGCTCAACGCCTGCGAAAACGACTCGAGATTGCGAATCGACCCGTCGCCGCGAATTTCTGCGATCTGCATCCGCAGCGAAGACGCACCAATGTCGATCACCGCAACCATCTTTGGTTCGGCAACGCGTTCGACGTTTGCGTATTGAAGATCCCGATTCATTTGTTCGATGCTTCCACTGCCTGTTTCGCGAGAGCCGCAGCGCCCATCACGCCTGCGTCGTCACCCAATTTCGCTTCCTTGATTTCATAAACGTCCTTGAGCGATCCGAGGATTCGCTTCTTCGCTGCTTTCTCGATTCGTGGCAACATGACATTGCCCATCGCCTCGATCAAGCCGCCGCCAAAAACGATCACGTCGGGAGCCATCAAGTGGACCATCGTGACGACTGACAACGCAAGGTAATCGCAAGCGTCATTGACGATTTGGATGACCGCTTCGTCACCTTTTTCAACACTGTTCTTGAGCGCTCCGCTGCGAATGTCAGAAACGTCCGTGCCCGCGTCGGATCGCAGATGAGGTGCTTCTCCGCGGTAGGCCGCTAGTGCTGCGGCGCCGGCGATCGAAAGTCTCGATGCGAGCGCTTCAAGTGAACCAGCATTGCCGGCTCCGTCGCGTGGACCACCTTGCATGATCGGAATGTGGCCAATCTCCATGCACGTGCTGTTGGCGCCGCGAATGAGCTTGCCTTCGTAAACGCAGCCGCCACCAATCCCGGTGCCGGGGAAGATACCAGCAACACATCGCTTACCCTTCCCTGCCCCGAACATGTACTCGCCGAAGACTCCGGCATCGACATCGTTGGCGACGGCGACCGGAAAACCGAACTCGTCTTCAATCGACTTGCCGACCGCAGCGTTCTCCCAACCGAGATTGGGCGCGATGCGAATGGTCTTCTTTTCGATATCCAAAGGGCCTGGACAGCCGATGCCAAGCCCTTTGACATTTTTGGCATCGATTCCGGAATCCTCGATCGCTTCCTTGATGACGGAGTTGATTCGCTTGAGTCCGGCCTCTTTTCCGTCATGACCTTTGGTTTTCTTACGAGCTTTCCCGAGCTGTTTAAAGTCGCCGTCGTAGACGACAGCCAGCATTTTTGTTCCGCCGAGGTCAAAGCCTATCCAGCAGTCGTTCTTTTTATCGCTCATACGTTTCTATTCCTGAGTGGGGTTGAGCAAGATATTATCGCTGATCGGCCTACGGTTGCACAGAAGGTTAGCATTTCCAGTGATGATTCCCCATCATGGGATTTTGGGCCAATGCTCAACCAATTGCCTTGTGATATGATTTGATTTCGAAACTTCACCTCACCGTTCGCTGCCCATGTCATTAAGCAAAATTCTTCCGCATGAAGAATATGTCGAACAAGCCTACCTGTTCAAAGCACTTATGGAGCGGATGTCGGCTGACGAGCCCGTGCAAGATTTACTAGGATATCTGCGGGAAGAAGTGCTCGCCACGACGAAACTCCCGATGGCGATTGACTTTCTGCTGGCAGAGGTCAAACAACTTGGCACGATGGCGACTGCGATGAAGCGGATCGCTCACTACTTCACGCCGTTTCAATCGTTTCTGATCGCAACCGCCGAAGACGATCATGCTCAGCTTGAAATGAGAACGGCACTGCATCTGCTGTATCACGATGCGAAGCTTCGCAGCGAGTCGGCGGACCGAGTGACGATGTTCTTTCATCAATTCGAAACGCTTTGCCGGCACACGCTGGACTACGACTATGGTTTGCAGGCGATCGCGGTTGATCCAATTTACGATGCGTGTTGGCAGAAATGGATTCTCGACATTCGCCACAAACTCGGCATGGTCGATCTGGCGGATCTGGTTTACATCCACAGCGAACATTATGTGAATCGCAAACACGCTGATGATGAACTGCCCGATCCTGTTTTATTCGGCGAGAAAGAAGGTCGCATCGCGCTGGCAAATCGGACGAAGGAAACTCACTATCTGTTCCTCGCACTCCAGCGACAACTTGGCTATCCTCCGGTGCCGAAGCGGAAGCAGCACAATCCAATGGACGAACTGATTCCGAAACTTAAGGGGATGGTGGAGCGATTGGAAGTTCGCGTCAAATTGCTTGAAGATGAGCAGCGGAATCAGGGAATTGATTTGAGTCGCTTCTACAAGAGGAATGAGAAGCCGGAGCAAATGTAGCAACGTAGCTCGCCTCTCCGAGGCGATTTTAAGTAGCTCGCCTCTCCGAGGCGACTTGACTTATATGCGGCTCGCCTCTCCGAGGCGATTTTTAACGTCTCGGAGAGACGTGCTACTTTGTTGTACTTCCGCTACCGTTGGCCATGGTTCCCATCCTCGTCGCGCCGTCCTGCAAACGCGACTCTGCGATTTGCACCCATTGTTTCGCAGACTTCCCCTGTTCGTATCCCATCTTCGCTTGAACGTTTCCAGCCGCATCCAAAATCAAAACCGTTGGATAAGAGGAAATCTTGTAGCGGTTTTTGAGCATTTCATTCTGTCGCTTAATCGCCGCAGACTGCGAACCTTTGCGAGGATAATCGAGCTCTAGCAAAACGACGTTGTCATTTGCCCACGCTTTGAACTCAGGAGTCGAGAAAATGTCTTGCTTTAACTTCACGCACCAGTGACACCAATCGCTTCCCGTAAAATCGGCGAGGATTAGTTTGTCGTTCATTTGTGCTTCGGAAACTGCGGTGGCAAGCGTGTCGTGCCAAACTGGATCGGCAACGTTTTGCTCGAAACCCGTTTGCTGAATGACAGATTCCGGCTGGCCGTCGACCGTTTCTTGCCGAGCTGCCATTTGCTCCGATGGAGGAGCGAGAAAGTCGCTGGCCACGTTTCGTGATTTGCCGCGAGCACACCCCGTCAACAGCAAAGCGGATAGCAAAAGTGGAGTCACGACGATTGAAATGAAGTCTAAATTTGCAGGTTTATTTCTCATTGGCTCTCTTCGTTGAATGTCGGCGGCGGATAATAAATGAATTCAGGGCTTGCGATAAGCTCAATTGTCCAGCTCGCTGATCTATCCGTTGTGCAATTATCTCTGGCAAATCGGTAAAATCCGGATCTCTTGCCGCGGTTCCCCCTTCCTTTCTCAAAGTCACTGCCTTGCCCGGTTTGTGGCGATTGAAAAAATGCGGGCATCGCGTTAGAGTTCAGGTTCGAAACCAATACCCAACAGGCAGCCAACCTTGAAAAAAGCTTCTCTCGTTGACCAATCAGAATATGACTTGGACAAAGTGATCATCGACCGCGATGCAATCATGGAAACCAATCCGCACCGTCATGAAATGATGCTGCTCGATGGCATCTGCTTGCTTACAGATGAGTATGCTGTCGGTTTCGCAGACATCACCGAAGAGGATTTCTGGGTCCGCGGCCATTTCCCGGGCCGACCGCTGATGCCTGGCGTGTTGATGTGCGAAGCAGCGGCTCAACTGAGCGCGTACTACGCCAAGAAAGCCAAACTGGCAGAAAAGGGAACCGTTGGCTTGGGCGGACTCGACAGCATCAAGTTTCGTGGGCCAGTTGTTCCCGGAGATCGTTTGGTGCTGATGCTAAAGCGTGGTCGCGTGCGACACAACGTCATGTTCACCGCCGAGTTTCAGTGCTTCGTCGAAGATACTCTGGTTGTTGACGGCGTCATCAAAGGCGTTGTGCTGAACGAACCAAGCTAGCGTGCAAATGCTAAGTTGTGGCGTTGCACACTTTCAGTCACGAAGTGACGACATGTATTAGCCATGGACGCAAGTCCGTGGTTACGGTTAGTGAGTCTCCGCAGAGTGCCGAAGGCACGGCAGGCGCCAAGCTTTGCACTACCGCAATTTTCCTGCCGTCCTTTCAGGACTGCCGATTAGTGCATCAACGTTTCTATGGACTTGCGTCCATGGCTAATCCATGCCGTGCTTTCAGCACTAAACACTGCAACCTCAAAGCGCGTAGGCGAGGTACCAGCTGAACCTCGCTTACTCGCTTTGAAGTTGCACACATTTTTATTCCGAAGGAATTTCAGCCATCAGCCGGAGGTCGAGCGTAGCGACCACCTCCGGAATCCCAAGGATGCGCGATTCTATCCTGAAGTGATCGCAGCAAACGCCCGCTGTGATCCCTTCGGGATCATGTTTGCTATCGAACGAATCCGGTGATGGCGCTGCGCTTATCACCGGCTACTAGCTTGAATCCCTTCGGGATGGGTCGATACAGTGCAACTTCAAAGCTCACGCGTCGGGTTGTGATTGCCCTCCGAATGACGGAGTTGCGCCAGCGTGGCCATGGACTCAAATCAGCGTCCCAAAATCCGACAAACCAATCGGCTCGCGGCTCGTAAATGGCTCGCCATAGCGAACGCCGATCGACTTTCCCCAATACGCGGCTTCGTGTTCGAGCTGATCGATGAAGGAAGGATCCATGTCCTCGCGGCCCTCAACGAACTGACTCTGATAGCACTCGATCGACCGCCGCTTGGCTTCCCACTGGTCGCTAATATCGAGCACAAATGCGGGCTGTGCATGCATCTTTAAGTGAACGCAGTAGTAATTAAATATGCGTTTGGGATGAAATCGTTCGCCGGGCATATCCGTCTTTGAAAGCTTCGACCAAAAACGTGCCTGCTCGACCAATGCGGTGGCCGCAACGTGATCTGGATGAGCATCCACCCAATAAGGCGCGAAAATCCAGTCCGGATGCGTCTCTCGGAACACGATTGCAAGCTGCTTTCTCGCGTCGAGGGTCGCTTCGAGACTTCGGTTCGGCAAACCCAGATTTCGCCGCCATGAAACACCAAGAACTTTGCTGGCAGCATCGGTTTCCGCCTGTCGAATTTCGGGCGATCCGAAAGGAGTTGGTTCTCCGGACGTCAAATCAAGGATTCCGACCTTCAAACCGCGGTCAAGCATCTTCAAAATTGCTCCGCCCATTCCCAACTCGGCATCATCCGGATGAGGCGCGACGACGATCACGTCCAGTTTGTCACTCATAGATTCATTTCTGGTCAAAAGGAGGCTGTTTTCCAATGGAAGTCTAGGCAGTCAACGCAGTTCGGCGACCCTACGGAACCTGCGGGAAATTGCGAAAGCCTGCCGCCATTACGCGTTGTAGTTATTACTCCACTGGTACGGGTCGATGCTACAGGCAGACATATTATTCGCCTGCGAAAGGTCTGGAGGTACTCCGGTGCGGAAGCTTTTTCAAATCACAACTTTGGTAGCCATCACGATGGTGTTGAGCGTTGTCACCAACGCCAATGCTCAATGGCCCGAGTATACCCAGATTGGCGAGAAGAACTATATCGAGATCGGCGGTCGAGCATACAACCGACCAGGTACCGACCTGGACTTGGCGATTCTGCAAGACGCTACGACAGCTGAAACGTTGTTCACTGCGAATCAGGCAACATCTGCCTCATCTGCTGCTGGCGTCGAATTGTCGTACAACTTTACGACAAAGTACACTCGGAAGATGGAGTTCCGTACGTTCGTTGGAACTTGGGATGCACGCAGCACCATCGACCAAGGCAACATCGAGTCGCCTTTGTTTCCCGGTGAGATCGCGGACTTCGTCGACTACAACTACGACGCTCGCATCTTCAGCTTCGAGTTGAATACGAAACGATCACTACGACAAGGCATGACTTTGTTTGGCGGTCCACGGTATCTTTCCTTCAACGACCAGATCAGTTTCGTCGCTGGCGACAACGCGGATCTCATCGGAACTGATCAGCCGTTCGACTTAGAGCGTCGTCAATCGATCGAAGCGATCAACCACATGATCGGTTTGCAAGCTGGGCTTCGATTTGAAAAATCACTGTCACAGTACTTCCGTGCTGCTGCCTTGATTCGCACGGGTGGATTTTACAATCCGACGAAAGTTCGTACTTCGAATCAAGCGGGCATTGTGGGGCTTCCGCCGACAGAATTGCTGCGGACTGAAAACACAAAATCAACGGGTACTTTCTTGGCCGAAGTCGGCGGAAAGATCTATCTCGACCTACATCCAAACGTTTCCCTTTTTGGTGGCTACGAAGGAACGTGGATCGATGGCGTTGCACTTGCCCCACCGTCATTCTTTACACCAGAAAGTGGCGAAGTCGAAACCGCCAACACGCTATTCATGCATGCGGTCACTTTCGGCATGCGATTCGGCTGGTAGCAGCCAATCCAAGAAGCACGGATCCCGTATCCTCCATTTGAGTGGCCCGTGAAAACCGGCCTGATTGAGACCTAAACCTGAGCTATACTGTTTAGGTCTCAATCGTCAATGGAATTTACTATGAAATCTCTGTGCCGCATTTTTTACGTTCTGCCTTTCTGCATCCTGCCAACAGCTGCAGCTCTGTGTGTCTCTTCTCACACGATATCGTTTGCTCAAGTCACCGACGCAAACAACGAGAACTTTGAGAACGCGGACACGAAAGATCGCGAAGACGCAAAGGCAAAAAGCGAATCTACTGATGACGCAAAGAAAGTCAAAAGCGGCGGATACGAATTCACGATCGACACCGAAATCTCCTGCTCGGAAGTTCGCAGTCAGGATCGCACAGGAACGTGCTGGTGCTATGCTGGAACTTCTTTCCTTGAGTCGGAATTGATGCGTCGCAGTGAAGGCACACACGATCTTTCGGAGATGTTCGCCGTAAAGAATATTTATCGCGACAAGGCACTGAACTTTGTGCTGCGAAAAGGCAAAGCCGGATTCGGTCAGGGCGCGTTGGCTCATGACTATCTTAACTCAGTTGAAAAGTACGGCATCGTTCCCGAGGAAGTGTTCTCCGGAAAAACGATCGGTGAGACGGCTCATGATCACACCGAAATGGAAGCGATGCTCAAGTCGATGCTTGAAGCGGTTGTGAAGCAGAAGAAGTTAAGCCCACGTTGGAACGAAGCGATCAATCGCGTGTTGGATGTTTACCTCGGTAAAGCTCCTGAATTGTTTCAATATCGCAACGCGTCGTGGACGCCGGAAGAGTTCGCTGATTCGATCGAGTTCGATGCGGACGACTTCATTTCGTTTTCTTCCTACTCGCATCATCCATTCTACGAGCCGTTCGTATTGGAGATCCCTGATAACTTTTCCAACGGTTCGTTCGTCAACGTTCCCGTTGATGACCTAGTACAAATCATCGATTCGGCAATCGATAGCGGATTCAGCGTCATGTGGGATGGAGACGTAAGCGAACGCGGATTCTCTGCAAACAAAGGAGTTGCTGTTCTTCCGGCTGACCCAAAAGCCAAAGGCCTTCGCGGTCCTGTTGAGCAAATGGAAGTCACGCAAGAACTCCGACAGGAGCGATTTCTTTCTTACTCAACCACCGACGATCACTTGATGCATCTGGTCGGCCGGGCGACGGATCAGATGGGCAACAAGTACTACTTGATCAAGAATTCGTGGGGCAAGATTGGCCCACACAAGGGTTACTTGTACATGTCGGAAGCTTACGTCCGCTTGCACACTCTGGCGATCACGCTCAATCGCGACTGCGTCGACAGCCGCTACGATCGATAGAGCGATCTCGCTGCCTTTTCAACGTTACTCTTTCTGGGTATTGGTGTCTAAAGAAACCATCAGCTCCAAACAATTAACTCGCTCCCCTCTCACGAAAATTCGAAGCCAAAAGCATTTTTTGCTGATCAAACGTCGGTCGAATTTTTGGGAGAGGGGTTGGGGGTGAGGGAAATTCGTTCTGCTTCAAACTCGTTTCTCGGAAACGTTGTGGCGATAAAAGCTCTCCGTTGAGATGCCGTAAAGCTACGAAGACCAAACCCCTCACCCCGTGAATTCGGCCATCGTTTGATATTGATGGCATTGCTTTTAGGTCCGAATTCACGGGGAGAGGGGAGCAGAGAAAAGTCGGGGCAGAGTCATGCAGTCGTGCCTATTGCCGGCCAAAGTTCTCTTTCAAAAACTCATCTGCCTTGCCAGCAAGCCCAAACAATCCGGCACCGACAATCGCACACACAATCGCCGCAAATTTTAACTCGTCATCGTTGCCCTCGAAGGCGAAGATAACAAACAAAATCGGGCAAGCGAAAAGCACCAACGTAGCAAGCATGCGAATCACCGATCCGGTTTTCGTCCTTGACTCCATTTCTGCAATGTCAGAATCGGAAGCATCCGGTGCTGGAAGACGAACCATCGCTCGCACGTGCCCGGTCAGCGCCCAAAACATTCCTGCAGCGATCGCTGTGATCACTCCGATCATCGTCATTTCCTCTTGGTCACCGCCGAAACCGAAAGCGCTCATCAGGAAGATCAACGGAATCGCAATCGTAACCAGCGTTGCGATCGCCTGAGCACAGAACACTGCTCCGTGAGCCAACGCCCGAAACTTCTTTGCGCCCTGCTTTCGTGGCGGCGAAGGTTGATTCGTAACGGGCTTCTTCTTTTTCGTCGTGCGGACTTCACATCCACCCCACATGCCAAACGATCGTACGCGAACGCGCATCGGATTGGCAACGGGTTCGTCGGTGTAGTTCACTTTGTCAACGGTGGCTCCCATGATGACCAAACCATCGACGTCGACGATCGCACCGTGTGGCACGACAATTTCGACGCCTCCCATCAAAACAAATGAAACAATGCTTACGTTGCGAGCTTTCACTTCGGTCAAATCGAGGCACGAACCGCCCATCATCGTCAGCATGATATTCGGATCACCAACTTGCCATTGACCACGTTTTTCGCGTCCCGCCATGAAGCATGCGTGAAGTCGCATACCTTGCCCGACATTTGGATCGATCGCATTGGCTTTCACAGGAGCCACTGGCATCGCAGTAGCTGCTATGCCCATTGCCGCCGGCGGAGCAACGTTGGCGTAGTTCGCAAATCCAGATTTGATTTCACTGGCGTGCTGATAGCGACAACTTGGCTCTTTCTCCAGAGCACGCATCACGACTTCGTCTAGCCTCGTATCGATCGCCGCCTTCGCAGAGGGAACTTGAAATCGCCCCAAAGGTAATTCGCCGGTGAGCATTTCATAGATCACAACGCCCAACGAATAGATGTCCGCGCGATGGTCGACTTCCAAGGGCCGTTCTTTTTGCTCCGGAGCCATGTAGTTCCACGTCCCCATGACTTGTTGCGTGTGCGTCAGCCCTGCGTCAGGACCCGTTCCAGCAATCTTCGCCAATCCGAAGTCCGCGATTTTGATTCGGCCGCGAGTATCGAGCAAAATATTCTCCGGCTTGATGTCGCGATGAATCACACCTTCGGAGTGAGCGTACTGCAAAGCGTCGCACAGTTCCGGCACCAATTGCATCGCATGGGCTGGATCAAGAGTCTCTTCTTCGGTGACTTGTCGCAGGTTCAATCCGTCGACGAATTCCATGACCAGAAAGTGCATTCCATGTCGGATTCCGAAATTGTGAACCGCGACGATATTCGGATGGCTCAGCTTGCCGAGGGCTCGAGCTTCACGTTTGAATCGTTCCGCGAACTCAGGATCGTTGGCTCGGTAGAGGAAAACTTTTAGCGCGACCAAGCGATCGAGATTGCGTTGCCGCGCCTTATAGACGGCTCCCATCCCACCCTGTCCAACCAGCTCGATAATATCCAGCTCCGGAAACTGTTCGGCCAATTCATCGACCGTTGGAGCGGCTGCGAGCCCTGGCGTTCGAGTCGCGTTGGCCGTCGCAGCCGTCTGATTTCGCGGTTTGCGAGCGATTTCCAACAAACAGGACGGGCACAAACCGCCAGGAAGTTCGTCGGTGACGGCAGTGTTACATTTGGGACAAGTTCGAGGCATTTTCGATTCCGGGTTCGGCAGAATGTTGTTTCTACCGGGTTAATACGAAAAATACTCTCCCAGTTACAATCCTGAGTAGATTTCTTGAAAGTTTTTTTGTCGCTCGTTCCTCCGGGCGGATTGTCGCTCGGTCCTCCGGGCGGATTGAATCGATCAAGATCGGCTGACACATACCAATAACGGAAGACTATCCCCTCGGTCCGCAACCAGCTCGGAGAGCTGAGCGACAATGGCTCACCCCGACAAAGCCGCAAAAAGATTGTCCAGCTCGTCATCAACGTTGTCCTGATCCGCTAGTGTGTGGGACACGACATCGACCAACGCCTTGCGGTACTTTTCCTTCAATCGATGAGCCGCGACTTTCACGGCAACGGGCGACATTTCCAGTTTCGCCCCAATTTCCTCACAGGCTTCGCCGGTCAGCGCCTCCCCGGCCAACGTTCCTCGGAGCTCAGCATACAATTCCAATTTGCCGCGACTTTCATGATCTTGCCTTAACGTGTCTAACGCTTTGGCCAACACCTCCAACGCCCACCGGCGATCGAAAAGCTTCTCCGGCGTCCAATCCTCAACCGGCTCACGCTGATAGCGCTGTTCGGCTGATTGAACATCCAACGAGAACGTGGCTCGATCCCCGCCGCGTTTCTGGGCATTCTGCTTTGCGGTCTGGTTGCTGACAAATCGCCCAATCGCACTCATCATAAACCAACGAAAACGCCCCTTTTCAGGGCTTACGGTGGCCAAGAAATCTTTGTCGATCAGCTCCAGAAAGAACCCCTGAACATAATCCGATGCCGTCTCCATCGAATGACCTTTGCGACGAAGGTAGGCGAACAGAGGATACCAATAGGATCGATAAAGCTCGCTCAGTGACTCATGTCGGATGGCGGAATCCTCGTCTCGTGACGATGTCACGACGTGCCAACAGGTTGTATTGAAGCCAGAGCCCTGAGGGGAATTTGTCACTGAGAGTCCATGTTCCAGACGGATTTGAATGCCCGAGTATAACGAACGACCCGGATAACACGAAAAGGGGCCGTTTGAGCCCCAAATTCTAGGCAAAACTGTTGCCGACAGGCAATTCGGCAATTAGTTTGTACAGCTGTATTTCTGCGTGAAAAATCCGGCGAATTGTTCTTTCGATGAAATCGATCTCCAATCGAATCTTGGTCATCACGCTGGCGGTGTGCGCATTGTCGGTGTTTGCATCGTCGCAACTGGCACGCATGCATGGTCAGGAAAAAGTTCAACGTCCCGCTGGCGTCGGAGAAGAACTTCCCGGTCGTGCCGGACCACAGCAACCGATCATCTACGGAAATCAAACTCCGTTCGGACAACTTCCAGATAGCCAATCTGTTGAGCCAGCCTCTGTCCTGCAGTCTGATGCAGTCCAAAGCCAACCCCAAGTCGTGCGGCGTCAAAGTTACGACTTGCCACCAAACCAAACGGAAGGAATCCTTCCCGGTCGCGAGACGTCGGACCCCGGAGCGTTGGAGCTCATTGAATCTTCGCCTGTGATCGGCACTCCCGTCCCGCAGATGGCATCACCATTGCCTGTGATTCCTGCTCCGCTTGCCGTCACGCCGGCACCAATCGCAAACGTTGCTCCCGTTCCTGTCGCGTCATTGAATATTCCAGCAGCAACCGCTTGCCAACACTGTGGACTCAAGACCTGCGTCATTTGCTGTCAACCGAAATGCATCACCAAGACGATCATGGTGCCGCAGTATCACACGGTATGGAGTTCCATCTTCGAAACTCGCTACCGCACTGAAATCAAAGAAGAAGCTTACACCGTCGAGCAAGAAGTCGATCACCAAGTGCCACGTGTCATCCAAGAAACCGTCATGGTTCCTGAGCCACGAATTCGTACGTTTCAAGACTTCCGTGAGGAAGAGTATCAGGTTCCGGTCGAGGAGCCCTATTCCGTGATGGTTCGCAGACCACGTCAGCGGATGGTTCCGGTCGAGCGAGAGGAAACGTATCGCTATCCGGAGGAGCAAGAATATACGGAGATGGTTCCCGAAGAAAAAATCGTCACCGAAACGAAGTACAAGACGATCATCGACAAGGAGCCGCGTCAGAAAAAATACACTGTGGACGTCGAACGCGAAAAGAAACGAGTCGTCATCGACTACGTGGAAAAGGATTTCACAATCACAAAACGGGAACCGATCACACGCACGATAACAAAGAAGTTCACACGTCCCGAGTGGATTTACGAAAACGTCACGCAAACAGAGATCGTCAAAGAACCCTACGTTGAATACGTCGAGGAGATTCGACCTTACCGCACCCTCAAACCTCAGGTCGTTGAGTCATCGCGCAATGTCGAAGTTGAAGAGATTCAATACAACAAGGAAAACAAAGTCTACCAGCAACCGAAAGTTGAGCAGGTTGAAGTCGACAAGCAGGTTCCTCAAACGTACACCGTCGCCGTCCCCTACGTCACCAAGGCTTACGAGAACTTCACGAAGTATGAGCCTTACGAAGAAGATGTCGTCGTCTCGTGGAAATCACGCAAGCAAGTACCCAGAGAAGTCAAACGCCAGTACAGCGTTAAGATTCCTTACATTGAAAACATCCCGCGACAGTACAAAGTCAAAGTTCCCGTTCAGGTCATGAAGAAAGACATGCGAACGGTTCCAAAGCAGATTCCTCGAACAAAATACCAGACGGTAAAACGTGACATGGGCAAATGGGTGACGTCAGTCGCCACAATCCCGACTTACGAAATCGAGTCCGATCGATGTGGCTGTTCGACTTGTTGCCCGAAGACTCGTTCAGTTCGCAAGACGGTTTGGCAACCTAACGTCGTCGCGTCGCGGATTCCCTACACGGTTTACGAAACCGTCAAAAAAGAAGTGCCCTTCGAGTACCCCGTATTGGAATACAAATACGAAACAAAAACTCGCATGGAGCCCGTGACTCGATATCGTACCGAACCACGTGAAGTCACTTTAACCGTCTACGATGTAAAACCGGCTACCGAAACGAAGACCGTGAAGGTTCGTCGATTCAGAGCAGTCCCAGATCGACGCGAGATCACCATCCAAAAGTTTCGCGAGGAAAAGCGAACCCGGATGGTCGACATCCAAGAGTACGAAAACAAGGAAACCAGTGCACCCTTTAACGTCGATTATGAAGAACCAAAAATCGCGAAGAAAACGGTCCGCGAAACATTCACGACCATGGGCGATGACGCTGAGGGACCTAGGATCGAACCAAAGGTTCTAGTTCCAGTTGTGCGATACCGCGACAAAGAAGTCAGCTTCGTTGTTCGTGTGCCAAAACGCATCGACGTTCCTTACGAAGAAGAGGTCGAGATCAAGGACTTCGTCAACGTAGACAAAGTCATCAAAATTCAGGTCCCAATACCACGCGTTGAGACATTCGTTGTCACCGCTCCAGAAATTCGCACCCGAATCGAATACGTCGATGTCGAAAAACGGGTTCCTTACGTTGAGACGAAGACCATTACAGAAATGGTTCCTGCAAAGCGAACTCGCACCATTTACAAAACGGACGTACGAACCGTCGCCGAGTTAAAGCCAGAAATCTACTTCGTGGACGTGAAAGAAGTCTTCACTCGCACCGTCTACAAAAAGAAGTTTCGCAACGTCCCGGTCAATCGCGCAGAGATCTATTGGGTGAGCGTCCCCAAGGTTCTGAAAAAGACGATCTTCAAAACCGTCACGCGAACCATCAAACGCCCTGCCCTTCGCCGAGTTCCCGTACGGGTTCCCTACCAAGTCGAAGTTCGCATTCCACGTCGAGTTTGCACGATGGTTCCGCAGACCATTACGATTCCCGTCGAAGAGTGCTGCGAACATTGCGTT
Organism: uncultured Pirellulaceae bacterium; assembly: GCA_938010615.1. GTDB lineage: Bacteria > Planctomycetota > Planctomycetia > Pirellulales > Pirellulaceae > Mariniblastus. Next base: position 13,369 of record CALLUY010000134.1, on the reverse strand, counting down.
TGGCATCTACCGGGCGTCGCCACGGCAACCAACGCTTGGCTTGAGTACGGACGTGACCAAGCAGCGGACATGTTTTGGTGGGTTCGCGAAGAGTAAAGTCGCTCAGCTCTCCGAGCTGATAGCGGGCGGTGGCAAGCCGCAATCCGACGCCACGGATTTCACCAAGCCGAACAACGTTCTAACCCGCACGCTAACGATTCGGAGAATCGTGCGACACTACTCGACCCTACCGCGCACTGCCCCAACTCGCTCCGGTGCGAAATTCAAATCCCAACATTCAATCTCTCTGTCCGTCGAAACGATCAAGCGAGTACGCCCCGCGACCGTCATCAACTTCAAGCCGCGAACTTTTCCGTCGGCTGGCATATCGCCGAGCCATATACCGGTGTCCGACAGGATGTAGATTCGATTCGACGAATCGGCAACCGCCCAAGCACCCGAGCCACGTTGTGACGAAACGCCAGAAATTGGCTCGATTCCATTTCCGAACATCGCGGAAGAAATCGGAAACGTCCATTGCTCTTTCAAGCCGCTGTCGAGACCAACCAGCGACCATTCTTGGCTGGCGTTCATCGCCGCAGCGGCGAAAATAGTTTGCCCATCGGCACCGTTTTCAACATGAGTGTACTCTCGGCTATCATCGATCACGTGACCATCGTCCATCGAAAGCAAAGCTCCGGTCCGATTGTTTGCTGCGATGACGGAACGTCCAGAAAGCGCTAACGAACGTACAGCGGTTGGTCCCGCCGAACGATTTTTCCTTGTGAACGGGTCGTAGATTTGCCCGCCATGGGAACCGCCGAAACAAACCAGCAACTGATCATTCTTCCCGCGGGATCCGGGGATCACTTCACAAGCCAAAACGGAATGTCGATCTTCTCCAGCCCCTGGGAACGAACCGACTGGCTCCATTGATTCATCAAACACGTAAACCTGTTTTCCGCCAACGGTGAACATGGCGAAACGCTGATCTCCATTGCCACCAAGCATCGGGCGAACGGCAGTTACCGCCGCACCTTCGGGCAACTCAAGTCGCTTGCGGCTGACAGGTTTGCCGTCGACGCTGAACAACGCTACCGTCTGCCAGCCGTCCATGACCAACAACCCTTTGCTTTCGCCATTGGAACCCGGTAGCAACGCAATGTTTCCCGGACTTTTTAATTGAGTTGATTCCCAAACCAATTTAGGTCGCAGCTTCAGTTTCGAGCGCTGCGCCGATTGCTGTTGCCGAACTTTGACCGGTACAGCAGCAACTTTCTTCTGTTGAGGCATCAGAAAACCGGGAAAGTAACTGCCGACCAAACGTTGATCGCGATCCTTAAAATACTGATCAAGGTAACTGCGATATTTGGCTCGCATATCATCCGCCACGTTGACGCCTTTTTGCGTCGCCGTCACGGCGCCGGCCAATCGTTGGTCCCAGCGCTCATTGATTTCGAGTTTCCCGTTGAATCCGCTGGGCTTCGCCAACAGGTCGGCGTACTGCACATTCAATTTGGAATCCAACACGACGACGGCCGGTAGAGATTCGAGTTCAAACTTCTTGACCTCGATTCCATCTACGTTGACATCAGCCAGAAAAGGAATCTTGGTTCGATTCGCTGCAGGTTGCAGACTGGGAGACAATGCCCATGAACCGATGGCTGACGTCTTGATTGCATCGCCGCTAACGACGACGGCAAACCGAAACGAATCCGAAGCAAGCGATTTTCGAACGGACTCAAACTTGGTTACCAATTGCGCGTCGGCGTCACCACCATCCAAAAACAGCAAAGCAATCGGAGCGCCTTCCAGTTGGCGGTCCGTCAATTTCGCTCGCTTCTGATCCAGCAACGTAAATTCAGGTGCCATCTCGCCCAACAAATTGGTCGGCAATGGATCCGTCGTAGCAACGAACTCGCGAACTGGCCAAACTCCGGCCTTGGGTGCGACTTTTTCAAACGCCACCGAAGCAGCGTCGAAACTGGCAGCTGAAAAATCCGCCGTCAGGCTCAGACCCTTGACATTCGGATCCGTCGCCAACGCAGGAGCAATCAGACTGTTTGGTAGTTTGATTTTTCGAATCACGGAATTCGATTTATCGATCCACGCAATCATCTCGCCAACTCGCGACGGACAACCGATTACGTAGCATGGTTTTCCGCGAACTGTTTCATCGGCAAACCGTTTTGGCTCAACGGCCGCTCGCAACCAAGGCGATTCGGTCTGTCCGGTCAAAAGTGACAAGGCAGGCGGAACAAGTAGCGTGCTGTTGGGGACGAGCGTTTCGTTGATCGGGATTCGTTCGCCACCGTTAAGATAAAAGGTTGCAATCTTGTCGCCATAGAGTTGCTGGAGAAGCTGACTACCGCGGAGGAACAGTTGCTGATTTTGCAGATTCTCTGTGCTGATGTCGCTGACAAAACACGACAACAACTTTCCGTCACTACGAACTTTCGCATCAAAGATATCAGCCGCCAATGCTCCATCTTTACTCCACGATGTTTGCCAAGGATATTGTTCAATGAGTGGACTGCTGCCGTTGATTTTTCCTTCTAGCGTTAGGACTCCTCGATCAGAATACGAATTTGCATTCTGATAGGCCGCGATAGTACTTTGTAAAATCTTTTGCGCCGTGGGACCGACGTTGCGACTCGGTTGAAGTTTCCCATTTCCTGACAGCGTCGAAATGGAAGGAGGTGTCGCTGCGCCTGAACCCAATGTTCCAGTTTGCAATCCAGTTTCCGCCGCCGGAGTTTCTCCTGCGTCGGCAACTTCTGATTCTTTTGGGTTCTTTAAATATCCAGACAACATGTAGATCAAAAAAACGACCCACGCGAATGCGAAGATACCCTGTAAAATTCGTGTGCTCGGGGAGCCACTTCTTCGACGACCCATCTCTGCGTCCTGCATTGAGTTGGAAATTTTGAATCTGCCACCATTGTGTGGGGCTGTAATCCGCTAATTAAACTAAAACCGGCAAAACAGGTAAACCTCGATTCGCGACCCTCCGTTGTCGTTTTCCGGTTCCCAATCTGGAATTCGAGGCCATAATTGCCGCATGTCATCACCCCAAATCCAACTAATCGGGCTCGATCGAGCCGAACTCGACGACGCCATGCGGTCCGTCGGTGTACCCGAGAATCAAATCTCGATGCGCCGATCTCAGCTGTGGAATTGGATGTACGTTCGTGGTGAAAGTGATTTTGATCAGATGTTGAATCTGAGCAAAGATCTCCGCAGCACACTTTCGCAGCGTTGCAGCGCCAGCCGACCGGAAATTGTGACCGAACAAATTTCGCGCGACGGGACTCGGAAGTGGCTGATTCGATTCGAGCCTTCTGTTCCTGGCGGTCAAAGCGTCGAAGTCGAAACGGTCTACATTCCTGAATCCGATCGAGGCACGCTCTGTGTTAGCAGTCAAGTTGGATGCAGTTTGACTTGCACGTTTTGTCACACTGGCACACAAAAGATGGTGCGCAACCTGACAGCCGGAGAAATATTGGCTCAGGTTCTCGTCGCCCGCGATCGTTTGGCGGACTTCCCGGGACAAGTCGCCGACCCGAGAACGATTGCACCTCGAGACGGAAAGAAGGTCTCCAATATCGTGATGATGGGGATGGGCGAACCGCTATTGAATTTTGAAAACGTCAAGAAAGCGCTCTTGATCGCGCTCGACGACGACGGGCTCGGATTTTCTCGCAGACGAATAACCCTTTCGACTTCCGGCGTTGTCCCGGCAATCTATCGAACGGGCGAAGAGATCGGCGTCGGCCTAGCGATTTCTCTGCACGCAGTGAAAGATGAACTACGCAATATTCTCGTTCCGATCAATCGAAAGTATCCAATCGCGGAACTGCTTGAAGCTTGCCGCGTCTACCCAGGCGTTTCCAATACGCGGCGAATCACTTTTGAGTACGTGATGCTCGATGGCGTCAACGATTCGATCGCCGACGCTCGGGGGCTCGTTCAGATGCTTAGTGACATTCCGGCGAAGGTCAACTTGATTCCATTCAATCCGTGGCCGGGATCAGAGTACGAATGTTCGAGCCGAAAAACGATCGATCGGTTCGCAAGTTATCTGAACAAGCACGGCTACGTCTCGCCGGTCCGCACGCCTCGCGGTCAAGACATCATGGCGGCTTGTGGTCAGCTGAAGTCAGCCTCTGAAAAGGTAGCCAAGCAAAAGAATCTGATCGAGATCGATTCGTAACTCTAAGTCAATCGTGTGGCCCGACTGGTGACCGACAAAGCGCTGTCGAATGATGTCGAACTTGCATCGTATCGGTTTTCAAAATAGGCAATCTTGCCATTCTCTATCTCGACTCGCTGTGTGATGTCGAGCGGCCTCAACAGCGGTTTTCCGATTGGATGAATCCAGGACTGGCCCCAAATGACAACCACGTTCTCATTTTCCGGGCATTGGAAGTAGTCGTACCATTGCGTGTAGTCGACGTTCTTTGGGACTTCCATGAAGGAGAAAAATTTGTCGATGGCGACACGAAATCCTTCTGCTCCAACATACCGACCCGCAAACGGAAACTGATCTGGGTCACCGATCGCCTCCAGAACACAGTCATCCGCGATCATATGCTTCATTCGCGAAAACATGTTTCGCTGCAAAACATAGGTCGCATGCGTGATCGATTTTGCAACCGCAACAGGGTCATGAATCAACTGTTCCGGTCGAACCATTTCTTGCGGCGTACTAAGCGCCTGTGCCAGATCGATGAGCGTTGCCAAAACGATTCGACCATTCGATTCAGCTTTCGAGATCAATCGTTCACTATAGCCAGACGCTTCCTTGAGTTGACGTTGCGACCAACCCATCCGTTTTCGTAAGTGCTTGATGTAGGCACCGTTGCACGGAAACGATTGCTTCAACTGTTGTCGAGTCCAAGACATGTTGCTGCTCACTTTCGGTATTAAAGTAAACCTTAACCCGATTCCGAAACGGCTCGCGTCAGAGAAAATGCGCGCCATCGTTTCAAAAGCCGGTCTCAATTCTTCTCAGCTGGATTCCCATCCGAGATCCACAATAGATGAGCTTGCGCCTGTCGTACACTGGACACTCGGGCAAATATTTGATTTCTCGAATTAAGCTTCCGAGCCAATGCACGCAATAATAAGAAATTAGCCTGGGTTCGTATTTGCTCACACTTCGTCCGTATCGCGTCTACTTGACACGACTGTCCTCGAGAGGATCGTAGACTTCTGAGCCAAGTACTTCGGCAGCTTTCGCAACAACCGTTTCGCTGCGGCCAATGTCAAAATGGTCGTCGAATGCGTACAGCAAACCACGGCGAAAGCGAAACCGTTTTCTTTGTTCGATTTTTTCAGCTGGACTATCACCGTCGATCAAGTGGTAATATGCGGTCCCCCACAACACGACATCCGTCCCTTTGGGGAAGTACTCAAACGCGGTTGAGTGATCAAAGTCTTTCGGTATCTCAAATATCTGAAAGAACTTCGTAAGCGCACGGCGATAGCCACGGCCACCTCGATGGGTGCCGGCAAATGGAATTTTCTTTGGGTTGCCTGCGATGCGAAAAACGGCATCCGGATCAATCAGGTGCCCCACAACATCCATCAACCTTTCTTTGTGCGAGTGCGTCGCACCGACGATCAGTTTTGTTAGCTCCACAGGAAACGTGACCAAATCCTCAGGAAAAACTTCCTGATTTGGCAACGAGAGAGCCGTCGCGAGCTTGTCAATCGAGTTTGTCGCTATCGTCGTTCCGGCTTCTGCCTTACTGACGACTCGAACGCTAACGCCCGACTCATCGCAAAGCTGCTGTTGCGACAATCGTTTTCGATGCCGAAAGAATTTCAGAACTTCCCGGTTGCAAACGTACGAGCGTTCCAACTTTTCCCAAGTCCAAGGCATTTGATTGCGATCGTTCTTAAAACTTTGTTGCTAACACGCCACAACGAAGCAGTGAACAAACAAATCAATGCCCGGCACAGCAGCAATCTTGCCGCGCCTTTGGTCGCATCTTGATTTGGACATCCCACCATCCCCGCCGTCGAAGAACAACGAGTACCTCGAAGTTCATTTTCCGAGTTTAAGACCCAAACCGTAGCAAATGCAAGGCTCGAATACTTGATTTTTGAAACTCGTATGCACCTCGATATCCGACCACACAAAGAAGATTCGTATTTTGACCGCTTGTTTTTCATGGTGAAATGCGAGCCCTCATCCGTTGTGTGCAGTTCTTGAACTGATTGCACTTTCAAAGATGCGTATAACGTGCGCCATTTTAAATTTCACTTTGCAAGTTCTCAATACGGGAATTAGAAGCAACTTGAGACAACCAAATGCAAACAAAGGCAATGCTAACTTGTCCGGCTTCATGACAAGCGACTGATTTGAAATTTTGTCGACATTGAAATCGATTTGCGTTTGAGAAAACCGAAGCGAGGACTGTCAGTTGGTGCCGCCAACACAAACTCCAGTTGACTTTTTCATTTTGCGATTCGTCGCCACGACCTCAACAAGCCGTTGCCAAGATTTGAAGTGACTTCTTTTTTCGTGCGCACATCGTGCGTGAAGATTGACCCTCAAAGTTGTTGCAAACACTTCTTTCGTTTTTACGATGCACCAAATCAATTTGAAGAATTGAAGTGAATTCACTGCAAAGTCGTCGCGACAGTCGCAGTCGTTTCTCACCATCACACCTACAGAGTCCTTGCACCTCAGCATCGAGCTTTTGCCGAGCGTTGTTGGACTGAGCACTACTTCAAAATCAACAACTATCGAAATCCACTTCCGGAGTTCCACATGTTTCGCCGCAACAATCGTTCGTTTTCATCCGTGACTCGCAATCAAAACCGCTATTCGCAAAAGGCAATCCTTCGAGGTAACCTCGCGGACAAACGATGGCTGAAACAACAAGCAGAGCGAAACAATCGCTTCGATCGTTTCCGCAACGCGATGCGAAACGCATTCAGTTTCGTGCCAATGGTTCGCAACGGACTGAGCATCATGTGGGCCTCGCTGAGCAGCATTTTCAGCAACATGTTCCTGTCGCCAACGCGTCCAATTCGGGTTGCCGTTAACCGCGATGGCATCATTGGCAAGAAGGGTCGTGGCAAGCGTCGTCGTAACGCTCGCTCGAAAGCGAAGCAGGAAACTGGAAACAGCTACGAGACCCTGGAGCCAAAGAACTTACTTGCTGGAGACTTGGGTCTTGACACCGTATTGACACTTGCAGATGCCGCTCGAGATCATTGGATTGCGTCTGGTATTACGACAGAACAACTCGCCGCGATCGATTCTATCGAATACCAAGTACAAGACTTGGAAGTTAATCGACTTGGCAAGGCAGACGGATTCTCGGTAACCATCGATACCGATGCGGCAGGTCAGGATTGGTTCGTCGACTCAACGCCCGAAAGTGACAGCGAGTTTGTCGGTGGGTCAATTTCCGTCGGTGGCGATGATGCTGGCGGCAAAATCGATTTGCTTTCGGTACTGATTCACGAACAGGGGCACGTAATTGGCCTCGATGATTTGCAAACGGGATCGGACTCATCGCTTGAAAGTGCTTTTACGCTGGGTGAACGACGACTACCCGCGCCAGGAGAAGCACTCGGGGCACAACCAGGAAGTTTGGACGGAGAGCGTTTTTCTCATTTCCGATTTGGAACGATCACGTGGGGTTTTGATTCTGCAGATGCAACAAATCGAACCATTGACTTTTCGGTCGAGCAATCGTGGCGACGGTCTTTCTTTTCGGGCACCGCAATGGATGGTGATCCTGCCGTCGGCGACGTCATTTCCACTTCCAATTTCTCTTTTGGAGATGGGTCATCAGCAAATGTTTTGCTCGTCGTCACCGCGATCGATACGGTCAACGACGCTCTGGTGGGAACCTTTGAAGTGTCTCACACATACGCGGCAGATGGCAACTATGACGTTGGTTGGGCTAGCTGTTGTCGTATTGGAACCTTGGACTTTGGTCAAGCTGACGACGACTACATCGTCGGGGCGACTGTCGCGGCAGGCGGCACCTCACCAAACCTTCCGCCTATATCGAGTTTGGCACCCGTTGTTCAAGTCATTGACGATACCGTAGCGACGTTTCAGATACCCGGTATTGATCCGGAAGGGCTGCCGCTGACGTATACAACTGCTACGACAGCACAAAGCGGCCTTAGTCCGGCTGTGATTCCCAATTTTTCGATTACTGCGTCAGGGCTAGCCACATGGGACATCTCGGCTCCGTCTTTTGTCGCGCCGGGCGACTTCGGTGCAGTCCAACTGCGAGTGAGTGACGGCGTTAACGACATTCCTTTGGATTTCATTCTACAGGTAGTTAGCGCTGCCAATGATCTACCCACATTGAGTTCTAATCCCACTGGAGTACTCAGCGCCGATCCAGGCGTGGCTTTGAATTTTGATGTTACTGCTGTTGATACCGATGGAACAATTTCGTCACTTCAGGCACTCAATCCACCAACTGGAATGACTGTTTCCGGGTTCACTTCGGGACTGAGTCCTTCGACGGTCAATGTCTCGTGGACGCCGACGGCTGGTCAGGTTGGCCCGTCGGTCGTGAACTTTCAGGCAGTTGATAACGACGGGGGAACCAGCACGCTGTCGGTTAGTATCGTTGTCGGAACTGGTAGCGTTGATGTTCTGGACACAACCAACACTCTGATTGGGTCCTACTTTTCAATTCAGGATGCGGTCGATGCGGCGATGTCCGGATTTACTGTTCGCACTAACGATGCCATGGCAACCTATGTTGGCGACGTAAACATCCCGTCGAATTCTGATCTGACTTTGGCGTTGCAAGGCACCGTTGATGGTGTGTTCAGTGGCAATGACGATGGAACGACAATCGAAGCGATTGGTCCTCTGACGTTCGGAATCCCGACGACTGGCTCAAGTGATTTTGCTCATGACGGCACCCTGAAGACGAATGGTTTTGCCGTTTCGATTTTCGACAACGGTGTTACTCCACTGGGCGTGCTAACCGACGTGAATGACGGCGATGGTTCGATTTCTACATCGGGCTCAGGCTTCTCACTTTCCTCTGGCGACGTGTTGACCGGCGTTGGATTCGTCGACGGGGACGTGAATCTTAATTCAGGTACTGTTTCAGGCCAGTTGACGATTGACGGCGAACTCGACGGATCGCAATCAGCAAGTGGTTTGGTTTCTGCTGGATTCTCACCTGGAATATTGACTGTTGCTGATTTGATCCTGACGACGGCTGACACGTTTGCAGTTGAGATTGACGGGCTTGCCGGAGCCGGAAACGTTGGAGGTCACGATCTTACTATCGTCGACGGCGGAGATGGAGCAGGTGGAGTTGATGGAGTGATCGACATCACAGGCGCAACGTTGGCGCTATCATCTGCGGGACCGTTGACAGTCCCAACCGGAACTTCGATCACGATCATTGAAAACAACGGTGTTTCGACCACGACTGGCATGTTCGCTGGTACATCAGAAGGTAGCGTGGTTGCCGCTGGTGGTCAGTTGTTCAACATCTCCTATGTTGGTGGACCAGATTCAAATGATGTTGTTCTGACCGCTCGCGACAAAGTTCGCGTCGAATTTGAGTTGGCGGTAAGCGAAGACGGTGAAACCGTTGACGGCACAACAGTGCCGACCATTCTTGTACTCGGCGATTTGACGGGGGTTCCAGAGGCACTTCGTACAATCGATTTTTCTCTGACAGCGGGAACCGCAATTGAAGGTGCGCTCGATGACTTTACGCTCGGCCAGCTTTCCCCGTCAACAATCAAAAGGCTGATCATTCCTGAAGACAACTACACGGTGATGGAAGAGTTCGATTTGACGGACGTCAATGAGATGGGCGTTTCCGATCCAGCGAATGCAGTTCTCCGTATCAACCAGGACAATTTGATCGAGGGCATTGAAGGACTAAGCTTCAACTTTACTAACGGTCTGGGAACAGCATTCGTCAAGTCCGATGTCAACATTGACGGTCAGGCACGTGACGGAACGACTCACAACATCATCGATGACGACTTTGTTCGAATCAGCATCGTGCCTGACCCAAGCAGTGTCGTTGAAGGTGGACAAGTCACTGGCGACTTGATTATTGAAACTTCTTCTGATGGAGGAGCAACTTATGACAACACAGCGACCATCGCGCCGGGTGCAACGATTACGTTCACGATTGAGGACGCGAATACCGGAACTGCTCTGGTTGGCTCAAGCAATGACTTCACGTTCATTGACGGCGTGATCACGCTAACTGATGCGGACACCTTCGGTCAGAAGCTTTCATTCGCACTCGATACGATTGATGACTCGCTAGTTGAAGGTCCAGAAACCGTTGACTTGGTGATCAGCAACGTAATGAGCACCGCTGGAGGATCAACGAGCGACCCCGTGAACACGCAGGTTCTGACTGTCAATGGAACTGTCACGATCACGGATAACGACACCGTTACATGGAACATCGCGCAGGATCCAGCTTCCGTCGAAGAGGGCGACAGCATCGAGTACACCATCAGCATGGAAGCACTCGACCAGGATGGAAACTCGGCAACCATTCAAGACGGCGAAGTCGTCAGCGTTGACATTCAAATCGATCCACTGATGAACGCGACGGCGACTTACGGTGACGATTACGAAGCCGCCGTGGTAATCCTGCAGACTGCCGTCAATGACTGGAACGCCGATCCAGCCAATGTCGGAACGCTGGCTCTCAGCGGAAGCGGAGCAACTCCGTTCACGCTGACTTACACAGCTGGTGATGACGGAAGCGGCGGATCGACGATGAGCGATCTCGTTTTCGAAGTCATGGCAATCGATGACGCACTTGTTGAGTCAACCGAATCAACTGATATCGAACTTTCAAACCCAGACGGAACGGTTGACGTATCACTATTGGGCGGTGGAACTGAAATCACCATCACCTCAAGCATCACGGATAACGATACCGTTACATGGAACATCGCGCAGGATCCTGCTTCCGTCGAAGAAGGCGACAGCATCGAGTACACCATCAGCATGGAAGCACTCGATCAGGATGGAAACTCGGCAACCATTCAAGACGGCGAAGTCGTCAGCGTTGACATTCAAATCGATCCATTGATGAACGCGACGGCGACTTACGGTGACGATTACGAAGCCGCCGTGGCGATCCTGCAGACTGCCGTCAATGACTGGAACGCCGATCCAGCGAATGTTGGAACGCTGGTTCTCAGCGGAAGCGGTGCAACTCCATTCACGCTGACCTACACAGCTGGCGATGACGGAAGCGGCGGATCGACGATGAGCGATCTCGTCTTTGAAGTCATGGCAATCGATGACGCACTCGTTGAGTCAACAGAATCAACTGATATCCAACTTTCGAATCCAGATACTGCCGGAGACGTTGATGTAGCTCTGCTAGGTGGTGGAACAGAAATCACCATCACTTCGACCATCACGGACAATGACAGTGCCAACTGGACACTGGTAGAAGACACTGACTCTCTCGGCCAGACAGACTCCAGCAACGGATCTGTCGACGAAGGGGATATTGCTCGATACATCTTGACGCTTGATGGCGTCAATGGGGCCACGACGATGGCTGGACCAGCAGACGCGGCGGTTCAACTCGGCAATACAGCCTCGATTGATATCGCCCTTGGACTGCTTGGCCCAACGTCGGTCGCTGACTTCGATGAACTTGCGGGAGCGGAACTCAATCCACTGTTCGATGCCGTTCAAGATGCAGTTGATGCCTACAACACAACCAGCGGTGGCTCGATCGCAACCGGTGACTACTTTGAGCTCAACCCTTCCACTGGCACGGTCACTTATTACGGCAACAGCGTTGAAACTGCACCTGCGCTGACGATCGACCTCAACACCTTTGAGGACGATGGTGCTGCTCAACCAGGCCATCTCGCGAACTTGGTTGAACCGAACGAAGATTTCGAAGTTTCGATTTCGAACCCTCAGTTCAACGGCATGGCCATGCAGCCGGAAATCACCGTTGATGCAAATGACACCGTGTCAACAACCATTGTTGATGATGATACCGCGACCATCGAAATTGTATGGGTAAGCGATGGCGTTGAAGGAAACAATACTGACCTGACGAACGAAGCCAGAGTGCCAGGCTTGTTCCACGTGATCATGTCGAATCCAAGCCAGGTTGAAGTGATCGTTGATGTGACTGACACGATCGGAAACGTTTCAATGATCGCGGGTCTTCCGGCGAACAAAGTTGGCTCTGCCACTTCAGGACTCGATTACCAAGCGTTGTTCTCGAGCGTTTCGTTCTCCCCAGGGAGCACGTTGGCTCCTCTGAACGTTGACGTAATCGATGACATGGTCGTTGAGGGCACGGAAAATGTAATCGCATCGATTACTGAACTTGAGTTTGACCCGGACACTCTCAATCCGGGAGCGATCACGATCCTTCAGGAAGGTTTGCATCCGGTCACAAACCAACCACTCAATCAGGCATCGTCGGACATCATCGACGATGACACTGCGATCCTGTTGGTTGGCGATGCTGAGGTCGACGAAGACGCCGGGACCGTTGAAGTTACCATAACCTTAGATAAGCAGGTTCAAAATGGCTTCACCGTTCCATACACGCTTGGCATGGCTGGCGACTCGGCGACTGGTGGAGCTGACTACAACAACACGGGCGGCGTTCTGACGTTTACCGGTGCCGTCGGTGAAGAGCAAAAGATCACAATAACGATCAACAACGATGATGTTGTTGAAGGAGACGAAGTCCTAACTGTCAAACTGGGTACCGTCGTTCCAAACCCGAATCCATCAACGATGCAGTCGACGTTGGATCCGACCAAAGTTAGCACCTCCGACACTGGCACGGTCACGATCAACGATGACGACATTGACTTGACCCTTGGTGCGGCGAACCCCGCAGCTCAAGATGAAGGTAATGTAACTGGCGACATGACGGAGTACACGTTTACAGTGACTCGCACAGGTCTGGACACCGGCACGACGACCGTTGACTGGGCTGTTACCGGATTCGGTGCAGCTCCAGCGAGCGGTGCTGATTTCGATGGCGGCTCGTTCCCGTTTGGGACTTTGACATTCCCAAGTGGTGTCAACTCGATGGACATCGTCGTTGAGCTGGCTGAAGACACGATTGTCGAGCCAAATGAAAACTTCCAAGTGACGTTGTCAAACACAGCTCACACCGCAGACGCTGGCGAAGTACCCGTCGATGCAACGTTCGGTGTTCAGCTTGTTAACAATAACCAGACCGCTGAAATCACAAACGATGATGTTGCCACGTTCAACCTGACGGGTTCAACGACAGTTGCCGAAGGAGCGACAGCTTCTTACGCCCTTGCTCTTGATGGAGCGCTTCAAGCTGGTGAAACGGCTCAGGTGAATCTTGCGATCAGCTTCCCAGCAGGCGGACCAAGC
>CALLUY010000133.1 GCA_938010615.1 uncultured Pirellulaceae bacterium | reverse complement strand
GATTCGAATCCGATCGATCGTTTGTTCGATCGTTGCGTTGCCATCGTCAGCAACATCAACGACCTTCCAACTAACCACCAGAACCAGTTCGCTATCCAAGACTCGATCACGGACGTCGATTCGCGTTAGCACGTTTTGAGTTTGCTCGAACTGGACCGTTAGCTCATCGCCCTTTTCAAACTTCCACGCAAGCGTGGCTTTATCCTGCCCTTGAACGCTTGACGCAAAACTGAGCACCAACAATACAAGCCCGAAGCGCAAGCGAGTGAATCGCCGATTTGGGATGTACGGATTCACTCGCATGCGCCTCGGGCTTGGGCTTGGGCTTGTATTTTGATCGCATTCCAACATGTTCATAGATTCTTCACTCTACGGTGTAACTGTCGCCAGGGTTCAAAACAATCGGCGATGCCTTTGTACGGGATTTCACCAACTTCGCCCACGATGACGCATCCTGTTCAATGGGCGGCCAAGTGTTGTAATGCGAAGGCAAAACGGTTTTCGGTTTGAGCAGGTCAATCGCTGTCACACTATCGTCGGGCCCCATCGTGAACAGGTCGCCGATCGGCAACACGGCGACATCGAGGCCAACAGCTCCGATCAATTGCATGTCTGAAAACAGAGCTGTATCGCAAGCGAAATACAATTTCTTTTCGCCGATCTTCATCAAGAAACCAGCAGCCACTCCGCCGTAGCTTCCGTCGGGCAATCCGGAACTATGAACTGCCGGAACCATTTTCAATTTCCCAAACGGCAACTCAATCGCGCCGCCGATGTTCATGCCGGTTGCGTTCTCGATTCCATGATTGGCAGAGAACCAGTTTGCGATTTCATAGATCGCGTAAACCGGCGCACCGGTTCGCTTGGCGATGTTTGCCACGTCGGCGATGTGATCGAAGTGGCCGTGTGAAACCAGAATGAAATCTGCCTCCACTTCAGCCGCTTTGATCGGCGCCGTTGGGGAGTCGTCAAAAAACGGATCGAGCAAAACCTTGTGCTCGTCCGTTGAAATCATCCACGTGGCGTGGCCGTACCAAGTTAGTTCAACTGCCATTTAAAAATGTCTCCGATCGACTAAGCATCTAATGAAGCTTCAAAATCCGCGCCCTCCCTGTCGCTTAGGCTCCGACCCTCCCAGCGGGAGGGTGATAACAGGAGGCCAATCTCTACTTCACCAATTCGAGAACGCCAACGCCGGACATACTTTCCCAAGTATTATTCGTCGCGTCGTTCCATTTCGCGATCGAACCGCGGAAGCCAGTGCCAGGATCGTTGTTGACTTGAACATCGAATCCAATTTTCTTTCCAACTTCTGTCTTCAATTTGATGCAGGCCTCGACAATGTAGCCACCGTCGACCTTGGTTACCTTGGACGTGTAGTTTTCGCCATCGGTAGATGCACCGTAAGTTTCAGCGCCGGCAGCACTGGTTCGGTACTGTGCGTCATCGTCGTCGTAAGGTGAAGACTTGGACATGTTCTCGTCGACAAAGAACTCGACTGAATCCTGAGCCCAATCGTCAAACGACTCGGTTCCGATTTTGTCGTCTTTCACTTCAGCGAGGCAGTAAAGATGCCCGTCATCCCAGAGACATTTAACAGACGCCGTTGCCAACTTCTGGCCTTCCTCAAGCGTGTTTTCGATCTCAACGTCGCGGTTGGTCATCAGAGCAGGAACATCTTTCCAAATGTCGTCAATCTTGCCATCGACGACAGGAGTTCCGTGCATGGCTTTGCCTTCGCGCGTGCCTTCTTTGGCGTTGGATTTGTCAGTTTCTTCGGCTGCAGCGCCTGCTTCGGCGACAAGTTCCTTGATGAAAATGTTTTTCCATTGAACACTGAACGGACCGGCTTTCTTGCCAATGCCGTGAACCTGCAATCCGATAAACCCTTTCACGGGCTCAACAGCAGGAATCTCAAGGTCCTCGACCGATTCACCGTTGATCCATGTTTGAACGCGATTGCCCTGGGCAACGACACGATACTTGTTCCAATCGTCTTTCTTGTAATTGGAGTGCTCGGTGCGCGTTTGGCTGATCCAACCTCGGCCAGTCCCTTCCGAGTAAACGAATCCTGAAACCTTGGTCAAACCAGCGATCTCAACTTGCGGCCCATGAACGCGGCCCTTTTTGTAGTCCGGTTTGCTGACAGAGCGAATTTGAACACCTGAGTTCAACTCGGGATCACATTTAACTTCGAAATGCAACTCAAAGTCACCGAACTCCTTCGTGGTGCAAAGAAACGAATTCGGGCTACCTTCAGCCGTTGTTCCTTTCACCGTTCCATCAACGACTTCGTAGGTAGCCGTTCCGTTTTTTTGCTCCCATCCGTCAACAGATTTTCCATCGAACAGAGATGTAAATCCCTCAGGGGCATCCTGAGCAAAAGAAGACGTTATCAGGACAGTCATTGCAATCATGGCGATCGCGAGCGATGCGGTCAACGATTTCATTTGGTAACTCTTATGTAGTGGTAAACGGTTAGCTTGAACCTGTATTGTAAGTTAAAAAATATCGAAATGGGAATCTGTTCCCACAAGGAATCCCTACGCTTCGCGAAGAAGCTTGTTCATGTATTTCTTGTAGCCTTCGACGCCAGGCTGACCGTACGGATTAATGCCGATCAAACGACCCTCAACGACCGTCGCCAACATCAACATCTGGAACAGTTGTCCAACTGCTGCTTCATCGACGGCCGGCAAATTGATGTTCGTCGTCGGACGTTTGTCTTCTGCGTAGGCCAAATTCGTGCCTTTGATCGCGGCTGACATCACATCCGGCAACGTCTTGTCCGCAAGCTCGTTCAGCTGATCCTGATCGTGTTCGCTTTTTCCGATCGGCAACGCATCGTGCCGCCAGGAATCGACAATCACATTGTTCATCACTTTGTCGCGAGCACCTTCCTGATGCTGTTGGGCTCGCGAATGAAGATCACGCGAGTTAACACAAGTCAGCGGCAAAGCACCACGCTCATTCTTGCCCAAGCTTTCGGCTAACAGTTGGTCGTACCACAGCCCAACCGATTCGAGCGACTTGCTCCACACCGACATGACTCGCGTGAGCACATTTTGCTCGACCTCCAACAAGTGATTCACGCCGACGTAGTCCAGCACAACATTCTCACCGACTGGTGCACTATGGAAATGAGTGTTCATCGCAGCGGCGGCTTCGAGCAACTTCACAACGTCGATCCCCATGATGGCTGCGGGCAACAAACCAACCGCGGAGAGAATACTGAATCGTCCGCCGACACCGTCTGGTACCAAGTACCGATCTTTGATGCCAATCGCATCGGAAAGGCTTGCTAGTTTTCCGCTTTCGCCCGTCACCGGAACGATGAACTCGGGCAACCGATCGGCGCCAACTTTCTTTTCGAGTGCCGCTTTGAACTGACGGAACGAAGCAGCCGTTTCCAACGTGCCGCCGCTTTTGCTGATCACGACAATCGCCCAATTTCCTTCCGGGCCGTCACCTTTGGAATCAAGCTCCAAAAACTGCAGCAGCGATTGAGACCAGTCATTGTCAACGTTATTGCCTTCGAAATATATCCGCGGGCGACTGCCACGCTCTTCACGAGACAATTCGTTGTAGTACGGATGACAGCAGGATTCCATCAAAGCACGGGCGCCCATATAAGATCCGCCAATGCCCAGAACGACGACTTTGTCGACGCTGTCTCGCAGGCGGGCTGCTGTTTTCAGGATCCGGCCAAGCTCACTGTTTTCTCGATCGCTTTGGTATTCGTCTAGGATTCGCTCGGGCAATTCCATGTACGCATGATCCAGCGGAGCTTTCTCGGCGGGGACATCGCCGCTGGCATACTGAGCCGCATCGACTTTCAGGACTTCTTCGCGAGCGGCTTCGAGTTTTGGCTTCAGTGCGTCGAGTTGAGTTTGCGAAATGCCATTCTCTGGAATGAGAGAAGCACTGTAATCGAAGGTGATGGGTTTGATTTTCGCCATGAGTTTGATTTGCGTTAGCGTTAAGTTGGCTTTTAGAATTGCGAAGGCAGATTGTCGCAAAAAATGGTCCGCTGCATAGCGTCTGGTTCCGATTTCATTAAACTCATCGGTGGCATAGGCCTCTGGCCTGTGTGCGTACTGATCACAAGCCAGGGGCTTATGCCACCCTCAATCCAACAACAAGCTTCAATTCTCATGCAACCACTCAAACGCCTTGAATCATTTTCCGGCCCCGAGGGCCCCGTCGTACTCTGCATCATGGACGGAGTTGGAATCGGCCACGGCGATGCTGGCGACATGGTATCCAAAGCCTCCACACCGAATCTTGATTGGCTTAAAGAAAACAGCCTCTACACAACCCTCAAGGCTCACGGTCGCGCGGTCGGCATGCCAGACGATGGCGACATGGGTAACAGCGAAGTCGGCCACAACGCAATCGGTTCCGGTCGCGTGTTCGATCAAGGAGCCCTGCTGGTCAAAAACGCCATCGGTTCCGGTGCAGCTTTCGAAGGTAAAGTCTGGCGAGACCTCACCGGTTCGCTAACAGCGGACAACAGCTTACACCTGATCGGACTACTTTCCGATGGCAACGTTCACTCACACATCGACATCCTCTTTGCGCTCATCCGCCAGGCACAATATCAAGACATCAAAAATGTTCGCATTCACACGATGCTTGACGGACGCGACGTTCCACCAACGTCCGCACACGAGTACGTCGCGGCCCTCGAAGAACTGCTCGCCGAAATTAATGACTCCGGCGATTTCGACTATCAGATCGCTTCCGGTGGCGGACGGCTTTACATCACGATGGATCGCTACGACGCCGACTGGCCGATGGTCGAACGTGGTTGGCAAGCCCACGTGCGAGGTGAAGGTCGTAGATTTGGTTCCGCCGCCATCGCCATTGAAACGCTTCGTAGCGAAACGCCAGACGTGATTGATCAAGACCTGAAGGAGTTCGTCATCGAACGCGACGGAGCGCCCATCGGTCCAATCGTCGATGGCGATAGTGTCATCCTGTTCAATTTTCGCGGCGACCGAGCCATCGAAATTACCAAAGCGTTTGACGACGCAGAGTTCGACCATTTCGATCGTGGCCCGATGCCCGATATCAATTTCGCTGGCATCATGCAGTACGAGTCAGAATTGCAAATTCCCAAGAACTATCTGGTCACTCCACCTGCCATCGAAGACGTGATGGGCGAGTATCTCGCACTTAGCAAAGTTCGCCAATTGGCGGTCAGTGAAACGCAGAAATTCGGTCACGTCACGTACTTTTTTAATGGAAACCGCAGTGAAAAATTCGATGAGAGCCTAGAAGACTACGTCGAGATCACTTCGGACCTCGTCCCCTACGAAGAGCGTCCTTGGATGAAAGGCGCCGAAATCACCGAAGTCATGCTCGACTCGATTCGCAACGGCAAACATGATTTCATCCGCGCCAACTTCCCCAACGGAGACATGGTCGGCCACACCGGTGACTTGTTAGCCGTCGAAATTTCTGTCGAGACCGTAGACCTATGCCTCGGTCGATTGATGGAAGCCGTCAAAGCCAAGAACGGAATCATGATCATCACTGCCGACCACGGCAATGCCGACGAAATGTTCGAAGTCGGCAAAGACGGCAAACTGAAACTCGACGGTGACGGCAACCCGAAACCAAAGACCAGTCACACGCTCAATCCGGTTCCGTGCTACATCTACGACACCTCCGGCAAAGCGAATTTAAAACTCGCCGACCTAGCTGACGCCGGCATCAGCAGCTTGGCCGCGACGTCGATAATGTGTTTGGGTTTCGAACCGCCAGAAGACTACGATCCTTCGCTGGTTAAACTGTAGAGTTTTGCATTCAGAACGCCTCCCTTCAGCAACAAAACGACGCGAGGAAGTTAGCCACAGATGAACGCAGATTTGCACAGATGACATTCGCGGATCTGTGAACATCTGTGTTTATCTGTGGCTAAAGAGAAAGAAACGAATGCTCTGCGATCTCCGCGGCTCCGCGTGACTCAACGCATGCAATCACAGGCGGGAAGCCTATGCCACCAACGCCTCAACCAGGCGTTCAATCTGACTCGTTTCGTGAGCTGCAGAAAGCGTGATTCTTAATCGGGAAGTTCCCTCGGGAACCGTTGGCGGACGAATGGCGACAACCAGAAAGCCCTGCCTCTCCAATCGCTCCGATGCATGAACCGCGTCGGTTGGTGAACCAAACACCACGCTCTGAATCGGAGTTTGAGAATCCAACAGCTCGACACCGTTCTCAGTAGCAACGTTTCGAAACAACGCCACGTTTTCGTGAAGCTTTTCGCGGCGCGAAGGTTCTCGAATCATACAAAGACTTGCCCGAGTCGCCTCAACGATTGCGGGCGGCAAAGCAGTTGTGTAGATGTACGGCCGAGCGTGCTGAATCAAGTGATCGATCCAGATTGAATCTCCCGCGACGAAAGCACCGAACGATCCGACCGCTTTGGATAGCGTTCCAATCATCAACGTCTGGCCAGTTGGTTTGAGGCCAGCTTGCTCCAGCGTTCCTGCTCCGTTTTCACCAAGTACGCCGAACCCATGGGCATCATCAACCAAGAGTAAACGGTTCTCATGATCGCAAAGCTTGGCCAGCGCCTTCACTTCGGCAACGTTGCCGTTCATGCTGAACACGCCGTCGGTTGCCAGCATCAGATGAGGCTCATCGGCTTGCTTGATCAATTCCGCAGCATGATCCACGTCGAGATGTCGATACCGCTTCGCACTGGCACGACAGAGCAATCCAGCATCAATCAGCGACGCGTGGTTCAGTTTGTCTTGCAACAACAAATCGTGACGGCTAAGAAACGCGCTCGGAACGGCAAGGTTTGCCATGTAGCCGCTGGAGAAGACGATCGCTTTTTCGGCATCGACAAACGTTGCGATATCAGATTCCAAACTTTCGTGCGGCGATTGATGCCCGCAAACCAAATGAGATGCGGCGGCTCCAACGCCCCACTTTGTAACGGCCTCTTGTGCGGCAGCCTTTAGTTCATCTGAATTGGCGAGCCCCAAATAATCGTTGCTGGAAAAGTTGATCAGTTGTCGCCCGCCACGATTGACGATGACGCCTTGGGCGGATTCGACCGTTTTCAATTCGCGCAGCAAACCGGAATCGAGCCGTTGTTGATATTGGTTGGAAATCGATTCGCGGAAAGACATGCAAGGAGTTTACAGGAGGAAACGAAGGAAATAGAGCATACTGCGCCAACAACTGAAAAGTCCGAGCGATCAGCAAACAACAATTGTCTATGTTATAAAAGTTATTATTGGGGCTACACTTCCTGATTCTGTGAGGATTCCATGAAACGCTCTCTCCGTGTCACAGTTTTTGGGCTTCTCGCCGCGTGTGTCTTTTTCTTTGCGTTCGAAAACCGTCTGCTCGCAGCCCAAACTGACTCGCCCGGAACGTCATACGAACTGCTAGTCGACTTTCAGATCGACGATATTGACGTGTCTCCTGACGGAAAACGTTTTCCAGTTGCGGCACAACGACTTGAAGGAAATTGCATCCAGCGAGGTTAATGGGCGTGGGAAATGGCACCACCGCAGCAGAAAGTAAATTCTGGCCAGAAAAATCCACGGACGACCGAAATACCAACGTCTCACTTTGCAGAACCATTGCTGACTTCGAGAATTTCATGAACACTTCACGCCTTCGACCTTTCCTAGTCGTCCTGATACTTTTCTCAGGCCTGAGTGAACACGGCTTCTCGCAACAAGCCGACGAATTGTTCGACGAAGAAATTGCGATCGGCATGTCTGTTCGGGGCTTCGACCTCTCCGCCGACGGAAAGTATGCCGTGGTGTGGGGCAAAGCGAAACGCAACTCGAAAACGATCACGCTCTCGGTCATCGACGTTGCCAACAGAGAGGTCCAATGCTCTCGCGAAATTGCACGAAAGTCACTTGACGCTTCGATCGGTTCCTCTGCAAGTGACTACACCATCGTTGTCAAGCCAAGGGCCAGTGAGTCGTGGCCCAAAAAAGAAATCTACTTGCTTAGCCCCAAGGACTTAAGCGAACTCAATTCGGGCATCGCGCCTTATGACTATGATTATTGCCACGCTGACTTGTTGGGCAAAGAACTGGTGGCTTCGGAACATGGGATTCTTAAACTTCCAGGATTCCAGCTAAACAACCAAGAGGAAATCCGTTTCGCGCCAAAGAAAGAGCATGTCCTGGCGAGTGCTAAAATGTACGGACCAATGGAAAACAAATTGCCTGTTCACGGCGGCGCTATTTGGGACAACGATTTTCAAAAAGGCCAACTGATTTTTGACACCGGCTTCTTTCGCAACTGCCAAGTCACCGGCAGTTCGTCCGATCGACTTCGAGCGACTGCCTTTCCAGGAAGATGGGGAATCTCCCTTGATCGAAACCAACTCTTCCAGCCCAGATTTCATGGAGAAGGATTCGCTCGGTGGCTGGAAATCAGACACCCGGACTACAAAGACGTCGTGCTGCTGGAGGACAAACCGGCAGCTTGTAAAGTCGCGCCGCATACAGGTACCGAATCCGCCGTGTGCGTTGAAGTCCGCTCAGTCGCGACTGGCAAGAAAACCCAAACGATTCCCGTTGGAGCATACGAGAAATTTGACAAGTACTCAAAAATTAAGTCGGGTGGGCAATGCATCGCCGTGCTTAATTCGAGCCGACTGTGCTTCATCGATACGGACACAATCGACGCGACCAAACTTCCGACGCCGATGCGAATCGAACGGAAGCAGGAGATTCTTTCCTTCGCGCCACCCAAAAGAGCGTCTAACGACAAAGTCAAAATTGAGTATCAAATTCTCGATGGCAAGCCACCGTTCAAAGCAACGTTTGAGTTGGCGAAGTTGCCAGAAAAACAAAAAATGGAAGGCAACAAGGTCACCTTTGATGTCAACCTTGGGGAAATCCGGAGGCAACTCACCGACGGACTCAAGAGCATGGCGAAAGTTCAAGACTACGGGATTCCGCAGTACCTAGAAAACTGTAAGCCGATCTTCAAAAAGCTCACCGGTCGCGATCCCAAAGGGCTCCCGATGTTCGTCGCAGCGAATGTCCGCGTCATGGATGCCGACAACAATGAAGCCCACATGGCTCACGGGTTCCTGATCGAGATTCCTTTCAAGAGCTTCATGCCGCAAGGCCGCGATGTCGTCGTCCTGAAGAAGTCGAGCGATGGCGTCGTACGTAAAGTCGACCGCCGCAAAGTCGCGACAGGAAAAGTTAAACGGGACAGCAAATTGGCTGTGCTTCCAAAAACCAGCTGGGCTAAAACCGAGCCGGAACCATTGGAACTCGACGACCAACCCTGGAAAGGCGGAGACCTTCTCTCCAATTCACTGAAGGCTCCAACTTCGGACACGAGCAAATTTGCATTTTCCGATAACAAGTCGATGGGCTTTGTTCTCAACGGCGATGTCGTGACCGCGTTCAGCACAAAGACCTGGAAACCTTACGCAGCGGTAAAGCTGGACTTTCCCGCCACGATGTTGGGTTGGATGAAAGGCAAACTGGTTGTGTACGGCGGCAACCAGAACCTATACGAGTTTACCGATAGCAAAGGTATCACTTATCAGAATCTGGAACCGCCTCGCGAAGCAAGGAGCCGCCAAATCCAGGCGTTTGACTGCTGGATCGTGGACCCAAAACGACTCAAGCCGCTCAAAGGCTACCGCCTGCCCGGGTACAGAGCGCTAATCGATCCACGCTCAACTCGCGCGCTCGCCTTTGAAGGTTGGGCCAACGACAAATTTGATGTGCTCGATTTGGGAAAAGGAAAACGTGTGGCGAGCTTCGATCAGGAAAGTATCAAGGATGCCTTTAAAGAAGAACGCAAACGAATTGAAAAATTTGAAATCGCGTTTGCTGATAAAGGCAAGTCGCTTCTGTTTTGGATGAGGAACAGCGAAAGCGAAAGCCAATTGTGTCTCTGCTCTATCGTCGGCGACGACAAGCTGAAGCTAAAGCGACAGTCTGGTCCGGTCCTTGCGGCACGTACCGACAACGATGGCTTTCAGCTGAATCCAATGATCGAGCCTTCTCCTGATGGATCAATGGTTGGTATCAAAGTCAATCGTGGCTTTAACTTTCGACCTCAAGAGTTCGGCTACTACATTTTCAACCTGAAGGAGATCGAAAAGCCGATTGGATCGATCTTCGTCCCTTCCGGAAAAAGCAACCGTGTCAGGTTTGAAAACTTGTTCTTGATTTGGAACGAGGCGCAAAAACTCATCACCGTCTCCTACGGAAATCAGATCACAATCGCCGGCGATGGCAACGAAAACATCGCTGCGGTGCCCACGATCGCAACGTGGACTCAGGTCTATAACGTGCCTGGTCAGGGGACGCTGTTTCATGGCAAAGTGAAATCGGTTTTATTGAAGTCGCTGACAAAATATAAAACGTGGAGCTTTGGAGTCTCAGCCGCATCCAGCGCGAAAGCCGAAGCAAAGGTTGCGGTACAGCGGAAAGTTGGCGGCACTTTTCCCGAAGTCGATTCGTCGGCGAGCATCTTTCAGGCCAAGAGCTCCGTTCCGGAATCACCTCTAAAGTTCAAAGGCAAGAAAGGCCGTACTCCAAGTCTGGAGTTTTCACCCAATTCGGCCACATTTTCTGCAGATGGAAAATCGTTCTATCTGGCCAAGCTTGACCACAACAGCAAGACATTTTTCATCAGCAAGTTTGATACTGAAACCAAGCAGGAAGTTCGCCGCCTGGTCCTTGCGGGAGAGGACGCCAACTTTCGATCGGGCTGGAACATAGAACCGTGTCGATCGGGTTTGCTATTGCGGCAGCCTGAGAACAATGGCTCTTCTGGTCGGGATTTGATTTTCATCGACGGAGATTCAATGAACCCAACCAAGGGTTGGGTGCTGCCGGAGAAAGCTAGGCTCTGCTCCAGTCCCGCCACGGACCTGATCCCCGTTTCGCTCAAAGGCGGTGACCTCAGCATCTTCGATGTTTCTCAGGGAGAGATCGTCAGCCATTTTTCTATCAAAGAGAATCGCGATGGACTAACCGACAAGACGCTCCGTCAACTGGAAAGCGAACATGCCAGAGCGCCTGATACGCTCATCAGTCTAGACGGGAAAACAGTGTTCCAGTCATTCGCGGTGGTGCGACGATTCGCACTTGATGACAGTAAGCTGAAGCTTCTTGAAACGTCTCCACCTGCCACCCGTAACAAGGGCGCGTACCGAAAAAGTGCCCAACCTGAACTGAAGGAATATCTCATTCGCAGTCTGTTCCCACGCCGCACATTCGGACTCTTTGCAGATACCAATGTCGGAAAGGTCACTGCGATTCAGTTTACGCAAGGCGGTCGAGGGAAAACTTGCGTCGACGTCAATGGAAACATCACAGGGCATCTTGCAATCCACCCCACTGACCCTGCAATTTCAATTCGGCGTTCCAAGAAGAAGATGATTTACTTTTGGGATGAACCAGAGAAGTGATGCCGCGCGAATCACCCTCCCTCTGGGAGGGTGATGTCAATTGATTGTGCCGAATTTACTTTCTCGCCGGCATAATCTGCTTAAGAAAATTCGCCGGCGTGACTTCATAAAAAAGGTAGTGGCCAAAACTGCGAGAATTTCCGTCGCTGTCACTAAACGTCAATTTGACGCCAACAGGAACGGCAACGCCGCGAGGTTTCCTTCCAACGACTTCTGTAAAAACAGGCTTCACGGCACTCGCGTAGGCGCTGATTGCTTGGCTCAACCCTTGCTTCAGGTTGCGATCTCTTTGCCTGAATTTCAATTGAACTTCGTCAACTTGATCCAACATCGCCTTTGACGACATGTATCCGTTGGCCGCCAGTTCCGCGGTTTTTCCATCGATCGACCATTCAAAAACCCCATCGGCAGACTCCAGTTCAGTTGCCTCAGATCCACACTGAGCCGTCAATTTGTACGGCCCCTTTCCACCAGAAATCCGATACTCAAGCTTCGACCCAGACTTGCTGACGGCAAAAATCGATTGGCGACGCACAATGTCGAGCGGCGAAACAGAATGCGTTGACTTCAGCGCAGACAGTGTTCCAAAAACAGAAAGCGGTACCTGGTAGATACGATCTTGGACCAAGCAGAAAAGAACGTTGTCGCGGATCACAGCGTCGGTCACTCCTGATGAACCGCTGTTCAAACGTAACTGTTCCATAAAAGCCCAACCGTGTTTTACTTTTTGATAAGCAATCATCAGAGGCTGCTTTTCCGATCCAGAAAAAGCAAAACCCGTCTGTTCACTGAACACCTTTCGCTCGCGCTTCCAGTTTCGCGGGCGGTAATGTTGCATTGCCTCTGACGAATTCGCAACCAACAGCTGAACTTGGTTGATTTCATCGGGCGCAACGAGCCTCAGATTTCGCTCAAGCGGTGGCGAGACAAGCAACAAAGGTTTTCCGTTCGGCTTGTCGTAAAACACGCCATCTTTGACGAATCCAGTTTTGGTCTTTTTAAACGCCCCGCCTCCTTCAATAGGCTCCAGCGTTTCACAGGAGATGAGCTCGTTCCTGCGGTCCCTGTAGTACATCGAACCATCACTGCCAGTAAGAAAATTCCTGACTTGTCCAAGCTTGGTTTGGCGAAAGTCTCTTTCTCTGGACATTACAAAGCTGTCATTGCGGGTGGCGACCACGACCTGTTTTTCTCCAACTAAGACCCAACCCACATCCGATCCAAAGCGAAAATCTGAATCGGTTTGCCAAACAATTTCGCCCGACTTCGCATTCAACAAGGCAACGTCGCTCTTGCTCCAAACCGCAATCAATCCATGCGCCACCTCGAAATGGGTCGGCATCAGCTTGTACGCGGGTCTTTTCTCCCGTGGATTGGCTGGCTGAACTTCGACGTTGACTTTTAACGAATCCAACGTCGCCGAAAGCGGGATTCTCTCGAGGACTTTTCCGTCAGCCGATCGGACTTCGCAAACTTGGACATTGGACACCTGCGATGGACGCGGCGTCCACGTGAGCAAGCCATTCTCGAATTTGCCATTGGGTAATCCATCCAAATTCACCGAACCACCAACTGGTAAATCGATCTTTCTTTCCAAAGTTTCACCAATTGGAACTGACTCAAATTTCGCAATGCGAGCGAATTCGGTTCTAGCTTTCGGAACATCTACGTCTTCGAAGCTAACGACGCCAACGGTTTGCGTGCCCAGCAAAAGCAGTCGCTTTGCTCGCTCATCAACGAAGGCTCTAATACCCGGGCCGGAATTTTTTGATGATCGGTGAACCAATTCCATCTTGCCTTTGCGACGCCGTCGCGTACTCGGCCGCTGCAAAATCTCTTCGGGAACGTCAACACGCGACAAAGTTTTGAAGTCTGTCAGCGAGCCAAGGCAAACATTGGGCAGCACCATGTCGTACCGCCATTCGATCCCCGCCACGACGGGTAGTTCTTCGGCAAAGTCGGTCACGAAAAAGTCAAACTCACCAACGTGATCACGGCAGTCCGCTGTTCGGACTTCATAGCCCGTGGAAACCAGGCGGCCAACTTTGTCCGGCAACACACCAGGCGAATCACCAGAAAAACTCCCTCCGAGATGCTCCAACGATCCTCGAGCAAAAGCAAAAGCAAAAGTGTTCGTGTAGCACACGTTTCCATCATGAGAAAGTTCGGGCGGCCTCTCCATACGAAACGGCGTCGTCAAATCGTCGCCGAACTTCATCGACTCCAAATTCAACAACGTCAGCTGTCTTTCATTTCGACTCGCCCGACACAACAAAAATGGTGAGTTTCGTCCCGTAGGAATCGGATACGCAGGGATCATTTTTTCGTCTGAGAAGCTCACAGAACGATCCTCAGATAGATCCGCAGGGTTGAGAAGGTGAATCTTGTCTTCAACGGTGATGACGATGCGTGTTTTTTCGCCGAACCCTGAAAAGAACACCTTTCCGATTTGTTTTGTTTCGAAGTCTCGAGTGACAACGGGCGTGTTTGCTGGATCCTGAAAGTACTCGCGTTTATAAAAGTTGATCGTCGTGTCTTCCACCGTGACCACGCCGCCTGTTTCAGGATCAAAATCAAAACTGATGGGGTACCCTTGAAGTGCCACCGACTTAACTTCAGCGGTTTGGGCATCGATGTGTCTTGCGGGCAACAAGGTGCAAACAAAAACAACCAAAACAACCATTGATTTGTGGACGGACATTGAATCGATCATTTCTCTGTCCTCACGATGTTGTTTGCTTTTTTCACTTCATCAATCGGAACCGTGACGAAGATCCAATGCGAAATATAAAAATCAGAACGATTCGAATCTCTGCCCAACAATCCGGCCCGAACTGGAATTGCCATCATGCCATTTTTCACGGCTATTCCAGTGAGATTTTCGCATTGTGAATTAAGTTCCCGAACGATGCCGTCGAAGGTTTCAACACGCAGCTGCTTGTCGTAGCGATTCTTTTGGTCTCGAAGTTTGTCGTCCAACAAAGCATCAAACTTTTTGTAGCTTTCCTCCACCTGCTTTGGATCAATTTCGAGAGTCGCTTTGTTATCCACAATCGGCTTTAGCCCATGCTGGGGGCCAGCGGTGTAGGGCGCCTTGCCACCAACGATTTCGTATTCCAAGCGGATCGAATCCTCACGATCAAAAACAAAACTGCTCTGTTTTGCAACAAAACGTGGCTTGGATCGAAACCGTTCTAGGTTGGCATGTTCTCGCCGATCTTCGACTTCGATGCCACCGTCGGTGAGGGTCAGCCGAAAACGATTCTGCACATCGACTTCCTTTCTGTATCCGTTACCGGACCGCGGCCGCGAGTAGAGCATGTGATTTCGAAGAGCCCAATGATCGCGATCCGCGTAGCGAATCAAATGAATCATCTGGATCTTTTTTTGATCATGGTCATATTGCTGACCTTTGACGCGAAAACCATCTTCATTCCTTTCAAACCAATCGAAGAACATCCCGAATTCGATGACGCCCGCCACTGCTTCAAGCGAAGGAACTGCATAGACTTCTGTTGCCGCAAAAAACTGATTGCCAACCACCGCCAAAGGCGTGCGACTCTTGTGAAACAGTTCCTTGACAACCGACTTGTCGGATCTGGAAAGAACCCGAATCGTCGATCCATTGATGCCCGGCAGCAGCAAATAGACATGGTGGTCGTCAACCAGTGCATGATGGACAGGGACATCGGTCTCAAATTCCCAAACCGTCTTGCCCGAGTGCAGGTTGGCAACTGCCACCATAGATTTACTGGAACGAATCTTCTTTCCGGTAGCGATAACGTTCTGCTGATCCGGATCTACAGCCATCGATTTGATTTCAAACGGAATCGGAATTCTGTTTGCGAACGGCAATGCGTTTTCGGCTGGCCTCGCATTTACAGTCAGCATCGTTTCGAATCCGCCCGATTGAGTGCCGGTGTTCCAATGGATTCGAATCATGTTTTCGCCAACTTGGTCAGCGGTTGGCTGCCACTGAAGCTGCGCGCCTACCACAGTCAGGCCATCGGGCACTTCGGAAAAAGTGAATTTTGGTTTTCTGTCGACTCCCGGCACCGAAAGCCTGGCCTTCCATTGATCGCCGACATTAACTGTGGCTGGACCGTCGACCACAACTTTGAAGACTTCTCGCGTGGCAAGCTCTTTGTCGTCTAAAGGAATTTCATAGGTCCAATCGTTGCAGCAAAGTCGGATGCAGCCGGATTGATGGTCCTCGAAAAAGAACAGTTTGGCGCCATTTGCGACCAGTGCTTTCATCAGTTCCTGATTCTTCCAAGCATCGGTCGGATAAGGCGTTGGTTTGACTGGATCATGAAGATCAACCAAATCGAGATAGACCGTCAAAGCGCCTTTCTTGTTCGACCGAACAAGCAACTCTTTGCCGTCCGCTGGAGAAGAAACTTCCGGATTGCCCCGTACGACAACCGCAAACGCGTAAGGATGATTTCGCAAAATGCCCTTGGCGTTAAACGGATGCAGTCTACTGGCCACCATTTCGATCGGATCGGCCAGCAAGAAAATCCGGTCGCTGGCGAAGCCGTACTTACCCAGCGGCCCTGAGATGATTGGTTCGCGATTCCCATTGAGTCGCTCTGCAATTTCGCCTTCCGGCCAGTTGAATTCGGAAATACGTCTGGCATTTGCTGACAGAAGCCACGCCCCGCAATTGGACACTGAAAAAGATGAATCGGATACCAAATCACACAACTTGACCAATCCTTTTGAATCGGTGCTGGACAGATCAGCTACGTAAACCTCGGAGCCTTTTTGCTGATTTAGCGGACTGTTGTTTCCGCTGAAGTAGATTCGCTCTGCACTCGAATTGCCGCTGGCGTCAACATGTGTCACGTGTCGGCAAGGCGTTTCAATCGTTTGGACGGGCTCAAGAGTGTTCGCGTCGTAGCAAACAATGGTCGGGCTGTTCAGTTTCCCAATGACAAACAGTGAGCGATCGTCAAGCTGCTTGAAAGCAATCGAGGCTCTCCCGTATTCCATCTCCACCGGCCCGACGACGCGACCCTTGCCAGACTCAAGGTACTCCCGGGAGTAAAGGTAAAGCTTGTCCCGTGTCAGAGCCGCGAGGCTTCCAGTTTGATCATCAAATGAAAACCACTCTGCAGCTTCGAGCAATTTGACTCCCGGTCCACTCGTTTCTGGTGCAGCAACCTGTTTGTCTGTGACTGCGGGTGTTTCCCTTTCACTTTGCTGATCAGCAGATGCCAATTGCTTTTCCTTCACCTGTTGCGACGGAGTCACCTTCGCAACTGCCGGCGACGAGGGAGCCTTTGCAGGCGCCGAATTCCCTAGTAGCGAGAATACGATCGCCACACCGGCGATGGCCAGCAAAGTCAGTGCAACTCCCGCGACGGCAAAGATCTTGACCCAAGAGTTCCGCTTCTTTGGAACGTCGTTTTCTGACCTGTCTTGCTGTTTTGGTTTGGGCGGCTTTAGGCTCGAAGGCAAGGCTGACGCAGCAACCGCAGGAACTGGCATTTGTTCTTTGGCAACCGTTGCTTTGACTTGAGGGCTGGGCACCCGCACCTTCACACCACACTTGGGACACTTGCCAACTTTCCCGGCAAGATGATCTTTGACAGAAAGCGGATGCTTGTTGGGGCAGGAAAATTTAATCGGCATCAGAAGATCATGCGGAAATAGGCCTGCGGACGGGAACACGAGGAACCGTCATTGTATGGGCTCAAATCGAGCACGCAAGAAATTCAAACATTCCCTCCAACGCTTCGGCAAGGACATTCAAACCACTTGGAAACTCGAACTCTCCGCGTTTTAAAGATCTGCATCGAAGCCGATTTCACTTCCGTCTACCGAGACGTCACATCGGCACCAGAAAGTCGCCGCACGATATTGGCCAAAATTCGCTGCTCAAGCGACACATCGCGTCCCATCGAAATCCAACCGTCATTCTGCTTCGATCGCCACGGATCTTCGAATCCAACATCTAACGCGTTATCGTGCCGCAGATACTTGCCGCTGACGGCACCGCGAACCGGATTCGGATTATCTTCCAACTCTTTGAAAACTTTCACATCTACCGAGTAACTGTCGCCTGTCGGAATGATGCGAACTTTCGCCTGACGACGAACCGTTTGCAACGACGCATGAAGCTTTTCAAAGCCTCGTGTCGAATCGTGACGCCACGGCTCAAGAACGGTTGACCCAATTCGCGGCCACGTCTCAATCCAGCCTTCCGTCATCACGCTGTCGACGATGCGAATCTGTTCCTCGCGAGCGACGCGAAAATAGTCGTCAATCTCGTCGCTGATTTCGTCCATTACCAAGAATCGATCCAGCATCGGAATCTGAACCGGGTTTTGGATCTCTTGACCGACAAGCTGTGGCTGGTTCGCCGCATTGGAATTTGAAAACGCGCGGCAGCCTGCCAAACAGAGCATCACGACTGCGATACTTGCAAGGATTGGAATTCGGTTTGCGAACGTTGAAGACATGGCAATCTGTGAAGTTTTTGATCTTGCGGAGTTTGAAGAATTCCTTTGCCACGGGCAAGAGCAGAAGGACCCGACAAAAAGCGGGTTCAATGTCACTCGATTCTCCGAACCGATCGCGTTCGGGAGGAGACGGTATACTTTTTCGAAACGTATTTCAGTCGGAACATCTTCACCTACACGCGCTGTCAGCTTGGAAAGCTGAGCGACAATGCCAATGAGCAATCTTCCATCCATCTCACTCATTCACGGTTGGGGCACCGAGCCGTCGATATGGGAATCGGTTCGCACTGAACTGGAAGCTCAAGCAGCATCTGTCAGCGTTTACGAAATGCCAGGCTACGGAGCGCGACGGGACGAAAGTGGCATTCTTTCGTTGTCTGAATTGGTCGACGATGCAGTGCGGCATCTTCCAGCCAATACCCTTTGGGTTGGCTGGTCGCTGGGGGCAATGATCGCTCTTTCTGCCGCAGCAAGAGACCGATCATCGATCGCTGGTGTGATGGCTGTTTGTGCAACCGCGAAGTTTTGCGGCGATCAGACCAAAGCAGACTCACTTGGCGAACTGCAAAATGCCATCCAGAACAATCCATCCAAAGCAGTCTTCCGGTTCCAGCGTTCCATGCCCTCCCCTGCCAACAGGCGGACGATTGCAAAGCAGCGAAGTGGAATCGTCGACTGTTCAGCCAACAAAGAAACACTTCTGTCTGGCCTTGATATCCTTTCAAGGGCTGACTTGTCCGACGAAGTGAATAAGATAGTAGCTCCCGTTCGGTTGGTCAGCGGCGATGAAGATCCAATCATCCCTGCGTCAGCCGCCAGCGAACTTAACCGCCTGATTTCCGGCAGCCAATTTACCACCCTGCCCTGCGGCCACCTTCCATTTCTGGAATGCCCGCAATTGTTCATGGAGCAACTTTTTGAATTCGCCCAATCAAATACTGCCTCGCCAACAGGTTCAAAACCAGTTTGATCATGCGGCATCGACCTACGACAACGTCGCGTGGCTGCAACGAAAGATGGGCGATGCGCTGCTGAAGTTGATCGCCAAAGCAGACCTTTCAGGTACTCCGATCATCGATTTAGGTTGCGGCACCGGCGAGCTGTTGCGAAAACTGGAATCTCTCGGTCACGAGCATTTGACCGGCCTCGATATTTCCGAAAAGATGATCGACGTTGCTAAGGAAAAAACGGAACAGGTCACGTTTTTACAAGCTGATCTTGAGTCGATTCCCGCTGATGATGAATCATATTTTGGTGCCGTCTCCAACGCGGCGATTCAATGGTGCGACCCACACGTTGCCGCCGGCGAGATTCATCGCGTGCTGCAGCCAAGCGGATTCGTCTTTCTTAACAGTTTTGTATCGGGAACGTTGTCTCAGTGGCACGATGCATTTGTATCCAACGGACTTGAATCGCGTGTCCATCCTCTGGCTGCTCCGACTGAAATGGAAGCAGCTTTTCAAAGTGCCGAATTTTATCCAATCGCCGTCCAACAGTTCAAGGAAACCACTTCGTTTCGTTCGATCGAATCAATGTTCGCATCCATTAAGCAACTCGGCGCTACCAACGCGATGGCATCTCGATCCAAAAGAATGTCTCGATCGGAGTACGAAACTCTAAAACAGCATTTCGCAAGCATGCTTGAAGACAGAGGAAGATTGGAACTCGATTTCACTTGGGTTCAAATCGTCGCGAAGAAAGACTGACGGTACAGGATCAGTCGTACGCCAACGGAAGAGCTAGGCCAAAAGGAGTGTTGGATAATCCGAATTCCAACACTAAAATATCGGAAGGAGAAATGACATGACTTTTGAACAAATCGTTTCCAGCATCAACTCGCTTTCACCGGCAGATCAAGTGCGTATCGTTAACGCCATTTGGGATCGTCTTCCTGATGATGTTGGTGGTATTTTGCCAGAAGAAGAAACCGCTGTTTTGAAACAACGGTGGCAGCAGTATCTTGATGACCCTAGCTCCGCCACTTCCGAAGAGGAGTTTCGAACTGAACTCAATGAACGACGTGATCGATGAACTTATCGTTATTGAGGGATGCGAAGATCGATGCGTTTGATGGCATTGAATCCTTCAATCAGTTATCACCCGGCTTGGGCGATGAATTCGAAGATGAGCTATTTGCATGCTTTGCTCGCATCAAAAGCAATCCTCAACACTATGCAGAAAGTAAAGATGGGTTTCGAGCTGCTCGCCTAAAGCGGTTCAATGCTGTCGTGTCCTTTCGACTTTGGGAAGGCAACATCTTCGTCGCGCGAATCTTAATCAACGGGCGAAGCGACAGCCCTGACTTCGGCGAATAGTAGATAACCGTCAAGCGACTCGCATGAATTTGCAAATTTTGAATCGTCACTGAAACTCAATCTAGAACAGAGTCCAGAACCCGATCTACAGCTGCAAAAATAGCCCGGCAAATCCTGCCGGACTATTTGCATGGAAACCAATTCTGTAACTATCGTCCGCCGCCGCGCCCACCTGGACCTCGACCGCCACCGGGAGGACCGCCGCCCGGAGGACCTCCAGCACCACGTTGAGGCATACTCTTGGCGAATTCCGTTAGCTCTTCGCGGCTAAGTTTTCCGTCGCCATCTTTGTCAAATTCGAACGCGTGTTCGATCATTCGATCCATGCCGCCACCTTGTTGTTCGCGGCCTCCACCACGACCACCTCGACCGCCGCGACCACCTTCAGCGCCTCCCCGGCCGCCACCACGACGACCCTCACCACCGCGGTTGCGACCGCCGCTTGAAGCAGCCGCTTTTGACGCAGCCTTCATTTCACCAAGTTCGGTTTTGTCCAAGACATTGTCTTTGTTCTTGTCCAATCGATCGAGCACGCCTTGCATGCGAGACGGAAGTTCATCTTTCTCAATCTTACCGTTTTCGTTGTTGTCAAACGCCAAAAGTCGACTGGCAAAATCACTCGCCATCTCGCCTTGATCAGCGTTTGAACCACAGCCACGCCCTGGATCGCCACCCCCCGGACCACCACCGCGGCCGCCGCCCGGAGGTCCCATTCGACCAACATCT
>CALLUY010000132.1 GCA_938010615.1 uncultured Pirellulaceae bacterium | reverse complement strand
TGCAACACAATCCATTCGAAGTTGCGGTGAGTGAGTGTTTCGCATGATTTATTCCTTGAAGGTTTGCGTGATTTGTCGTGTAGGAACAACAATTCAACGCGCGAACCATCAATTTGGTTCGATTCTTCAAGGAATTTTTTTTGATTTCAACCCGCGTTTCAAAACGCCAAACGACTTTGCAGACAGACACTAGCTAATTCACTGTTATTTTCTTGGCCTCAACTTCGCTTGGTTCTGATATCCCAAACTACCACTCCCCTGCATCTCTCAAAATTTTATTGAATACCCTGACCTCATTTTCAGATTGCATGTCAGGGTCCAATCCCTCCCTCACCATGTCGCGTCTAAATTGTTCGTAGTGGATATCGTCGATTGTAGGCTCATCGTCGAACACAATAGATGATCGAGGAGATGAACGAGTACTGGTGGTTGATGAGCCACCAATCGAATCTAAGAAGACCATCGGGCAGCCACAACAAAGAAAGAAAGTACTGAACAGGAATACAATCATACCCAATGCCGCATTTTCAACTTGAGTTTTGTGGGCCCTAGGTTGGGATCGAGAAAACTGGTCCATCGCAGACATTGGTCTACCTGTTTTTGCTAAGTGATCCCCGATATTTGATTTCGAATTTGTCCCGGTCTGCGCTGCTTGGAACAAAAGATGGGCTCGAACAAGAAAGAGAATGCCCGTCGCTAATATGAGAAATCCCACCAGACTGAGACCAGCCGACATCGCAAAGAGAGCAACTATGATCAAACTTCCGCCGATCAGGCTCTTTTGCCGGTGTGTCGCCTCGGTTCGTTCCCAGCGGTAAAACTTATGAATCGAATCCGTAAGGAGAACCAACGCTCGATTCAATCCTTGCCGGAATTTATCGTCGGGTTCGATTCTCGCCGAGTTTGGTGGCGAGTCTTCACCCAACTTTGCAAATACACCCCCACCATCTCCGGATTGAGTTTTCCCAACGCCTTGATTCGGCGTAACAGCCCAGCTTCCCATTCGGTCTGAGTTTGCATGGGGGCCGAGAGATGGCACTAGAAGCACACAGCCGCACTGCTTACATTTTGCTTTCCGACCCGCATTTGACGAATCGGTCTTTATGACTTTTCCACATTGGCAGTTGAAAGAGAACTTTTGACTGTTGTCACACTGAACGTTCTTTGTCGTGGAACTGTGATTTGGATGCTCACTTGAAATCGACTCCGATACTTCGCACCAAACAGGTACTCTGACAATTGCTTTGCAGCCACTGCACTTGGCACGACGACCAGCTGTGGACACAGATGCCTTCAGTGATTTGCCGCATTGGCCGCATTTGAATCGAATCATTAAATTGATACGGGAAGGACGTCGGGTGGGGGAGAATCACTATACCGTGGCCATTCTTTCGTGCAAACATGTTCACCATCCTTCGCGCTGCCACGCCCAAATGTCCATTGTGAATCGCAATTATTGAGTTTTCGAACTTGCTTCATTGCCTGATCCGAGCTTGATAGAATCTAATGTCGACTCCACTCTCCTACTGATCCTCCCCGACACTGCTTTCCTTCCGATGCAAACAAGATACTCCAGACACCGTAACGGACAATTCATTGTTCACTATCACTGCCCTAAGTGCCGTTCACCACTGCGATCAAAGTTACAAGAAGCCGGAAAGCAAGACTTTTGCCCTGATTGCAAAACCTGTTTCATCGTACCCGGACAAGCGAAGCTCAAAGAGGCAAAACTCATATTGGGGGAAGAAACAAGACTTGCAGAAATCAAGGCATCAAGGCGAAGAGAAAAGCAATCCCTGAAGCGACGTCAGCGGGCTGAGACACTTGTAAAGGCCAAGGAATCGATTGAATCTCTCGCTGGTCACGCAAAAAATGTTGTTGGAACTGCAATTGATAAAGTGACGCGTGACGTTGACGAAAAAGAGCAAATCATTGTCCACGACAGTTTGACCATTGGCAGAGTAGCAGAATTTGCTGATTGGCTAGTGCCAGAACCTGAGGTGTCGCGACGGCACGCAAAAGTTCACTGGAGGGACGGAAGTCTCTACTTGATCGACAACAGTCGGAGCGGAACGTTCATCAACAGAACCAGAGTCCCAAGGAGAAAAAAGGTCATTCTTAATGATGGTGATATCGTCAAAATAGGAACCACGGAATTCTCGGTAAATGGTCAAACACTGAAAGTTTTTTCAAGTACCGAACATGCTCACATTGTCTGCAAGGGCCTGTCCAAGGACGTTGGTTCAAAGAAAGAATGTACAGAGAAACGAATTCTCAACAGTGTCAATCTCCACATCGAACCGAACAATTTCATTGTCCTCTTAGGCCCTAGCGGATCCGGCAAGTCGACGCTTCTCAACGCAATGAGTTGTCGTTCGTTGGCTACTGGGGGCGAAGTCTTACTCAACCAAGAAGATCTGTATCTCAATTTCAATCGTTTAAAAACACGAATTGCGACTGTCCCGCAGAAAGACCTACTGCATTCATCATTGACGCTTAAATCCGCATTGACATACACTTCCAAATTGCGACTCAATGCCGATTTCACAGAGCCTGAATTGGAAGATCGCGTTGCTCAAGTCATTAATGAAGTGGAAATGGCCGATCATGCTAATGCTACTATCTCGACTTACAGCGGAGGCCAGCTTAAGCGTGCCAGCTTGGCCAATGAACTGCTTTCGAAACCCAGTCTACTATTCATCGATGAAGCAACATCGGGATTGGATGAGCATAGCGACAGGGAAATAATGGCGATGCTGCGCCAACTGGCTGACACTGGAAAAACTATCGTGTGCGTCACTCACAACCTAGGAAACGTCCCGAGATATGTTCACAAACTGGTCGTAATGGCGAACGGTGGGTACGTTGCGTTCTTTGGAAGCCCCGAAGAGACCCTTGCTTACTTCGAAATCAACGATCTCTCTGACCTGTATCTGCGATTAAAAGAGAAACCCGGTATTGAATGGGCCGCCGAATACAAAAATACTCTGCACTATCAAAATGATTCAAACGAAGAGTCGGCACGAACCAGTTCATATCAAATCAAAAGGGATTCAACTTCACCACTCCAAAAGCTCAAAGTGATTCGCGAGCACTTTATCACCTGCTTTTTCAGAACGGCTGAACTTCAGCAGAAAGACAAGAAATCGATTGGCGTTGCGATTGCACAACCCGCTTTCGTATTTCTTCTCATATGCATTGTGTTCGGTGACATCAGCGAAAATCCGGGAGTTGCAAACCAGAATCAAATTGCGAGCGGCCTCAGCATCTTGTTCTTGGTCGGAATAAGTGCATTTTGGTTTGGATGCAGCAACTCTGCCAAAGAAATTGTAAAAGAGCGAGAACTCTTTGAGCGAGAAAAAAATGCGGGTCTAAGCCCGCTGGGGTATTTAGCCTCCAAGGTCGTATTCTTATTCGCTTTGACCATGGCGCAGAGCTGGTCGCTTTTCGTGCTGGTCATATCAACCTCTGGTCTCGAAGGTAACGTCGCCGAATATGGCGTTTCAATTTCTCTGACTTGCCTGTGCGGTGTTGCACTTGGATTGGCCATTTCAGCGTTGTCCACGAACACCGACGTTGCCGCGACAGCTGTGCCTCTTGCTATTATTCCTCAAGTAATCTTAGCCGGAATGATCAAAAAGCTGGACGGTTTTTCTGAGCTGGTCGCTTGGCTTGTCGCCCCCAGTTATTGGTGCTTTGGTAGCATGTCGAGTGTCTGGAACAGTCTTTGGGATGAAAAATACAACACTGAAGGAATGTTTTCACAACAGCACTACTTCCTTTCGATTTCCATACTGTTTGTTTTCACTGTCGCATTCTTCATGATCTGTGCATTCAATCTTATGGAAGTGAGACTCGCTGAACTGTCAAAACGTTTTGGAGAGAAATCCATTACGCTATCAAACAGATCACTTTCGCTGACTCACAATGAAGAATATTGACGTTGATGGATTTGGGAGCAGTCCATAACAACGGTCTGATGCAGAAACAGATGATTATGGCCAGAGTTGTCACAAAGGCATGCGGCAAAGTGTGGCCAAAAGTCTTTCAGAATTGCCGTTCAACACGTCAAACTGAGTTAAGCCAGCGATTTCCAGCACATGTGGTTCCTGGCTGGCTTGGAAGCTCAACAAGAATTGCCGAACAGTTTTATCTTCAAACAACAGAAGAGCACTTCCAACAAGCGTTGAAAGGCGAAGCAGAACCCGAAGCAGAACCCGAAGCAGTTTTGGGAAATAAGGTCCGCCTGAAGCAAAACCCGAAGCAGCAAGCTGCCGCAACCAACCGTACAGAAATGCAAAAACCCCGAGTAAATCGGGGTTCTGCGAATCGTTGCGTTCCAGTGCCAATTGGTGCACTGGATAAAGTACCGGCTAGAGGACTTGAACCTCCACTCCCATAGGGAACTTGATTTTGAATCAAGCGCGTCTGCCAATTCCGCCAAGCCGGCATGTTTTCTGAATCGGAATTCTAATCAATAGGGCACCACTTGGACAAGCCGTTTTTGAATTAGTTCGCGATGTCCCTACGGAGTCCCCGGAAACAGATTGGAAAATCTCGATTACCGGCAACTACCAATTGATCTTTTCAAATATCGCTCTTAATTTCGCACCGCGAGTCGCATTTAGCCTTTCGACCCATTGAACTCGCCCATCGAGATGCTGGCGGAAGTTTGGGTGCGACAAACGATTCTGGGAAGCTGGACCTGATTTAGCGCAATTGAAGAGCGTCGCTTTCAATCGATCAAATGCCCTGCGTTCAAGGTTCATACCTTCATTCAACACCACACCAGTCGCA
Source organism: uncultured Pirellulaceae bacterium (assembly GCA_938010615.1). Taxonomy (GTDB): domain Bacteria; phylum Planctomycetota; class Planctomycetia; order Pirellulales; family Pirellulaceae; genus Mariniblastus. The sequence goes on along the minus strand of CALLUY010000132.1, from coordinate 4,668 downwards.
AACTGTCGCTGACTCGATCGCATCACTCGCCATTTGTGAAAATTGGGCTCAAACCCTTCATCGATCGCAATTGCACCAATCAATGCCTTTAAACGCCCTGCCTGTCGCGCTAAATCTTCATCACCGGAGAACAGAAGGTCATCGGCGTAACGTGTGTAGTGCACGCCTCCAAGAGATCGGGCCAACCCTGCAAGACGTATATCCAATCCGTAAGCACACAAATTGGCTATTGTTGGTGAAGATGGTGCTCCCTGTGGCAAGTGCCGCTTCGAATAGATACGTGACCATCGGTTCGGGAAAGGAACAACTTCCGGATGTTCATTGGTCAGAATTCGCTCACTGGTTCGTACTGTCGTCAACAAAGCGATCAGATGAGCGACGCTCCGCCGATACCCCAAAGAACGCATTAGCCCAAACACTCGTCCTGTTCCAATCGAAGGAAAAAAGTCTTTCAAATCCAAACGCAAACATACGGGACGATTCAAATGAGGCTTCACAAAGTCGATCACATCATGACCTTTGCAAAAACCGAACGAAAGCGAATGAGGTTTTGCGCTCCCAAGCACGTCGTCAACCAATCGTCGCTGCACCATCTTCAACCGTCGTCGCGGCGCTTCAATCAAACGCCATCCCACACTACGTTTTCTCACCCAGTGAAATTGGTAGTGCTTCGCCATTGAGTCGTCTGTCGAAAATCGGGTTCGTTGATTCGCCAACCAAAATAATTCGCGGGACGAAATCTCAAGCAATCTCGCGAGCTTAATCTCTGAGCTAATTTTTGGCAGAGCGTGATTCATTCGACTTTCAAAGAAAAACACCTCCTCAATTCAACGTGTCTCACCGATCGTGAAATCTTGGTCGACGGCAGTCGACCGAACTTTCTCGCCAACGAGTGGCGAACGTCAAACTTAACCGTAGGGTAACCCCACAGAGGACCGAACTCAGACAGTTCAATCCAGCTTGAAAAGAGGAGGCAGTTGTAATGTGACGATTGTTTCGACGAATGTCAAACTTAGAAACTCTGTCTGCAATTATTGGAACAGAATCTCAAACGTGACGTTACGCTCGTAACGCCTCCAACAGGTTCATTCGAGACAGGATTCGTGTCGCCAAAACGCTGACAATGATACCGATCGCAAATATCGAAACGAAGATCCCGGCCAACGCCAGCCACGGAACCGATGCGGTCCCGAACAAATAGTGGGGCAGGGTGCTGCACACTGCAGACACGACACCAACGGCCAAACCCGATCCCAGCAACCATCCGTTTTCAATCAGAATCATCTTCGACAATCGCCCCTTGCCGAACCCAACCGCCCGCATCAATCCAAGCTCACGTTTCCGTTCCAAAACATTGCGAATCTGAACCGCAGCCAAACCAAACGTTCCCAGCAACAACCCCAACGCTCCCAACGATTGAAAAGTGCTCAGATAAGTGTTCTGCACGGACATGAAGTTGGCCAGAAGCCGTGGAGCCGATTGTGCGTCAAATCCTTCGTCACTGAATTGACGCTCCAACATCGAAATCGTTCTGGCGGATTCCTCCGCATTAGCATCGTCGGTGTCGATCAGAAAATAGCGCGATCCGCCAAGGTAAGGGAACGCTCGCACGAAATCCTTTTCGGCAACGATCAGACTCCCCTGCAAAATTGTGTTGCTCAAGAAACCGACGACTCGAAATGTGACTCGTTCACCACTGTCAAAATCAACCACATAGTCACCACCGGGTGCGAAAATCTTCAAACTGTAATTGGCTGTGTTCTTGTCGATGATGACTGGAATAGCTCCATCGTCGCAAGTGCGATTCAACAACGTCCAAGGATTGGAAATTTCCGTTTCCGTTTCAGCAATTGAACCGCCCCACGCGAATGCGGGACCATCATCGCTGAAACTGTTGATGAATTGATCGGGAACGCCCATCACACGAGGCTGAGAAGACTGGTAGAGGTTGTTGCAACTCGCATCTTCACCAGGCTTGAATCGCAATCCGATGACACGCGTCGATTCCGGAAGTCGATCGTCGCCCAAAACTTCGGCTTGGCCTTCTTCGGTATTCAGATCGGCAAAAATTGGTTGACTCGATTGAGCCACGTAGTCGTAGCCTGCAGTGCCTTGTTCGGTCGGCGTTAATCGAAATGAACTGACGGCCGCGATCAGGAAACTGGCCACCGCAACAAGTCCAATCGTTAGCGTGCTGCGAAGAGGATTCCGTTTTAGACTCATCATCGCGAGCTGTTGCAGGTCAGCGGTTCCAGTCGCATCATCCGAATCGCTTTTTAGCCACGAGTAAACGAACATTAGCAGCGCAGCCAAAACACAAAACCCTGAGCCCATGAAAGAACCGGCTTGTGCGTCGCCGCTGAGCCCAATCGCCAGCACCGCAAGGACGACTGCAACGACCAACGAAGCGATCATCGCCACACCGAGCCATCTCTTGGGCTTATCGTTCGCCGATGCATTTGATTCCTGCATCTGGCCTGCCAACATGCCTCGAACGCTCTGCTTTCGCAACGAACGCAATGACCACAGTATCGTGCCGATGCAAATCAAGACACCACTGCAGATTCCCACGATGACGCTAAGCGGACCGATGTGCAAGTCGATAATTGGTTTGGAAATCGCACCGAGCCACCAGGTTTTCAAGCCCCAAATCATGATCGCGGCATAGCCGATTCCGATCAGGACTCCCAAGATCGCACCCAGAACACAAACGAGGAACATTTCACGAATCCAAACCCCTGAAACTTGCTTGTTCGACATCCCAACTGCATTGAGCACACCGACTTCGGACGCTCGCGATTGAAGCGCCAATCGAAACAGTAGCGAAACAAGGATCAATCCTGATCCAATAACGAACATGCTCAATGCAAGGAACAGTACGTCGAAAGGCGTCGAACCGGAAGAAGCGGCGAGCGCGTTCTGCTTCAGCGGAATGTACTCGAAATTCGAAGCTCGTTGCGTTTCATCAATTTTCGACATCAACAGATCGCGAATACTTTCTGGATTCTCACCAGCCTGTTCGATGGGAATACGAAACGAGGTTACGTTTCCGAATCGACTGCCCCAGAGCTTCTGGCCGGTTGCCAGAGACACGAACGCTTTTGGAGTCGTTCGGTAAAGCTCCCAATATTCATCATCTTCAAGGCGCAGTTTACTCGCTGTCTCAAACGGAAGGTCCCAGTTTTCAATCGACTCAGCGTCAGTCACTCCCGGAACAACGGGTGTCAAATTCGGATCGTTTGCAACGGTCGGCGGGTTTAAATATTTTGGAGGATTCACTTCGCCGCGTCGAAGCACTCCGAACGGTTCATCTGGTTCAGTCAGTTTTGCGATTGCGACAACGCTGAGCGTCGCCTGCGTTTCCGATTGTTGGCCGTGAGTTGATTCCGGTTCGAAACACGTCACGGTAAGCGAGTCACCAACTTTTACACCAAGGTTTTGGGCAGACCATTGATTCAAAACAATTTCGCCGTCGCTAAGCTCCTTAATTGGATCCCCTTCGATAGATTCCGGACGAAACGCGTCTGAAAAGTCGACCGCGGCGATCATCGAGAACGGAATACCTGATTCTCGATCCGATTTACGAATATCATTTGCCAAATAAGTAAACACCGGTTTAGCATCGGAGTACGCCTCTTCGATCACAGTAACCATTTGGTTCGAAAGAACCATTTGCTCCGACGACAGACTCCAGTAGTCAAAGACTTCTTCCTGTTCAAACTGGAGGCTGGCCCGCTTGAGAATTAAGCCTTCATCCTCAAGCGAACGTTCAAGCCGCATTCTCACCATCCGTTCGCGGTCTGGTTCACTCGAGTAAACCGATGCAGGGTCCGCACCAAGAAAGGCAACATTGGCCTGTCTTGAATCCGACTTGTGTTTCAGTGCCTTCCGCGACAAAGCATCTTGCAACAGCTCAATCGGCACAAAGATATTGGGGCTGTCCAGTTGGCTAGGGTGTAAACTGAAATTGGCGATCCCTTGATTTGGAACAACCTGTGCAACTCTTAACGAGACGAGGCTTTCAACGAGGTCGCGTTTTGCTCCCAGAGCACTTTCAGCCGGAAGTTGAGCTGGTTTGGGGATCCGCAAAGTGAGTTCATCAACTTTGGGGCCCAATTGATCTGCAAGCGCTTGATTGACGATCACTGAATCGCCGACTGGTTGTTGCACTTCTAGACCGCCGGCGTCAAGCTTCCAAAATTCAGCCGGAACACCAAATACGTTTACATTCGTTGCTCTCGAAGCAGTTTCTCCGTCAGCTGACGAGACTTCAACGGTCCCGTTGTTGAACAGAATCGCAGGCACGACCAATTCACCGGCTGGTCCTTGCACAACATCGACGCCAAAAAAACCGCTCGAGACGACAAGAGAATCGATTTCACCAAGCCGGTCCAGCGTCAGATTTCGCAAGCTCGTTCGCATGCTGTCGCCAACGAGCAGTGCACCCGTCAGGACTGCAGTTGCCGCTGCGACACCGAGAGCAATCGCGAGATTGACCGGAAGATAATGCTTGAAACTTTGAAGTGCGAGATGCCAGGAAGTCATTGCGTTTACGATTGAGTTTCAAGATAGTGGTTTCGATGTACAAGCCCGAAGCGCAAGCGAGTGGTCGTGCCGCGATTCACAGGCTGGAATTTAATCGAACGTGCAACGTCCTCGCGCGACACG
>CALLUY010000131.1 GCA_938010615.1 uncultured Pirellulaceae bacterium | reverse complement strand
GCGAGCAAGCAGTTGTTGGCGAAGGATTCTTTCCCGGGCTGGGCACCGTAGGCTTCGTGGACGTGCTTCGGTTCGTCAGCAATGTTCATCACTTCCGGTACGGCACTCTGCATCCGATAGGCCATCTCGTATTGTGCGATTCGCGTCAACGTTTCCGGGTCGCCGAATTCTTCGTGCGACTTTTCATTCAGATGATTGAGAGTGTCAAGCATCTGCCGCCGCATGTTCCGGCTGACATTTTTCGGATCGGAAATGTTCAAGATCGGATCGCCCGTCGAGCGACATTGGACTCCTTGATAAACCGATGGGAGGAAGCCAGAACTCCAAAGTGCCTTTCCGACTCGCGGCAAACGACCACCAGAAAGAAGCACCATGTATCCGGGCAAGTTTTCGTTTTCGGATCCCATTCCCCAAGTGACCCACGATCCAATAGACGGGTAGCCCATTCGTGATTGGCCTGCGTGCACCATCAGTTGAGCCGGTCCATGATTAAATTGATCTGTTTGCATCGATTTGATGAAGCAAACATCGTCCACGTGTTTGGCGAATTCGGGAAGTCGATCCGAAACCCACGCGCCACTATTCCCGTGTTGCTTGAAAGGATACTGATGGCCGAGCATTTTCGGCGTGCCTTGGATGAACGCGAATCGTTTTCCTTCCATGAACGACTGTGGGCAATCTTCGCCGTCGAGTTGTTTTAGATCGGGCTTGAAGTCAAACAATTCCAGTTGGCTAGGAGCACCAATCATGTGCAGAAAGATCACTCGTTTTGCTTTGGCGGCGTGGTGTTGAGCTGACTTGGGTACGACGGCGTCTTCCGCGAGCGCATTTTTTCCTTGTGTCGCCAACCAAAGCGCACCGAGTCCTGTCGCCGATTCGCGCAGGAAATGTCGCCGCGTCGTTTGCTGAAGGTGGCGGAGCCGCAGTTCTGATTTCAGGTTTTGGTTGCTCATGGTTTGGTTTGTTGCGTCAAGTTTGGAATTTGGACCTCAGTCGTCTAAGGCAACGGTTACTTCATCAACACTTCATCAAGGTTAAACAAGACTGCAGCGACAGGCATCAACGGCGAATCCGTATCGTCATTTTTTTCGGCCAACGCGACCAATTCATCCAGCTCTGATTTGGCTGGTTCGCGATTGGTCGCCAACAGGAATCCAAACTCGATCTGTTCACGAACGGTTTTTGCCGAGTCCTTCATCCGTTTGGCAAACGCGATCGCACATTCAACGAAAGCCTCATCGTTGAGCGTCATTAAAGCTTGGATCGGAGTGTTGGAACGCAAACGTCGGGGCGAGCAGAATTCGCGAGACGGCGAATCGAAGGCAGCGAACGTTGGATAGGGAATGCTGCGTTTGGTGTAAGTGTAAACTGCTCGGCGATAACGATTTGGATCGCCTCGTTTGGCAGCGTTCCACTTGTCGCCACCGGAAAACGGTTTCCAAACTCCAGCAGGAATTGGCGGTTTGACAGGTGGCCCGCCCATCTTCAGGCTTAACAAACCGGAAATCGCCAACGCTTGGTCGCGAACGGTCTCCGATGGCAATCGGAAACGTGGCCCCGATGCCAGCCAGCGGTTTTGTGGATCTCGTTCCTTGAGTTCTGAACGAAACTTCCCGCTCTGTCGATAGGTTCTGGACAGAACCATTTCGCGGAGGATCTTTTTCGTGCTCCAAGAGTAATCGTTTTGGAATCGCGTTGCCAAGTAGTCGAGCAACTCTGGATGCGACGGAGCTTCGCCGGACGATCCAAAATCTTCTTCGGTGGCGACGATGCCGATGCCAAAAAGCTGAGCCCAAAATCGATTGACGGCAACGCGTGCGGTCAGCGGATTGTCAGGACTGACCAGCCACTTCGCCAACGTCAGCCGATTGTTTGGTCCTTCGGGCAGCGGAGGAAATGACTCGGGCGTTCCGGCGGAGACTTGTTGGTCTTTGGTCAGGAACAATCCGCGAATGAAAACGTGTGACGGGCGAGCAAATCGTTTGTCGCGTTCGCGGAGGATTGGAATCTTCGTCGACTTGATCTTGGCACGTTCCGCGACAAGAGTTTTCAGCTGTTCATGTTTGGCTTTGGTTTCGTCGCGACGAAGGTTGGCAAAACTTTCGCTATCGGAAACCGCGAGGTGTCCACGGCGGATGATCAGCGAGAACGAGGCCAGAATGAAGTGTCGATGTTTGAGCGTGACTTTGATTTGCGAGTCTTCAGGGACGTCGATCGGTTCGGTCAGAACGAAGGCTGCGGTTCGCGGATAGTTGATGCGAGTGAAAGCTGCGAAGCCGCTATTGTTTTCGGCGTTGAGACTGTCTTGTGGATTCATCAACGGGTCAGCTTGGTCAGCGATCACGTGTGAGAGTTTGATCTGTCGAGGCTTTTCTTCGCTGGGAATGATCAGGCTTGCTTCGATGTGGGCCAAAACGAATCCCCATTCGGAATCTGTGACGGCTTTGGCTGGATTCTGCGGCAACGCGGTCAGTCGGATCGCGCTCAGGCGATTCAAGTCGCGTGGTATCGGAGCTTCGATTGTGATGTCGGTGTGTTTGGAGATCGTGTCGACGGTGTAAAATTCGTCGTGATCTCCTTTGGATTCAACTTCGACTTTGGTAGCCTTGTTTGTTGAAGCTTTCATCTTTGTCAACGGTTGCCAAAGGTCCTCTTTGACCAGTAAATCGTGCTCGAGTTTCCACGTTTCGTTGCGGAGCGATTCGATTTGACGGTCGAGCTCCGTTGCTTTCGCATAGTCGTCGCGATTGATCGGCGCTTTGATGGTCGGCCACTCATTGTTCAAGTCGCAGTCGGCAGTGTTGTTGAAGAACGCAGCGAATTCGTAAAACTCTTCATGGCGAATTGGATCGTAGGGGTGACTGTGGCATTGAACGCAGCCAAACGTGACGCCTTGCCAAGTTTGCCACGTCGTGTTGACGCGATCAAGAACCGCCGCGACGCGAAACTCTTCGTCGTCCGTGCCGCCTTCTTCGTTGGTTTGAGTTAGGCGATGTCCGGCGGTTGCGATTTGATCGGCGATGGTGCGGTCGGGCAACAAGTCACCAGCCATTTGTTTAATCGTAAACTGATCGTAAGGCATGTCGTCGTTGAGCGAATCGATCACCCAGTCGCGATACTTCCAGATGTTTCGCGTCGAGTCGGCACCGAGCCCTTTTGAATCTGCGTAGCGAACTTGGTCGAGCCAAACGCTGGCCCAGCGTTCTCCGAATTGTGGCGATGCCAAGAGGCGATCGACGACTTGTTCGAAAGCAGCATCGCCGCTTGTTTTCACGTCACTGAGAAATGAAGTTCTTTCTTCCGGCGTCGGCGGCAATCCGATCAGGTCCAACGTCACTCGACGGAGCCATCGTTCTGGTTTTGCATCCGGTGAAGGCTTGACCGATTCCTGATCCAGCTTTCGGATCACAAAATGATCGATGGCGTTTCTGCCCCAATCAGAACCGTTGACGGTATCAACGGAAATCGTTGGTCTTTCAGGTTTCTCGTAGGCCCAATGCTTTTCCCACTGAGCCCCTTCATTGATCCATTGCTTGACCAGTTCGACTTCTTTTTCGGTTAGCCCGTGCCCATGTTCGGCCGGTGGCATCCGCTCGTCAGGATCATCTGAAACGATGCGAGCAACCAACTCAGAATCGTTCGGCTTGCCGGGTTCGACGATCCAGCCTTTGGGCGCGACGACTTGATTTCTGTAAGCGAATGAAATGTCCGCCGCCTGTTTCACGCCGCCATGGCAAGCCGTGCAGTGCTTGTTGAAGATCGGACGGATTTGTTTGCTGAAGCTGACTTTTTCCGACGAATCGGGATCGTCGCCAACGGCCTCGCCAGCGAAGCTCAACATTGCAGCGAAGGTCAAAGCCGCGATCAAAACTGATGGATGAATTCGAGCGATCATGAACGGATCTTTTGAATTTTTTTGAAGGGCTACGGATCGAGTGGGCTTGGTCTATATTCTAGTTGATCAAACCTGTTCGATGGAACTTCATTCTCAGGCACAGCGTGGACTCAATGTTGGCGAAAGCGTTTTCGATACTTGCTCTTTTGGTTTTCTGTCACCCATTGTCGGGGCAGGATTCACCGCCCAATGTCGTGATTATTCTGAGCGACGATCAGGGATGGGCTGACATTGGATACAACAATCCAAACGTCTACACGCCGAATCTTGATAAGCTGGCCCGAACTGGTGCGACGTTTACGAACCACTATGTGATGCCACAATGTACTCCGACTCGAGTCGCATTGATGACAGGAAGGTATCCGAGCCGGTTCGGCCGTACGGCGCTGCAGGCATCTAATAAGGCAGCTTTTCCGCTGGGACTGATTGGGAACTGTTCAATCTGGAAGAAGATCCGAAGGAAAAAACGAATGTTGCGGATGCGAACTCCGAGGTGGTTACCGCGTTGCATCAACGATTTCTTCAGCATCGAACATTGGACAAAGTAGGCAAGTAGCTTTTGCGACACAAGTCGTGGGGTTGGATGTATCGGCCTCCGGCCTTACTCACTCGCTTTTGCTTTTTGATGTTGCACTGTATCGGCCCATCCCGAAGGGATTCAAGCTAGTAGCCGGTGATAAGCGCAGCGCCATCACCGGATTCGTTCGATAGCAAACATGATCCCGAAGGGATCACAGCGGGCGTTTGCTGCGATCCCTTCGGGATCGAATCGTGT
>CALLUY010000130.1 GCA_938010615.1 uncultured Pirellulaceae bacterium | reverse complement strand
CGCATGTGCGCCCTAACCGAAGCAACTTGCCGGACCTTTGGTCCTAAAATAATCGGGGGAATCTAAGTCCCAGCCCGATGGGCTGGGCTAGGCAAGGAACGGGGCTTTGCCCCTAAACGCAAACACTGCAACTTCAAAACTCACGCTTCGGGTTAGGATTGTGCGTTCACAAGGTAACCTTCTTCCATCATCATACGATCATGCCAACTCCACACGGTCCGTGGACCATCAAAAGCACCGAACAGATTTACACTGATCCGTTCGTGCAGCTTTCTCTCGATCAAGTCATCCGACCCGATGGCAAAGATGGCCAACACGTCGTTGTGCATATCAAGCCCGGCGTTTGCGTCATCGCTGTTGATGCTGAACGCAACGTCCATCTAACCAAAGAGTTCCACTACGCGGTTGCTCGCGATTCAGTTGAGTGTGTCAGCGGCGGTGTTGAACCAGGCGAAGATGCTGACTTGACGGCGAAGCGTGAACTTCAGGAAGAGATTGGCTTGGAAGCCAAGTCATGGAAGTTTCTTACAACCGTTGATCCGTTCACCACGATCATGAAATCGCCAACGCGACTTTATTTGGCAACCGAACTTTCGGAAGTCGACACGAACCCAGAAGGCACCGAACAGATCGAACACGTCATCATGCCGTTGTCCGATGCCGCAAAGATGGTGGCCAACGGACAGATCACTCACGCTCCGAGTTGTGTCGCGATTCTGATGGCGGAGTCAATCGTTTCGTAAGGTTGATCGTCGCCTTTCGCTCCACGGTGTCTCAGCCCGGAGGGCGAAATAAGAACTGCCGGTGGCGTAAGCCGCCGGAGCCGAATCGCATTGCTTTTAAGCCCAGAGGGCGACACAATCTTGAACAACCAAAAACATCTAACCGTGTGTCGCCCTCCGGGCTATGGTGCAACCGACGAAACGAAACCTTAGCCGTCGAGACTGTGGTGCTACTTAGTCGCCTTCGCTCCGCGACAGTCTATTCGGCCCGTCCTTTCGCGGAGCGAAAGACGACGATGCATCCGCACAAAGACAAGTCTGGTAACATACATCATCCTGTTTCTTTTCATTGGTACGTCATGATCTTTCGTTGTATCGCCGGATTCGTTTTCACCCTTTCTCTTTTGACAAACGTTACGCTGTCGCAGGACTGGCCGCAATGGCGTGGTGTGAATCGTGATGGCGACATTGCGAGACCGATCACGCCAGCCGCTGACGGACCAAAACTGAATTGGACGGCCAGAATCGCTGGGGGCTATTCGGGGCCAACCGTTGCGAAGGGCAAAGTCTACGTGATGGACCGCGTCGCCGAGCCAAATCAGATCGAACGCGTTCATTGCTTCGATCAAGCGACTGGCGAAAACGTTTGGACGCACCAGTACGACGCCGTCTACGAAGGAGTTGGCTATCCGGCTGGGCCGCGGGCTTCGGTCACCATTGCCGACGGCAAAGCGTATTCGATTGGATCGATGGGACACGCGTTTTGCTTTGACGCCACCAGCGGCAACGTCATTTGGAAAATCGACTTCAACAAAGATTACAACATCGTCGCCAACAAACGCATGCCGATCTGGGGCATCTCCGCCAGCCCACTAATCGTCGGATCCAATGTTGTGTTTCACGTTGGAGGAAGTGACGGAGCCTGCATTGTCGCCTTCGATTGTGAATCCGGAAAAGAAACATGGCGTGCGCTGGAAGATCGAGCGCAATATTCAGCACCGGTCTTGATGGAACACAACGACAAGAAGTCCATCGTTTGTTGGACGGGCGATTCGGTTGCGGCACTGGATCCTAATACTGGCGAAGTGAATTGGCGTTTCGCGTTTCCGCCTCGAAACATGCCGATCGGCATCGCGACTCCATTGATCAAAGACGGCCACATTTTTGTGACTTCGTTCTACGACGGTTCGTTAATGCTGAAAGTCAACGCCGATGGGAAAAGCGTCACCGAAGTTTGGTCGGCCGTTGGACCCAACGAAAAAGCCACCAAGTCACTTCAATCGATCATCAGCACACCGATCTGGCTGGACGACCACATCTACGGAGTCGACAGCTACGGCCAGTTACGATGCCTCGAAGCCAAAACCGGCCAGCGCGTATGGGAGAATCTCGACGCCGTTCCCAAAGCGCGGTGGAGCACCATTCACTTTGTCCGCAACGGCTCCAACGGTGACACGATCTGGATGTTCAACGAGCGCGGCGAAATCCTGTTGGGCAAACTTTCTCCTGAAGGTTTCGAAGAGCTTTCCCGCCACAAAATCCTTGATCCAACCGTTGGCCAGTTGCGTCGACGCGGCGGAGTGTGTTGGTCGCATCCAGCGTTCGCGGATCAAAGCATCATCGTGCGAAACGACAAAGAGATGAAAAGCTGGAACTTAGGCGACAACGAGTAGCCGAATAAGGCCATGCAATTTCGGCCACGGAAAATACAGCAAAAGAGCCTTCGCTACTTCCACTTTAAGATCTTCAATGCTTGTAGATCTCGAACAAAAACATGTTCTGCGGTCGTAGCGAGATGAGCCCAACTATCGTCAGCGACTTTGCGTTGGTCGACGACTTCGAACTTCTCCGGGTTGGCTTTGAACAGAATCAAGTCACCGCGTTCGTCAAGCGCCATGATTTTATCGCCGGCGGCAATCAGGCTGGCGTACTTTCCATACGGCTTCGTCCGCCACTTGGTTTCGCCTGTCTTGAGGTCCATGCAACAGAATCGTTGATTCTGAAGTCGCATGTAAGCATAGCCGTCAACCACCACCGGCGTGGTCATGTAGGACGCCTGTGGCGACTTCCATTTTTCAGTAATGGCAAACGAACCACCTGATTCGGTGACTTCGAAGAACTGTGACGTGTGACGATAAGTCGAAAGGAATATTCCGTTGCCAAAAACCGTTGGCGTCACAATGTTCATGCCGCGGAAAGCCGGGATCTCTTGTGACCAAAATTTCGCTCCTGTTTCCAGGTCAACGCCGTTTAGCGTTGTTCGTGTGAGCACGACGGCTTGTCGCTTGCCAGCAAGCGTTGCGATGCAGGGCGATGAAAAAGCGCTGCCGTTCATTCCGCCGCCATCATCAAGCGACTTCCAAACGGTCTCGCCAGTTAGCTTGTTCAGTTTTTGAAAGCAACCTCCGGCTTGGACGTAAACGAAATCGCCATCGATCAGCGGAGACGAAACGTAACCAAAAGTCGGCACTGCAGTTCCGGAATCTGCCGGGAAGTCCCGCTTCCAAATCACGTCCCCGTTTTCTCCGTCGAGACACACCAACATGTCTCGTATTCCAGCGACGAACAGTCGTCCATTGTCCCAAGCCGGCGTCGCGCGAATCCAGCTTCCGTTTGCCCGAGCAAAAAATGGAACTTTCATGGCGCCTTCCCATTTGGTGGACCAAATTTCACTGCCGTCTGAAATTCGAATTGCTTTGACGACTTCGTGGCTCTTGTCTGCGGTTTCGGTGACGAAGACTCGATCACCGACAACAATAGGTCCGCTGTAGCTCGGTTGCAGTGCGATGGTTCTTTCTTCGATCAACTTCTCAGTCGAGAGCGTATCGGGCCATTCGATATTCGCGATGCCGTCACGATTCTGGCCACGCCACTGAGTCCAATCATCCGCATTGATCTCGAGTTGAGCGATTCCGGCTTGAGAAGCCAACAGAAAAATGGTGATGGCAAGAACTGGCAGATTGCGATTCATAAGTGACTCGGATTGGCAAATTGAAATGGTGAGCGACGGCAGGGTCAAACCGTTGAATAGACCACATCATAACGCTGCTGGCAGAATTGCTATGATGTGCGGGAACTTTTCGATATTCCCCAGCCAAAGCCATGTCAAATTCTCCCACGATCGCTGTTGGATCGCTCAACCCGGTAAAAATCAAGGCGGTCGAAGGTGCCTTCCTTCGCCAATGGCCTAGCGCTTCGGTGGTCGGCGCTGAAGTTGACACGGGAGTTTCTGCAATGCCGATGAGCGATGAAGAATGTCTGACAGGAGCTCGTAATCGCGCAAAGTTAGCTCGTGCATTGGATGACTCCGATTTTGGAGTCGGCCTCGAAGGTGGCGTCAATCAAGAAGCTGCTGGATTGATGCTGTTGGGTTGGGTCGTGATCGTTCACCGCGACGGAACGGAAAGCGTTTCTTGTACTTCAAAGATTCCACTTCCAAAAATGTTGGCCGATCGAATTTTGGCTGGCGAAGAACTGGGGCCAGTGATGGACGACGTTCTGAACGCGACCGGAACGGCTAAGAAAGGCGGAGCATCGGGCGCGCTGACCGCTGGCCTGGTCATGCGACAGGATAAATTCGAAATGGCCGTGGCCTATGGATTGGCTCCGTTTGTCGCGCCACAGTTTTATCTCCGTTAGTTATCCTCATTTCATTTTCGTTTAACGTCTAGCCGGAGGCGTCGGCGTTTTGGAGCTGCGAAACGCCGACGCCTTCGGCTAGACGTTAAACGCAATACCGTTCAATGAAGGTGATTCAGTAGGGTCGTTGCAGTTGAGGAGGTGGCATAAGCCTCTGGCTTGTGGACATGCAGAACACAGGCCAGAGGCCTATGCCACCGAGACTTTGGCTTCATTGAACGGTATTGACGTTAAACGACGAAAACCATCCCTCAAAACAACGAGAACAAAATGTCAACTCATCATCACTTCAACTACGTTGAATTCCCTGCAACCGACCTTGCCGCCATGAAGAAATTCTATGGCAATGCATTTGGCTGGACCTTTCAGGATTGGGGCGACACCTACGTTGCAATCCAAGGCGCGGGCGTCGATGGTGGTTTTGATGCCGAAGCAGGAGCACGCAAACCGTCGAACCAGGGTGCATTGGTGATCCTCTATTCCGATGACCTTGTCGCCAGTGAAAAAGCAGTCATCGATGCCGGCGGAAAAATCAGCGTTCCAGCCTTTGACTTTCCCGGCGGCCGAAGATTCCACTTCACCGACCCAAGCGGAAATGAGCTCGGTGTTTGGGCGGCTCCAAAAGAATAATGACGCGTGGGAAATTTACATGCGGCGTCAAACAAACACGACCAATTGATCCAAATCTGCCGTTGGCTCAGGGAATGCAGCTTGGCTAGTTGCTATACTGGCTTGGAGAACTGTTATCGCCATGGCTAACGGGGAATGCACGTATGCTGTTCATCATCGTATCTCTTTTCGCCATCGTTTTGTTTGTGACCGTGCTGGATGCTTGTGTGGCATTGGCTTTGTGGCTCGCCTTTGGCCGCACCAATCTGTTTTTCCGAATGCCGATTTTCTTGGCAGCTCTGACTGTGCCCGGTGTTTTTTGCACCTTGTTGGAAGCGGGGCAGGGGACTTTCATTCTGCTGTTTCTGGTTGGAGCTATCTTGATCGGAGCGATGGTGAGTTTTCGCTCATCGGTCGGCAAGGTTGCGATGGGAGTGCTCCTTGGTTTCTTTGTTCTAATCGCATTCTGTCAACTTCCGAACTTGAATGTCGTTCGCCTTGATCCGATTCTTGCGAGTTGGACTACCCGATTCTTTTTCGCTACCAGCGTGATGGCGATTCTATTCTCGATCACGCGGTTGTTGGGGTTTGATATTGTGCGGCTGCTTGATGGCATCGACGATCTGGAACTTGAAAGACGAACCGGTCGCAGTCTTGATTCGTGGATTGAAACTTTAAAGAACGCCAAAGCAGAAAAATGGAATCGGGCCAGTCTCGCCAGATTTCTTGGAAATCACGGCCTCGACTTCCGCAGCCAGAAAGATATCGCGATCGCGTTTGAAAAAGTGCATGGCCGAAGAGAGGTTGGAACTTCGCTTAGCGGCAATCCGCAAGTGGTCGCTCAAGCTTCCGCAGAAAAGGATGAAAGAAGCTGGTTCCAAAGACCTGCGTTTGAACAGTTCGGCGTCGCCCAGTTGTTGATGCTAACGTTTTACGCTGCATGTTTCTTTCGCGTTACGGGTCTCGTTTACAAAAACCTGATGACTTTGACCGACTTCTTCATTGCGGTTCCCCTGCCAATATTGGTCACCATGGTGGTCATGGCGATGCTGGTGCACTTTCTGTCGGTCGGAAAAGGGCACCCGAAATTGCTGGGATTGGTTGCTGCTATTTTCCTGCTGCTTTGCATGCTGTTGCACTTTGCGGAGCGACGATTCGGATCCACCTTCGGAATGGCGATAGGGTTAGCCGCACTTTCGATACCGTTCACTTTGGCGATTTCTGCTCTGTTGGTACAGGCTCGACATCGCGGATATCGCTTGGTGAAAGTGCAACAGAAGGAAATTCATACTGGCAAGGCATCGCGTGGATCCGTTTATCAACTGAGGCGTCGCCTGCCGAATTCAAAGACTTAAAACTGAACTGCCTCCTGAAAATTGAGGCAAGACAATGAACGGTTTTGCCCACGAATCACACTAATCTGCACGAATGAAATGCAATTGGAGCGTGACTAAAGAATGATGCGCTCCCACTCAAGATTTGGATGAGAACCAAAATTGATTAGCAGTCCGAGTCGAAATCCAGTGGCGTTGAGATAGTTGAGCAACTGAGCTCGATGTTTATCGGTTAAATGGTCAACCGCTTTTAGTTCAACAACGATATTCTCAAAGCAAATGAAATCCGGTTTGTACTTTTGCTTTAGTTCTTTATCTCGATAAGTCAGCTTGAGCTCTGCCTGACTGACCGCTGGCAATCCCAGGTAGTCAAACTCTATTTCAAGACACTCCTGATAGACAGGTTCGAGAAACCCACATCCTTTTTCGTTGTAAACTTCAAATGCACTGCCAACGATTTTGTAGCATTCCTCTTTGAACAGAATCCTAGTTGACATGTATTTGTCTTTCGTTGAATCCAATATTCACCGTCAACCAACTGTTTCACTTCAAATGATGAAACAGTCATCCACAAAAACCTGCATGTCATTCGTGAAAATTCGTGTGATTCGTGGGCAAAAATCACCCAATTCGAATGACCATGTCACTTAATGACTTTCGAACTTTGGCGTAACTTCCATTGACATCGTCACTGGCTCGATAGCCGATCGGCAACGCGAGGACGGCGTGAAGATTCTTCGATCCAAGCTCAAGGATCTCGTCGTATTGGTCTGGCTGGATACCTTCCATTGGACACGCGTCGATACCGAGCATCGCACAAGCCGCCAAAGCAGTGCCCATCGAGATATAACATTGCTTGGACGCCCACAGATTTCGCTGATCTTCGTCAAGGCTCATGATTGAGCCAATCATCTGCTTGGCGTAGCCGTCGAGTTGCCCCGGTTCAAGGCCGCGAGCTTCTTCGGTTTCTTTCGCGCTTTGACGAATGTAGTCATCATCGATGTTGGTACGAATCGCGAACACCAAAACGGCGGACGCGTCGAGTACTTGTGGTTGGCCATAGGAAACAGGAACCAACTTCTCCTGCAATGCTTTATCTTGAATCAAAAGGTACTGATACGGCTGCAGTCCGTATGAAGACGCTGATAGATTTGTGGCGCTCAGAATCGATTCGATGTCTTCGGCGCTAACGTGTCGGCTGGAATCAAACTTCTTGGTTGCGTACCGCCAAGAAAGAGCCCGCACGAACTCGTTGCCAAGCTCTGGTTGGTGAGAAGTTGAAGAGCGAGCTCCTTCCGGTTTCCATTCGACGAGGTTGCTTTGCTGAGTCAGTTCAATCGCGTGCTTCAGGTTGGTGGACACTTGATTCACAAGCTGATCGATCTGCGCCGCCGAAAAGTCCTGATTCATTTCGTTTTCGTCGGACTCGTATCCTTCGCTGGAAGAGCCGCTTCCATGTCGAATGCGAAGATCTTCCAGTTGCTCGTTCAGCAAGGCAACGGTTTTCTCCATCGGTTCGCCGCGTGATTGATGTAACCACGAAGCGATATGCACGGGCGAAAAATCAAAGGACTCGATGCCACAGCATTCCTTGACGCAAAGTTTTTCGCAGGAAGTGATGAGATAGGAGAGTGGTGTCGGAAGAGCCATGAGAATTGCTTTGAAAGAGTTTTGTGTACGGGAGAAGTATACGAATCAAGTGGCTCATTGGGTACTGCTGCCCATTGCCAAAAACCATCGTTTAACGGCAAGCCGCAGGCGACTGTGCGATTCTGGGACAGCGGATGCGGCACAGTCGCCGGCGGCTTGCCGTTAAACAATCATTGAAACATGACTATTCGTCGCTCATTCCGAGCTGCTTCATTTTGCGATAGAGATTGCTGCGATGGAGTCCGATTCGCTGAGCGGCTTCGGTCATGTTGCCGCCGCAACGATCGATATGTCGCTGAATGTAGTCAACTTGGAACTGGCGAGTAGCATCCGTCAACGGCATGTCCATCGCGATCCCGGTATCCGCATTCTCTGATTGAGGAGCATTCACGAACGCAAGGTCATCCGGACGAACCTGATCACCGTCTGACAGATACGCCAGTCGCTCCATCATATTTCGCAGCTCGCGAACGTTGCCGGGCCAGCGATGGCTGAGCAAACGATTTCTAGCCGCAGCAGAGATCTTTGGGGTTTCACGCCGTGCTTTGGCGCAAAAGTTCGACAGGAAATGTTCGGCCAACAGAATCACATCGTCTCCCCGCTCTCGCAAAGGAGGAATTTCGATCATCACCACATTGAGCCGGAAGAACAAATCTTCGCGGAACTTCTTTTCACTGACCAGTTTCGCCAAATCCTGATTCGTTGCCGCGACGACTCGAGCAGATGTTGGGATCGGAACACTGCCACCAACGCGGACGACCACTTTCTCTTCGAGGACGCGGAGAAGTTTCGCTTGGCCGCCAAGACTCATGTCGCCAATTTCGTCGAGGAAAAGCGTGCCGCCGTTGGCCAGTTCAAACTTTCCTTCGCGAGCCTGATGGGCATCGGTGAAGGCACCTTTTTCGTGACCGAAGAGTTCGCTTTCAAGCAACGTTTCGCTGATCGCCGCACAGTTCACTGCGACCAAGACTTCATCGCGGCGACCACTGAGATAGTGAACCATCTGGGCGACCACTTCTTTACCCGTTCCGTTTTCACCCGTGATCAAGATGGCAAGATCCGTGTCGGCGACTCGTTCGACCGTCGATTTCAATTTCGTGATGCACTCGGCTTCGCCAATCAAATTCACTTCATCGGCAGCCTGAGTTGCGATCGTATGGCAAACCGTTTTCAGGTGCTCGACATGTTGCGTCGAATCGATTGCGATCGTCGCGTGTGATGCAAGTTCCTTCAACGCTGCCTCGTCGCGGTCATTGAAGTTCCCTTCGTTGCGATTGATCAGCTCAAAAGCTCCGATCGTTTTTCCGTCAGCGTTCTTCATCGGAACACAGAGTAAGGTTCGCGTCTGGAAACCAAGCTGCTCGTCGACGCTACGGTCGATCTGTTTTTGCTCGCTGGAGATATCTTCGTCGACACGCGCCGGTTCGCCCGTCGACATGACTTGGCCAACAACACCTGCACCGATCGGAATTCTTAGCGTTCCATCTTCAACACCAAGAGCCGGCTTTCCAATCAATTCGGTATTGTTCGAGTTCGGCAAAAAAATCGTGGCTCGTTCGGCGCCGACCAAACGCGTGGACGCTTCGGCGATTTCTATCAGCAACGAATCGGTTTCGCGTGACTGATTCCAACCTGCCGTCATCTCGAGCAATGCTTCGAGTTGGCGAACTCGTTTGCTGGAACCGGAGCGAACTCGATACGCTCTTAGTCCGACGCCAAGTGCTGCCGCCAATACATCGAATGCGGATTCGTCGGGCGAGTCCGTTCGCTGGACCAGTAGTTGGCCCGTCTCCATCGGGCGGTTTAAAGGCGAGGCAATCCATCCCCTTTCGCTTTCACATCGCTCACTGTCGAGGACTTCCGCCATCAGCTCGACCGGCAGTGCTTCCTGTTTCAGTTTTTCATCCGTTGAGGCCAGAATCCGCCATTGACCTTTGACTCCCTGGACGACGACGGTCTGTTTGGCTTTCGTGAAAGCGTTCAGTTCGCTGCTGGCAGCTCTCAAAAAACTTGCAGAAGAATCATGAGCGGCAGACATATAAATCAAATCTGCCAATAGTTTCGCAGTTTCACCACCGGAGCTTCCGGTTCCTGGGTCAAGTCGCTGGGTGTTTGCGGACGTGTTCATACGGTCAACTGAAACGGTGCAATTGTTGGTTCTCGGGAAATAGCTATAGTAACACAGTCGCCGGATCGCTGCGGATGGAAGTCTCAGCCATGCACTGACATGAACCAGATTTTGATCACTAATTTCAGGATATTTTGATGGGCTTCTTTGAAGGCAAAAAGGGTTTGATTCTCGGCGTCGCGAACGACCGTTCGATCGCTTGGGCAATTGCCAAACGAATCATTGACGAAGGCGGCGAGTGCGGTTTTTCGCATCTTCCCGATCGCCCAGATGACGAAAAGCAGCGTAACAAGGGACGCGTCGTAAAAGCGTTGAAGAAACTTGGCGACGACTATCAGCCAGCTTTTCTTGAGCCATTGGACGTTCAAAGCGATGAGCAAATCGAAGCCATCATGAAAGTCGCCGCTGACAAGTTCGGCAAACTTGATTTCGTGTTGCACTCGATGGCGTTTGCGCATCCTGACGACCTTAATGGTGACACGATCGAAACCAGCCGTGACGGGTTCAAGATGGCGATGGACATCAGCGCGTATTCGTTGATCGCAGTTTGTAATGCTGCGAAAGGGATCATGAATGAAGGTGGCTCTGTTTTGTGCATGAGCTACTTTGGAGGCGAGAAGATTGTTCCCGGCTACAACGTGATGGGAATCTGCAAAGCTGCTTTGGAAGCGTCGATGCGATACATGGCGTACGATCTTGGGGCTCAAGGCGTCCGCGTTAACGCATTGAGTGCCGGACCAGTGAAGACCATTTCCGGCGTCGGTGCTGGCGTTGGTCCGATGATGAAGATGTACGAACACGTTGCCCCAATGTGTCGCAACATCACGCTAACGGAAGTCGGCGACTCTGGCGCATTTCTGCTATCAGAATTGGCCGGCGGAATCTCGGGCGAAGTCATGCACGTCGATGGTGGCTACAACGCGATGGGCTCACCAGGCCGTTTGACGCAGTTTATCCCCAAGGATTAAGACGCACTTTGGATCATCAAAGGTGGCATAAGCCTCTGGCTTGTGAGCATGCTGATTGCACCACCTTTGGCTGCCATCATGCAGAATCACAAGCCAGAGGCTTATGCCACCCAAAAGTGCTTGCCACCTAAAAGTGCTTGCACTTCCTGATCTGGGCTCCGTTTCCCGATCCTGCTAATCTCCCGCCGAATTCATAAAACCGGCGACCGCTGCGCTTCCCAAGAAAAGGGCGTAGAAACGGTCAACTCTAGGAGAATTGAAATGCAATCGCTCAAAAGCACCGCGTTCGCAGTCACGCTACTGGCCATCTCTTTTGGACTCTACTGTGTTTCGAATAACAACGCAGTGCCCGAAACTGAACTTGACCCAATTGAGATCGATTCGAGTTTGTCGACGTCGCAACGCGGTTCGATGACGCTGCCGTCTTTCGATTCGCAGAGCCAACAAGCTCCGATTCAGGTTTCCACGAACGCTGCCCCAGCACTGGACTCTGGGAGCATGCCTTCGCTGCAATCGAATTCATTCCCTAGTCAATCGAATTCATTCCCTGAATTGCCAACGCTGCAAACACCTAACTTGCAGCCGCAAGATCCTCAATTCACCAACAGTGCGCCAGCGTTGGAAACCGAACCAAAACAACAGTCGCCGCTAAAGCTTCCTTCCCTGTCGGGGACACCGAACACAACGATGCGTGGCAACTCGCTGCAACTTCCTGAAATTGCGACTCGACAACCCGTAAGCACTGCACCGACAAATCGCGACAATGGTTTGATCGATGCTTTGAAAACAAACAATTCAAAAACGCAAGCTGGTGACAATTCCTTTCAAGCCAGACCGACTTTCTCAACAACGCTGCCTGCCGGTGGAGCTAACGATCAGTCATTCAACTCACTGGCAACCGCCGTGGCTAAAGACAATGAAGTGCAACCTGTTAGCAACGCCGACGGCGTGACCGAACTCAGCAGCCAGGCACCTTCGCAGGCTTCGATCGCCAATGTTTGGGCTGAAGTCGATCGTTTGGTTGCTGCCGATCAGTATCGATACGCTCTTGGTGTACTGTCGCAACACTACACCAGGAAAGGCCTAACAGGTCCTCAACAACAGAAACTGCAAGGGTGGTTGGATGCTTTGGCCGGTAAAGTCATCTACTCGACGGAGCACCATTTTGTCAGTCGCCCCTACGTTGTGACTGCGACCGACACGCTTGAATCGATTGCCAACCAGATGAAAGTTCCAACGGAAGTCATCTACAACATCAACCGAGCTCAATTCAGTAGCAGCAATGAAGTCAAACCGGGCATGGAGTTGAAAGTCGTCAACGGTCCCTTCCATGCTGAAATCGATCTGAAATCGAAAATGATGACCCTGTTCGTCAAGAATCTTTACGCTGGCCGATTTCCGGTCGCCGTTGGAATTTCTGGTGATCCGAAGGCCGGAAACTTCAAAGTCATGGCCAAATCGCCTAATGGTTTCACTTGGCGAGACGCAAACGGCAAAGAATACCCAGCTGGCAGCCCAGGAAACGGATACGGTCCTTACTGGATTGGGTTAACGGGCAGCTTGTGCATTCACGCAGTTCCTTCCGGAACACCGCATGGCCATCGCGGCTGTATTGGAATGAGTGAAAAAGATGCCAAAGATGTATTCGGAATTCTCTCGAAGGATTCCCAAATCAGCATCGTCCGCTAAAGAGATCATTCGAGCTCCCAAACTGAATCCGATGTTTCGCTGAACAGCAAACTGAAGTTTGGCAAGTCGTAGAACAACGGATCGGAAAGCGTCATGTATGTCAGCAAGCACAGCTGAAACAGTGTGATCGCAACGGTCACAAAAGTCGCATGACGATATCGATAGCGGTGTAACTGCGTCAATGTCGACAACACGATCACGGTTCCCAACGTCTTGCCGAGTATGAAAAAGCTGAATCTGGATTGATCCATCTCGATCAGCGCCTTGCAAATTGGATTTTGTTCGACGGCCAGAATTGAAGAATTCGCCACTGCGAACCAGATATCAATTGTGGAGATGACGGCGATCGTCAAAAAACAAATCGTCAGAAATCCGATTCGATAATTCAATCGTGTTTTCAAATCGAAGACACTGCGATGCGTTCGCCCCGGATGAATCGTTACCGTTGCATTTGACATGGTTTTCAACTTTCTTGCTGTTCACAAAGAGATAGGTCCTTCTAAGCCTCTGTGTTAAAGCATCTGCCATGCCAATCACCGTCTGAATTTCTAGGCGATTTTCTTTCCCTTCGACTTGGGATCAGCGGTTGAATCACAACCAGCCAAAACAGTCAAAAAACGGCGAATCAATCGTTGCCAAAAGAGTTGGCAGTTGGAACAACCTTGATCGAGCCACAAAATCGGTTTTGTGCGGAACGATCGAGCCATTGAAAGAACTCAAGTCAAGATATTGCGCATTTGCAGATCGCTTTGCCCGGTTTCAGGGCAGATCCTCTTGGATAAAGGCTGGTCCGTCCGTCAAAGCTAAAATAAGGGACCAATGACCTTTGGCCGGTTTACTTCTTCAACAACTTCAAAGCGGCGACCAACATGCGCGGTGCGATCGTTGGGTATTCATTCAGCAAGCCGGAAGCCGAGAGCACAGTTTTAAGTGCCCGCTCCTTGAATGACTTGTCGCCGGTAACTTCGGCGAGGTAAATCAGATTGTTGGCAGAGACGCTGGAGCCGGACGGCTGTGCGCCATCGGCGGCGCGTTTTGTGCGAATGATCAGGGTTTCGTGATCCTTTGAAGTGTAAAAGTATCCGCCGTTCTTTTCGTCCCAAAACAGTTCGTCCTGCTTTTTCTGAAGCTTGGTTGCGGCATCGATCCATTTGTTGTCGCCGGTCGCACGATGAATCGCCAGCAGCCCTTCGATCAAACAAGCGTAGTCTTGGAGGTAGGCGTTCAGTTTCGATTCGCCATCAGTATGAGTCCGAAACAGACGTCCATCTTTGTCAGTAAGTTTCTCGATCGCGAATTCTGCAGCCTTGGCGGCGACTTCGACGTAGTGATCGTTCTTGAGGACTCGGCCAGCATCCGCGAAGCCACGAATCATCATTCCGTTCCAACCAGTAAGAATCTTGTTGTCCAACAACGGCCGCGGACGCTTCGCGCGAACATCGAACAGCTTCTTTCGCGACGATTCGAGTTTGTCATGGATCTCTGAATCCAAAACGGCCTTCAGCTGCGGCGCATAGTACTCTTCTTCGAAGTTAGGCTCCTCATTGAGTCGATACGTTTCGGCAAAGAGCTTGAAAGCCTCATCGCCCAAAATCTCTTGAACGTTTTCTTTTTCCCAACGATAGAACTTTCCTTCAACGCCTTCAGACTCAGCATCGAGCGCAGAGTAAAATCCTCCATCCGCAGCCGTCATTTCCCGCTCGATAAAGCTGAGCATTCCTTCAACGATGCGTTTGTATTGAGGTTTCGGATCCTGTTCGTACGCAGCAGCATAAACTGACGCAAGCTGCCCGTTGTCGTAGAGCATTTTCTCAAAGTGCGGGATCGCCCAAAACCGATCCACACTGTAACGATGAAAGCCACCACCAAGATGATCGTACATGCCACCAAGCGCCATTTTGGTTAGCGTTGTGTCCAACATCTTTTTCGTCTTCTCTTTCGTATCGCCATCTGGCTGCTGAGAGATCCATTCTTGCAACAGCAACAAATTTGAAGGTTCAGGAAACTTGGGACGGTCCGGTGAAGAAGCCACAAAGCCGAATCCACCGAACTCTGAATCGAACGAACGTTCAAGCTGTTTGATCGCACGCTTGGTCCACGAACCCTTGATCTTTTTTTCCTGAAGTGGTGGACTGCCTTCGAGTTGCGAACGAGTGATCTCTGTGAGTTGATCTGCTGTTTTGTTGACGCCTTCCCGGTTGGCATCCCAGCTGTCTTTGATCCGTTTTACGATCGATAAAAATCCGATTCGCGCACCGCGGTCTCCATCTCTTGCCGGGAAATAGGTGCCACCGAAAAATGGCTTGCCCTCAGAAGTCAAAAACATCGACAATGGCCAACCGCCACCCTGTCCATTCTTCGATAGCTGGTTGTAGACGTTCAGACTTTCCATGTAGATCTGGTCGACGTCCGGGCGCTCTTCGCGATCGACTTTGATGCAGATGAAATTGTCGTTTAGATACTTCGCGATCTCTTCATCCAAAAACGATTCTCTCTCCATCACGTGACACCAGTGGCAACTGGAATAACCGACCGAAAGAAAAATCACCTTGCCTTCGTCTTTCGCTTTCTTGAGCGACTCCTCGTTCCACGGATACCAGTTCACAGGATTGTGAGCGTGCATTAGCAGGTAGGGACTACTCTCTTTGGCGAGCGCGTTGGTATGAGTATGCGTTTGCGAATTTGATTCAGGGGCAGAATCTGACTTTTCCTGGGGTGCCGGAGCTATCGCCCGCCCGCAGCCGACTGAGGGACAAATCAGAAAAAAAATCTGTGCAAACAGGGCAATTTTTAGTGCCTGAAAAATTGTTTTTTTTATCTTCATCTTGTCCTGGCCTGCGGTTCAGCCCGCTGGAATGTATGCAAAAAAAAATGAGCTTGGCTGAGAAAATAAGGTCCCAAGCCAAACTCAAAATAAACTATTCATTGATGCCACGTCCGATATTGGGTTGTTAGTCCTCGGATCGCTTGCGGGAATTTTAATTCGATTGACCGGGGAAAGTCAACGACAACACCAGTATTGCCCTGCTTTGGTTTAATATCTTGCAAAATGGCAATTCAGAAAACTTATTGAGTCGATTTCGAATTCAAATCACCGATGTGCTTTACTTCATCGCTTCGATCGCTGCAGCAAGTTCTGTCTTCGCGTTATTTTCCCCATGTGCCGGATTGATCCTTAGAGTTGGGCCGGCAAAATTCGAGGCAAAACGCACGAAGGATTCGAACTCGGCATCGATATCTGATTCATCGAAGCACGCCACAACCAGTTTTGCTCCCACCGAAACGCTGAGGAATTGTTTTACGTTCTCAACGATCTTAATTTCATAGGGAACTTCAGAAGTGATTGACTGGGCAAAGCTAGGCACATTCGTCGTCAAAGCGATTCGATTCTCTGCATTGTCGAGGTGATCAACCAGCTGTTTGAGGGTCATACCGGACTCTGGATGCACCATATCAGCCGCGATATCGAGCGCTGGCTGCAAAACGAACCGTCTGAATGACATCCTTGGGTGTGGCACCACCAAGTCCTCCTGTCGCCGCTGCAGGTCTCCGACAAGCAAAAGGTCGAGATCAATGGTCCGAGGCCCCCAACGTTCAGCCCGTTCGCGTCCCAGCTGCTTCTCGATGCCGATCATTGCGGTGTGAAGTTCCGTCGCCGACCAAGTCGTTAGCACCCGAATAGCGGCGTTGAGATAGGTAGCTTGAGCGGAAGAATCCTCATTTGGGACTTTGCCGGTAACCGCTTGGGTTTTGACCGGGTTCGAGCAATTCAATTGCAGAACATGCGGGTCTTTTTCGAGAATCGCGACGGTCTTGTTGAGTGCATCTTCGCAATCGCCCTGATTCGCGCCGAACGCAATCAGTGCATCGGCTTTCT
>CALLUY010000129.1 GCA_938010615.1 uncultured Pirellulaceae bacterium | reverse complement strand
TTCAAGCTAGTAGCCGGTGATAAGCGCAGCGCCATCACCGGATTCGTTCGATAGCAAACATGATCCCGAAGGGATCACAGCGGGCGTTTGCTGCGATCCCTTCAGGATAGAATCGTGCATCCTTAGGATTCCGGAGGTGGTCGCTACGCTCGACCTCCGGCTAATGGCTGAAATTCCTTCGGAATAAAAATGTGTGCAACATCAAAACTTGCGCTTCGGGCTTGTATTTCGAATCTATTTGAGATCTGTTGGCTGCGGGTAGAGTTTCTCCTTCTGTTGCCAATCGGTGTTGCGATCGAAAATTTTTCCATACGGTTGGTACCCGTTGTAAGGGACAGCCTTTGTGTTCCACCGGGCAACATGATCGTCGTACTTCTGTCGCATCGCTCGAAGCGTCGGTTCAGAGGCTGAACGTGACGCAAGGTTAGTCATCTCTGCCGAGTCATGGTGCAGATCATAAAGTTCTTCAGTGGGCGACATTCCGTCTCCGCCGTAACCCCAGTAAATGTACTTGGTGTCTTGAGTCACGACCGTCAGGCCGTGCGTAGAAGGCTGCCCCCAAACATTGATCAGAACTAGGTCATCATGAATCGTTGCTGAAGGATCAGCGTAAAGATCAAGTAGATTCCTCCCGTCAATATTTTCAGGTGCAGGGATTTCAGCGATATTCAGAACAGTCGGAGCGATGTCGATCAATCCAGTTAACGATTCGCAGCGTATGCTTTTGTGAGAATTCTGGCTGCGAGGATCGTACACGATCAAGGGGACGCGACTTGATTCTTCGTAAGGCAATACTTTGGATCCGTAGCCGTGTGATCCGCAGAGGAATCCATTGTCGGATGTATAAATGATGATCGTGTTGTCGGCGACTCCTGCTTTTTCGATCGCTTCGACGATCATGCCAACGGCAGCGTCGACGCCGTGAATCTGCTGGTGATACTTCGCCATCACTTCGTCGTATTTGTCGGCGTAGTTCCAGCTGTAAAATCTTTCGTACTGTCGATCTGTTTTGCTTTGAGCCGAGAAATGTTTTCCGGCTTCGCGTCCGAAGTTCTTCGGTTTGCGAAATTTCTTTCCAGCGTAGACGTCATTGAATCGCTTGTCGGGAGTCGCTGGTTTGTGCGGTGCTTTGAAGCTGATCGAAAGACAAAAGGGTTTCTTCGCAGCAGCTGAATCGTCTATGAAGTCACGACCGAAAGCGCCGTAAGACATCGTCGAGTGCGGAAACTCTTTCGCGTAAGCGGACATCGATTTGTTCTTCTTTGTTTGGTAAGAAGTCTGCCCGGGACCGCCGCCCCAACGGTCGAAGTCGTTCGCCGGCAATGGAAGAGCCTGTTTGTCGTCCCGAGTCGCCTTGGTTTCAAATCCGAACTTCCCCGCGAAGGCCGTCGTGTAGCCAGCTTCGCGAAGCAGCATCGGATACGAATTTTTCCATGTCGAATGCAACATGTGTCCGTGCATGAAATTACAGCCCGTTTTGTATTCATACATTCCCGTCATCACGGTCGCTCGACTGGCCATGCAGATCGCAGTCGTCGCGTAGTGGCGATCAAAGACAATGCCTGCCTTGGCCAGTCGGTCAAGGTTCGGTGTCTGCACATCGTCATTGCCGTAGCATCCCATTGAATATGTCGACTGATCGTCGGTCATCAGGAATACGATGTTTGGACGTTCGTCGGCGTGGCCATTTGCCGGCAGAAACGCAAACAACAGCAGCGCATAGATGATCGAAGCTGATGGGAGAAATTTGGTCATCAGGAATGCGCTTAAGGGTCCGTGACGGGCGAGAATTTATTGACGCAGTCGTGTTTCAATATAGTACCGGTCAACGAATGATCCAGTATGAACCGGCAATGAGTCGCCTGATTTCGATTCAGCTTGCTAGCCATTCGCTTATCCTCCAAATTCTTTCGTGAGCATCCATCGCGACAAGAAAATGCTGGAAAATTCGGGGCTTTATCAGGGAAGAAGAATGCCATCGAAGCGAAAGAATGGGGTAGGGGCACTCCGTTGAGATATGCTACCTTGCCGCCGAAGCAATACTTGCCGAACGATGTCGGCGAAAATGCGTATTGGTTCAACCCGCAGGATGCGGACTCGAATTCTCCATGGATGGAACCGATGTCGCGATATTGCTATCTCATTCTCGTTCTCTTTGCCGTTTTTGCAACGCAAGCCCTTGCCCAGACCGCGCAAGGTCAGCAGTTTACTTATACGACTGACAACTTCATTGTCGTCGCTCCAGATCCAGCTTTCGCGAAGCAAGTTGGCAATGAGGCAGAGCGTTTTCGCAGAGAGCTGGCGATCCAATGGCTTGATGCGGAGTTGCCACGCTGGTCGGAAAAATGCCCGATTCAAGTAACGTTGGCTCAGCACGCCGGCGGAGAAACAAGTTTTGCGTTCATGTACAACGGACAGCAACGTGGAGAGCCTTCTGGCTGGGATATGAAGATCTTTGGCACGCCGGAACGACTCCTGGATTCAGTCTTGCCGCACGAAATCACGCACACCATCTTTGCGACTCATTTTCGAAGACCACTGCCTCGATGGGCCGACGAAGGTGCTTGCACAACGGTTGAGCACATGGCCGAAAAGAAGAAAAACCATGGCATGTTGATCCATTTCCTGACTTCGCAACCTTCGCGGGGAATTCCGTTCAATCGCATGTTCACGATGAAAGACTATCCGCAAGATATTTTGCCGCTCTATGCGCAGGGGTTCAGCGTCGCCAAGTTTTTGATCATGGAGAAGGGAAGAAAGCACTTCCTAGACTACGTGAACGCCGGGATGGATATGGAAACACCTGGAAATGAGCTGCGAGGGTGGAGTCAGGCGACTCGCAAGTACTACGGCTATGAAGACCTGTCCGAGCTTCAGGTGCGATGGGAGAGATGGGTGGCTGAAGGGAGTTTGGAGAAGGAGATCCCTTCGAATCGAGAACGTTTTGCCAGTTTGGTTGGCTCAGGTGGGCAAAGCTCGTATGAAGATTCGCCACGTGCAGATGTCAGTCGCATTGAATCCGAAGCTTCGCCAGAGGCTGAATTCAAAGCCCGCCCAGGAAATCGCATGGCCTCGTTAAATGAAGGCTGGTACGCGAAGCAAATGAAAGTTGGTCGTCGCTACCGACCTGTGGAACGCGAAACCAAAAAGCCTACGACGGCAATTGGAAACGATTCCAAAACGATTTGGCGGTAGTCTCGTGGTAAACGTACGAGGTTCAGATACTCAGTTGGGATGTGTCGCTACCAGCTCGGAGAGCCGTGCAAGCCACGCGTTTGCTTTTCTGTACTGCGTTGTTTGCCTCTTGTGACATGTTTTTGCCAGCAGTTTTTTGCATGTCAAAGTTTATCGAATAATTGATCCTTGCGGATTAAACTTTCGATGCCGTTGATGCCGAAGATTGGGATAAGCAAAGCCTAACCGGCTTGCTGGTACTGGATCGCATTACTTAAATACATCACGGAGGAAAAGACATGCGTCGATTTTTAGTTGCGGCGCTGTTGGCAGTTTCACTCAGCAGTAGCGTCGGTTGTTTCTTAGCCGCCTACGATGCCGATCCAGCAGTTCGAGCTCGTCAATTGATGTACACCTCCGAGGAGCTACGTCAGCTCCGCGAAGAGTGGCATCGCTTCTGGTTGCTTGACCAGCCAAATCACATGTATCCGTACAACACGCATGGCGGCGTGATTTAGACCAACTGATTCACGACGGCGGAGCCTCGTGACCCATCTGGTTAGTACGGATCCTATTCGATCGCGAAACTGAAGCCTTTGTTGCATGGATGCGGCAAGGGCTTTATTTCGTCTGCGTTCGATGAAACAAATTCACGCCCGAAGCGCGAGTTTTGATGTTGCGCAAATACAAGCCCG
>CALLUY010000128.1 GCA_938010615.1 uncultured Pirellulaceae bacterium | reverse complement strand
TTGGGGAGGTGGCATAAGCCTCTGGCTTGTGGACATGCAGAACACAGGCCAGAGGCCTATGCCACCGAGACTTTGGCCTCATTGAACGGTATTGCGTTTAACGGCAAGCCGTTCAATGAAGATGTTGTCACCCTTCGTTTTGGCTTTTCAGTAGGGTCGTTTCAGTTGGGGAGGTGGCATAAGCCTCTGGCTTGTGGACATGCAGAACACAGGCCAGAGGCCTATGCCACCGGGACTTTGGCTTCATTGAACGGTATTGCGTTTAACGGCAAGCCGCAGGCGACTGTGTGCATACCAGACTCACACAGTCGCCTTCGGCTTGCCGTTAAACAATAACTCAACGCGTTGCGAAACCTATCAGACGCTCATCTCAGCACTCGCCCACTGTCCGTGGTTTTCGTCCACCGAAACGATGACTTTGCTGATTGCCTTTTTGGTTTCGGCTTTCAGCCGCCCGATCAACTGCTCGCCGATCCACTTCGCTAACAACTCCGCCGTCGTATTGGCGATCGGCAACAAAACGCAATCTTCTTCCGGAAAGACCCAGCGCTTCTTCTCAAACCGAGCAACCACTTCGCTCTCTTCAGTAACCACTGATATTGTTGGATGCTTCGTCGGCAGCAGCACGTGATGATCGAGCTCACCGACGATCGCCTGCAGCGTATCGCGAAGTGCAATGAAGTCGATCACGTATCCGTTTTCGTCAAGCGATCCAACAACGCGACACTTGCACCGATAGTTGTGTCCGTGCAACTGCTCGCAGATATTACCGTTGAATGTAATGAAGTGAGCAGAAGAAAACACGAGGCTTTCTTTCTCGAGCGAAACTTCGAATGCGTTCTCAGTCATTGTTTGTCCAGAAAAATTCAACTTAAGATACAAACGGCGGGGTGATGTCGCCATTGTAGAGCCCAACGAACAATCCGGCAGCGATTAGATCGGCACTTGTACCAGGATTGCGACGATGACCGTCGGACCTGAGCCAAAAATCCAGGTTAGAAACTTGAGCAAAGTACGCTTCCGGGCCGTTGGCTAACGCATCGATCGTTCTTCTAGCCATCGTTTGACTTTGCTCAGCGATCGGCAATCCGCACTTGCGAGCAATCAAACTGTCAGGATATTCGGCCATCAAGCGAACGTGTGCCCACACGATTCCCTGCATGAGGTCAATAAACTTGTCGCGGCCTTCGAGGATCCAAGGCAACACCTTTTCAAAAACGTCAGAGAATCCATTGACGAACTGAGCCGCAATTAAGTCTCGATCTTTGGCGGCATCCATCGCCGTCACCAAACACGCCGGTGCAGCTTCATTAACGTCATGATCTTCGACTTCACCAAGTCCACCCGGCTTCATCATTCGTATGGCTTCGAAAACTGTTTTCGAATCGTGTTTATTCAGGTCAGCCAACGCAGATACAACGTTTTCCGAGCAGGGACCGCCGAGGAAGCACGACTTGGCCAATACACCGATCAACAAATTGATGCCGAGGTTGGTATTCGAAGTTGTGACTTGCTTCGTTCGTTTCGCAACTTCCAAAACAGTATCGCCATAAGACGATCCGCGCATGTCATCGACTGCCTGACCCATCGCGACAGCACTCGCTGCGAAATCAAAAAATGTCACGTCCTCGAAATCTGCTCCGCGATGGACGTTGCCGGGCTTTGACGCGGTCACTTCCAACAGGCAAGCAAATTCAACCAACCGGCCGATCGACATTCCGTCTTTCCACGATGCATCACCGCTCATTTTGCAGCGTCCATAAATTCGCGAACCATCGTTACGACCTTCTCCGGTTCGTCTTCGACGATATAGTGACCGCCATTCTCAAACTTGGTAACGTCCGCGTTGGGCCAATGCGAAACTAGCCGATCCAAACACTCCGGGCGAAAGCACCAGTCCTTCATGCCCCAAATCAAACGGATCGGCAGCGAAGATAGCTCCGGCAATCCGGCTTCGATTCTTTCAAGCACTTCCCAAGTTCTATGTGACGACGAAAGAGGAATGTCTTTCACGAACTTGTAAGTTGCAATTCGATTTGGCCACGAATCATAGGGAGCCAACAATCCTTCGGCAACTTCCTTTGGCAATCCATCAGAACGTTCCGTCGCCATCGTGATCGCGGCCTTGGCGAACATATTGAATCCTTGCAAGCCGATCTTCCCGATCAGCGGCCAGCGACAAACACGAATTCGAAACGGAATGTAAGGAGGTGGAAATGCGGCCGTATTGAATAGCACGATCTTTGAAAACCGTTCGCGAAGTTTCTGCAACGCACCCAATCCAATCGAACCTCCCCAGTCATGAGCCACGAGGGTCACATTCTGCAAATCGAGTCGCTCCACGAGACTTACAAGATTGTCGATATGGTCCTGCAAGCAGTAATCGTAGTCGGATGGCTTGTCACTGAGCCCGCAACCAAGATGATCCACTGCAACGGTTCGATATTGATCCGACAGTCCTTTCACGAGATTTCGATAGTAGAACGACCAAGTCGGATTGCCATGCACCATCAACACGGGAGGCGCATCGCGATCACCTTCATCGACGTAGTGCATCCGATTTCCGGCTACATCATGAAAGTTAGACTGAAACGGATAGAGCTCTCGCCAACCAGGAGAGCGGGAAGAACTTGATGCCAAGAGATTCTTTTGAATAAAGCGACGACGAATTGGAATCGCGACATTCTATCGGGGAAGCGGCGTTTTCTGAAGGTGCTAATCGAAAGCGAAGAACGCGCCAAACGGCTACGCGGCCGAGCGACGCTTTTGCTGCTTCGCGTCTCGCCAAAGAACAAACTGAAACGCCAGTTTTTTGTTGACCATGGTTGGCTGCGTCTGAACAAAGCCGACACTGCGAAACGCTCTTTCGGAAGCTACGTTACCGGGTGTTATTTGTGCCACAATGGAATCCAGCTGAGGATTTTCTTCGAATCCAAGCTCACAGGCTTTCTCAATGATGGCTCGACCAAGCCCTTTGGCTCGACGAGTATGATCGAGCGAAAGACATATCGACGCCTGTTGTGAGCTCTCGAAATCCAGCCGAACCTGGCCAATCGGTTGCCCCTTTGATGTCTCCGCGATCCATAAACAGCAGTCGTCTTCTTTCAGTTTTCGCTCCAGCCACGTTTGATACGTTGCCAACGAAACTTGATCGGTGTCGAAAAGGACAGATCGGACTTCTGGATCGTTTCTCCACGCCAACAATTGTTCTGCATCATCAAAATTGGCATTTCGAAAAGTGACTCCCCAATTCGCCATCCGGCGCGCCATTCGAAATGCCCCTTGGCCATCAACCAACGCTTGTCCCAACTCAGACATGCGAGCGCGACTTTCCGAATCTCGCAAAAGCTTCCCAACCACTTTCGACATCTGAGAAACATCTTCTTCGTCGCAACCCGTTGGCTCGAAAGCTACCAGCGTTTCCATTTCCGAAAGCGATTCGACGATGGGAATCTGATTTTCCGCAACCGGAATCGCCAAAGCGGGAACTCCACAGCGAGCCAGCTCGTAACAGGTCGAACCTCCAGCGGTGATCGCAAAGTCGGCTCGCCACATCACGTCGACCATTCGATCAACATTGCGATGAATGCGAATCGAAGCCGGATGCTCTCGCTTGAGTTCCAACAACGAATCCAGATGCTGGTACCCGGCTCCAACCACAACATCCACGATCAGATCCCGTGCTCGACTGATCAACAACGACTGCAAGGCTCGCTGGGTCCAATTCGCATCGTCACATCCACCAAAGGTGACCAAAATTCGTCGCGCAAACTGCCGAATCTTCTTGGGCTCACAAGCGTTTGCTGACAAAAATTCTGATCGCAAAAGTGTAAAATCACATCCGGCCAACCGATTAGCATCGTTAGCGTCTGTTTTCGCGTAGGCATTCTGGTTCAGGATGACATCCACGAATTTCGAATCTGCTAGGTCGCCTTCGTCCATCATCATGAGCTCAGCATTGGATTCAGAAACGGCTTGCTGATACGCAGCGTCAAAGCCATATCCGTCGAGCACGATCCAATCGGCGTTCTCGCGAACCGCAAACGCTAACGTCTCGCGTGCATCTTCATCGTCGCACTGATCGCAGTTGAGCTGATAGACATCGATGCCACAACTGAACAAACGTTGCACCAAACCCGATGGAATGTCGCCGCACAACATCGTTACGCTCGCGCCGAGCTTACAACACGCTTCACCAAGAGCCATCATTCGCATCACGTGACCTGTTCCGACTGCCGGTCCCGCGTCGGCTCGAATGACGACGTTCATCAATGATGTTTTGGTCTGAGTAAAAACTTCACTCATGTCTCAAGCTGCCTTTTGGAGAACCTTGCGATTGATTTGGCACCAATGCCAATTCTGCGTCAACGCTCTCATGATTTCCGGATAGCCAAATGTTTCGACGCCGTTTGCGGCGAAGTGGTCATAAATCGTTCGCACCAGTGTCAGATCCTGCTCGGTGTCGACAGTCCAGCGCAAATGCGAATGATCAAGTCGATTTGAGATCGAGGCGATATTGAATCGTGACGGATTCTCGTAGATCTTTAACGTCACGTGCTCACGATGTCTCGCACTGGTGGCCTCAGCGTTGATTTGCTTCAGCGCTTTGACCGTTAGTGCTTCCGCATCAAGGCCTCGCGGAAACAATCGCTGCGGGAAGAAGTTACAAGCGTATTGCACGCCCGGATTTTCGGTGACTTCATGCACGACATGATCTACGATCGCAGGATCAACCAACGGACAGTCCGATGTGATCCGAACCACGGTTTCGCAATGATGTTTCTCTGCCGCAAGCACATAACGAGAAAGCACATCGTTCTCGCTACCGCGGACGACTTTGACACCAATGCTTCGACAATGGTCAGCCAAAACGTCATCTGTATCGGCATTCGAAGTCGCAACAATGACTCCATCGATTGACTCGCAACGTTGAACTCGTTCGACAACGCGGTCAATCATTGGCTTGCCGGCAATGTCCTGCAATACTTTTCCGGGCAATCGCTGGCTACCCATCCGAGCCTGAATGATGGCGGCGGTTTTCATCAAGCGGCTCTCCGTAGCAATTCGGCGTTTTTGGCCACCTCGTGCAAACTTTCAACCACATAGGCAACTTGCTCCAACGTCATCCCTGGGAAGACCGGCAGCGAAAGAATGGACTCGTAGACATCGTCCGCGACAGGGCAGTGCGGAACGTCAAGCTCATTGCTCGCGATCGCTCTTTGATAATACGGTTGCTGATAAATCGGTTGGTAGTGAACATTCACTCCAATGCCGCGATCCCGCAGGCTGCCAAAAGCTTCGTCGCGGGTCACTCCCGACGCTTCGGCGTTCCATTTGACGACGTAAAGATGTCGAGCATGCCGCACACCGGGCACGGTCGTCAACGGTGTCAGGAATTCGCAACCGGTCAGAAGATCGTCGTACACTGTTGCGACTTCGTTTCGCAACCGAGTGAATTCTCGCAATTTCTTCAGTTGTGATATACCCAGCGCACATTGAATATCGGTCAGCCGATAGTTGTAGCCGAGTGCTTCCATCTTGTAGCGATGAGTCGCCTGCTTTTGTCGCTGACGATGATTTGATCCGATGCCGTGATTTCGGAAGGCCCGCATTTTGGCAGCCAACTCCCGATCATCAGTCGTGACCATTCCACCTTCGCCAGCGGTGATCTGTTTTGCAGGATGCAGACTGAAGCAAGAACAATCGGCCAGCGAACCGACCGGCTGAGCCCCGGCAGCTCCACCGAGCGAGTGGCATGCGTCGGCGACCAGCATCAGTTGATTTTTATCAGCGATCGACCGAAGTGCAGCGTAGTCACAAGGCTGCCCACCGTAGTCCATTGCCACGATGGCTTTTGTGTTTCGAGTAATTTTTCGTTGCACATCGTCTGCATCGATCCGAAGTGTGTCCGGTTCCACGTCGGCAAAAACGGGTTTTGCATTCTGATAAAGCGCCACGTTCGACGTCGCAACGAAACTGATCGCCGGGACGATGACTTCGTCGGTTGACGTTTCAGATTCTCCAACACCACAAGCATGCATCGCGCAGTGAAGTGCGGCCGTTCCGGAATTAACAGCGACCGCAAACCTTGATTTGGTTGCTCTGGCGAACGCGTTTTCAAATTCCTCAACGCGTGGCCCGGTCGTGAGCAACGGATCGTGCATGGCATCAACGATGGCCTGCACATCATCTTCATCAATCGTTTGTCGGGTGCCTGGAATTTTCACGGCAAGGCCTCCTCAGGCGGTATTCTGGGTATTGGCTGCACGGAAAACGAGTGCCACGCTTGGTGAGAAATCAGGATGCTTGTCGAGGCAAGCGAGAGTCAACTTTTCCAGTTGAGCATCATTGAGCGAACGAATTGCGCATTGATTGACGACAGGACTGGGTGTCCTGATTGATTGCGTCTTCTTATCGTCGAGCCAGAACATCCTTGTCCCTGCTGGTTAATTTGAGAACTTCAAACCTTAAAGTTATTCCACGGTCGTGCGATCAACAAGCCGAATCAAAAGTGCTGGCACGTTTGATCTTCAGAAAGCCCGGTCATTTCAACACGTGTGCTGCCACCTTATTCTTGTCGGGTCGTGAAGTTTGGCTGTCCCCTTTCAATCGACTCGAGGCAGCTCTTATTCTCAACACTGAAGTGAGAATTCCCAGAGATACCATGCAGGTGGCCTTGATGTAAAATTCGATTCCAATCTTAATGGGGCCGTCAATGCCGTTGACCTACTAAGGTTTCGCCAAAATCATCTGAAGCTTTAGCCGTACGTCGATCCGTCCAAGTCCCGGGGGTCAGGGGAGCCGGGAACGAAAAGCTGTAGATGGGTCGCGTCTTAAAGGCCTAAAGGTCTGGGAATCTTTCCGAGCTTTCTGAACGCTGCAAAAATGGGGACGAATTGAAATGGAATCGTCGATCGTGGACAATCTAGAGGCTGCGAGTCTTCTCAAAAATCACGGCTGGGAAACAGATCGCCAAGTGAAGGTCGATCCGAAAGTCGATGAAAATCATCCTGCGCATGCAATTCTGAAATCTCTTGGTGGCGTTTACTTGCCTGAACGAAAGAATGGAGGACTGCATGTGGGAAGTATGGATATTAAATTTCAGTACGCTAGTTTCAGTGGCCTACCTGAATGGAAGGCGCTGTTCGGATCTGAATTAGTCGGAGTTGGAATTTGTGAAAGAACATATTCTCACCTGTGGGTTTCGCATAATGGCGCCTGCTTTATCTCAGAGATCGTTGACTTGACTATGGGATTTGTTGCGAAATCAATAGGTACGGCCATCTATAATTTACACTTCGGTATCCCGATTAGGCCAATCTTGCTCCCCGGCCAAAAAAAAATAGTCTACTACGGTGAGACGATCGAAGCTGGTGATCCTCGAATTTTCACCTTCTAAGGACGAAAACGGGGACAGGTCAGCGCTGTAGAAAAGTGGATGCAGGTAAAAGAGTCATGATGTTGTGAGCGAGTACCATCAAGCTCAATTCTCTGCACCTCATCACCGCGGTGCGAGGCGGCTGCTCAGGCAGAATCTGGCGAGCCGGTCTCACCACAAGTTGACCAGCGACGAGAAGAACAAGCCGCAAAAGACGTGAGAACGCTCACTTTGCCACTGCAGAAGGCTGCTTACCTGAATCGAGAAAATAGCCCGCTCTTCTTTTTTCCGGCCAGTTGAGCCGCTTTACGATCATGAACGACTTCGCCTTTGAACTTCCCTTCAAACAGCGACGCCGCTTCGAAGTACTCATATCGATAGCCACGAGTCTGAAACCAGTGCCCGTACATTAACGCGCCCGTTTTATCCTGAGCGACTTCAACATCACCGCAAAGAAGCGAAACAGTTTCCTCGTGTGAATGCGATCGAACAGGACCTCCAAGATCCTGATACAGACACGGTCCGAGCAACACCGATGGCTTGCCCCAAAAAACAGCTTCCATGCCCACGCTTGATCCGAAAGTAACCGTTAGGTCACTGGCGTTCATCAACGCGTAAGTATCGGTTGTCGCGTCAGCCGAAATGATGGTCAGATTCGGAAAGTCCAATGCCATCATCTGGCGTTTCCGTTCGTTGTTCACCGCTTTGAGATTCGGATGAACTCTCAAATAAAGCTGTGTTTCTGGATCAGCTGTCAGCATCGATTCAGCAATCGCAGCGATCGCTTCGACCTGATTCGGATAGAGCGTATTGCGCCAAGCGTCACCGATCGCCACAAACTCATCGTCAGACGAACAAAAGATCGACACGTTTCGCTTCGACGAATCGAAGCCTTCAGGCAACAAGCCAGCCTGTTGTTCTTTCGTGAACGAATGCCAGTTTCGTTCGACGCGAGCGACTCGATCCTCAAACCAGGACGCTCCGTCCGCTTCGCGATTCTCTGGATCGGCGTCATCCCAGCGTTTGCGAATCACCGCGTCAACGGCCGCGATATCATGAAGCAAATGGTTTTCAGAATAGTCGTAGTGGTTCAAATCGCAGCCGCGTTCGTGCAAGAAACACTCCACTCCCAATTGCTGACACGCGCGAAAGACAGCCCTCATCGCGGCGAATCTTCCGTTGTAAACGTAGACTCGATCGGGACGATTTCGCTCAATAAATTTCAGCGTTTGCTGCCAAGTCGCCAGCGCTGACTCGATAAACTTCTGCAGTAGATTCGCGTGTTTGACAAGGTCTGGTTCTGGGTCGCGGCAAACCGAAACAAGAGAACTAAGCGCCGCATAGCCAACGTCGAACGAGTCGACTTTCCAGTCGATCAACTCCTGCAACGAAGCGAATTGCGGAACCACAATCTCCTGTGTGGTCTCAAGCGAGTAAACCTTGCAACGAGGGCTCAGCAAATCATGGCCATGCTCACGCCGACCGCGGCAGTCAACGCATCGCGATTCTTCACGATCGACATTGAAATCACAATTTGAGAGCTGCCCTTCGCAGCTCATAAGTAGAACTTCATCGCCCGCGTCGAGATGCTGTTGAGCGATCTCCAGTTCTGCCTCGAAGTGAGGTGCGACGGTTGCGTACGGCGAGACGATGGCGATCTTCATGATCAGGCAGCTTCGGTTGGTTTCTTCTTCCTAGCGCGAAATGGATTGAGCTTCCTTAGCCAAACAGGAGCCGGAATTTTCGATCCCGAAACACTTGGAAGGAAGATGGATTGCCAAGTGTACCGATCTGCTTCATTGTTGATTTTTATGTCGATTGGGTGCAAGAGCATTCCCAAATCACAAGCAGGAATTCCGGCCAACTTCGATTCCGCGTCGGTCGTGTGTGTCGCGTCGCCGCCGAATCCGATATTCGTGACCAAGTTTTTCTCTGGCAGAATGCTGATGCCGTCGTTCGACCAAACGGCGTAAGCCCAAGGAAAATCCCACGTATCAATGGCTCCAGCGTGCTGAGCGTCAAGCGTTCGCGACCAATGAGCGTATTCAACAGGACTCTTGAAGATCGATCGCAACTGCGCCGTCTTCTTTAGCTCAGGCCAAGTCGAAACGTCGACGTCGAAGTGCTGCCAAGCGGACTTCCACGTCGCCCATCCCCAAATATGAGTCCATCGCGAAAAATAGTAGCTCGCGTCGCTACGCCGTGACTTCTGAAAATTGTTTCCGCTGATCATCATCACGTCCGAATTGTCGCGATAGCGATCCAGCAACGATTCGCAATACCCAAAGAACGACTGGTCCGGCAAACAATCGTCTTCCAGAATGATCAGCTGTTCCGTTTGCTCAAACGCCCAACTAATCGCGGACGACATCGCGTGCTTGCAGCCAAGATTCTCAGAGAGGAATCGAGTTTGAACTTCGCATGGCCAGTCGATTTGACTCACGATTTCGCGAGCTGCTTCGACTTTGGCAGCATCTTCTGGATGGCTCGTTCGGGGACCGTCGCCTGCGATCAATAGAGTCTTCGGCTTGCGCCGTCGAATGGCATCAAACACCTGCGCCGTGAGCTCGGGGCGATTGAAAATGCAAAACAGGATAGGAGTATCGAATGATTCTGACATAACGCACTGGGGATACGGGATCGGTGAAAGCCGGTCAAGCCAAGACTTGCCTTATCACTATCGGCAGTCGGACACCGGAGCATTGACGTTTACGCACTTGAGCCGTTTTGCTAACAATCTCTCAATTGCTGCAAAATTTATTGACTGAACCATGAAACTTCTGGCAAAGCCATTCCGAAAGCCGAAAAAATCGCCTGCGCCACAGATGTGCGAACAGCTAGCGATACGTTTTCCCGATTCGACGGAGAACCAACGCAACATCATTGAAGCCGTCACACCCTACACGATGACGTCACCAGAGCGAATTCTGGCGCTTTGTGATGCGGTGGAATACGTTTCTCAAAACGAAATCGCAGGAGACATTGTTGAGTGTGGCGTCTGGAAAGGCGGCAGCATGGCAGCCGTTGCTCGAACACTGAAATCATTTCCGGCGGACCAGCGAACGCTTTGGATGTACGACACGTACGATGGCATGTCAGAGCCAACCGCAAACGATGTCGACTTGCATGGGCAATCGGCGAATCGCATGTTGGCTGACGCAGACATTGAAAAATCAGAATCTCGCGACAGCATTTGGTGTCGCTGTGGACTGGAATCCGTCAAACAAACTTTGCTCGAAACTGGCTACTCGGAAAGACGATTGCGTTTCGTCAAAGGAAAAGTCGAAGACACTTTACCGACCGAATCACCCGACCAGATTGCGATCCTTCGCTTGGACACCGATTGGTACGAGTCGACACGTTGCGAGTTGGAAATCCTGTTTCCCAAGCTTGCTCCCGGCGGAGTTCTGATCATCGATGACTACGGCCATTGGCAAGGCTGTCGCAAAGCAGTCGACGAATACTTTGCAAAACACAACGTAAAAATGTTCCTCCATCGAGTCGACTACACAGGTCGGCTCGGCATCAAAACGGCTTAGTACTGACACGAAATTGAATCCTTCATTCAACAATTCGAACGCTGCTCCCAAGCTGCTTA
Source organism: uncultured Pirellulaceae bacterium (assembly GCA_938010615.1). Lineage (GTDB taxonomy): Bacteria > Planctomycetota > Planctomycetia > Pirellulales > Pirellulaceae > Mariniblastus. The sequence continues at coordinate 41,240 of CALLUY010000128.1, read as the reverse complement.
ATGTCGGCTGTGGCCGAAGGTACCATCACGATTGGACAAATATCGACCTCGAATCATCTGATCCGATGGTTGACCAACACGACATCACCAAAGGTCTTCCGTTCGCGGACAATCATTTTGATGGAGTTTACCATTCGCACGTGCTCGAGCATCTCGAGCCAAGCGACGGTGAAAAGTTGCTTGACGAGTGCTATCGAGTTCTGCGGCCCGGCGGTGTCTTGCGAATTGTCGTTCCCAATTTGGAACAAATTGCGACGCTGTATTTGAACTACCACCGTGAAGCGTGGGCTGGCGATGAAGGTGCGGCAATCAACTACAACTGGATGAAGTTGGAACTGCTGGACCAACTGGTTCGTAGTGACTCAGGTGGCGCAATGGGCCGCTACATGGCCGGCGACGAAATCAAAAATTCTGGGTTCGTTCGCTCTCGCGTAGGCGACGAGTTTTCTCGCTGCCAGGACATGGGCCAAGGCGGATTCATCGACAAGGCTCGCGAGTTGACAATCCGCGAAAAGACCAGTGCTCGCCTGACAACGGCCAAACAAGGATTCACACGCTGGGTCATTCGAAAATTGATGGGCAAAGATGCACTTCGCTCTTTCGACGAAGGACTGTTTCGAAATCAGGGCGAGATCCATCGCTGGATGTACGATCGCTATTCTCTCAAAGAGCTCTGCATCGCTCGCGGATTCACGGACTTCAAAGTCCAATCGGCAACTGATAGCAGCATTGCTGACTACGAATCATTTGAACTCGACTCCGAAGACGGCAACATTCGAAAGCCGGATTCACTGTTTGTCGAGTGCAAGAAAAATTCGGCTGCGAGCATGATGAAAGCCGCCTAAAGTAGTACGTCTCTCCGAGACGTAGAAAATCGTCTCGGAGAGACGAGCTACTTTGAAAACATTGGGGTTGGTCGCAACCCATTGGCCCTCGTAAAATACGGCCTCGACCCACTAATCGCAAACGCATGGAAGCAGACGCGAAACGACATGAAGAATCTTCGACGTGCGCTAAAAATGACGCTGAAATACAAATGGTCCATGATTGGATCGTTTGTCTGCAGCTTGCTCGTAGCCGTACTCTGGGGCGCCAACATGGGCTCCGTCTATCCATTCATTGAACTGGTGATGCAGAAGAAAACTCTGCACAACTGGGTCGACGAACGTACAGAAGAATCTCAATTACGAATCGAAGAACACAAGCTTCACATCGCGGAACTTGAATCCAATATCGCGAACGAAAAAGATGGCGATCTCGCGAACTTGGAAGCGAAAATCGACATCGCGACTTCGGAACTCGAATCCGAAGAGTATCGCAAATCGTGGACGGACTGGATCGCTCCGGGAATCAAAAAGTGGGCACCGACCTCCGCCTTCGCAACACTTGGCTGGCTGATGGGCGCGATGTTTTTTGCCACATTTGTTCGCGGTCTGTTTCTGATGGGAAATATGGTTCTGGTCGCGCGTGTCGGACAACGAACTGTTCTGGACATGCAGAACGATGCGTTCCGCAACGTCTTGGACATGGAAGTATCAGAATTGGGTGTCCGCGGAACCGGCGATTTGGTTAGCCGAATCCGAGGCGAAACAGGCGCGATCGGACAAGCGATCTCGATCCTTTTCGGAAAGTCAGTCCGTGAACCGCTGAAGATGATCGTCTGCCTGACCGGAGCCGCCGTGCTCAACTGGCGATTGCTTTTGCTTTCAATGTTGATCTGCCCAGTCGCTGGGTATTTGATGGTGATGTTGGCCAAGCTAACGAAACGCGCCAACAAAAAAGCCGTCGAAGAATCAGCGAACCTACTCAACCGACTCTATCAGGCGCTGACTTATTTACGCGTCGTCAAAGCGTTCACCAATGAGCCCAATGAACGGCAGCGATTCAAAAACATTGCCGACGATGTCTATAAAAAAGGCATCAAGATGGCTTGGTACAATTCATTGTCTCGAATCAACAGTGAACTGCTGGGCGTCGGAATGATCTCGCTCAGCGTGCTCGTCGGCGGCTATCTTGTCATCAACGAGACCTGCTTTCTGGGCCGGATTCGCATGAGTTCTACCGTGATGGATTTTGGAACGTTGATTACGTTTTTCGCTTTCCTGATCGGCGTGGCAGATCCGCTGCGAAAGATGGCTGACATTTACAACACGATTCAAGGCGGCGTCGTTGCTGCCGACCGCGTGTTTCCGCTGATCGACCAAAAGCCGTCCGTGGCGTCACCCGCGAATCCGAAAACTATCGCTCGTGGCGAACTTGATGTCGCCATCAAAGATGTGCGATTTAGTTACGAAGAAGGCAACGAAATTCTCAAAGGAGTCGACGTCTCGATTCCCGCAGGAACGTCGTTGGCGATCATTGGCCCCAACGGTTGCGGCAAAAGTACGTTGATCAATCTAATTCCGCGTTTCTTTGACGTCGGCGGAGGCGGCATCGAAATCGGCGGCCATGACATTCGCGACTACGACGTTCGTGAGCTGCGGCAAAGAATCGGTTACGTGACGCAAATGACCATGCTGTTCAACGACACCATCGCAGAGAACATTGCTTACGGAAATGAATCGGCCACCACTGACCAGATTCGAGCAGCAGCTATCCAAGCACACGCTCACGACTTCATCGAAGCGTTAGACGAAAGTTACGATTCGCAAATCGGCGAACATGGCGGAAAGCTATCCGGTGGACAGCGTCAGCGACTTTCGTTGGCTCGCGCGATTCTTAAAGACCCAGAAATTTTGATTCTCGACGAGGCGACCAGCCAAATCGATCCCGAAAGTGAACAACTGATTCACGAAACACTCGCCGAGTTCATCAAAGGGCGCACCACGGTGATGATCACGCATCGATTGTCGACGCTGGATCTGGTCGATCGCATCTTGATGATGGACGGCGGTAAAGTAATTGATTGCGGAACGCACAATGAACTCCTTGCCCGTTGCCCAGCCTATCAGCGGATGCGAAACTTTGGTCTTGATGAGGTTGCCTAATGGCCAGTGCCGCACAACGTCGTGACAACACAATCTCGTTTGAACGAGTCAAACATGCTTCGCAAGTGATTCGGCAACAGGCGGAATCAGTGACCGAACTCGCGAAGAACGTTCCGGCTGAATTCGATTTGGCGATTGAGCTAATGCTTGGCTGTCGCGGCAGCGTGATCGTGACGGGCATGGGTAAAGCCGGATGGATCGGACAAAAAATCAGCGCGTCGCTGGCTTCAACTGGAACTCGCAGCCACTTCTTGCATCCCGCCGAAGCCATCCACGGCGATCTGGGCCGGATCGGCCCTGAAGACTTGGTATTGGCGTTTTCGAACAGCGGTGAGACTTCAGAAATCGTCACATTGTTGCCTTCGATCAAATCGATCGGTGTGCCTTTGATTGCGATCACCGCCAAACGCGAATCCACATTGAGCCAACACTCGGACCTTGTCCTAAACTACGGAAAGACATCCGAATCCGGACATCTTGGATTGGCTCCTTCAACCAGCACGACATTGATGCTGGTGCTGGGCGACGCGATCGCGCTGACGCTCTCCAACGAGAGAAAATTTCGACCTCATGATTTTGCCAAATTCCATCCTGGGGGATCGTTGGGGAAACGTCTGGCGCTCGTCGAAGAAATCATGCGACCGATCCAGCAATGTCGCATTGCAATTGAAAACGAAACGGTACGCTCAATCTACATTCGCAACCAAAGTGAATCACGACGTAGCGGAGCCGTGATGGTCGTTGCCAAAAATGGAAAGCTGGCTGGACTGTTCACCGACAGTGACTTGGCACGACTGCTCGAACGACAACAGGATTCTCAGTTCGACCAATCCATCGCCGAAGTCATGACGACCGGACCACTAACCATTCAGAAAGGTACGCGAACCGAAGTCGCTATCGAAACACTTGCGTGCAGAAACATCAGCGAATTGCCGGTGGTCGATCTGCAAGGAAACCCAATCGGATTGATCGACATCACCGACGTCGTCAATTTGTAATCTTCGTGACGGACTTTCCGTTGCATCAAACAAGGAACTCAATATGCCTACAATCAATTGGTTGAAAAAGGAATTCAGCTACGGCTATGACTCAGGCAACGTAACGTCATTCCTGCCAAATCGCGTTCGACGCAGTGAAGAGAAACGGATTGGCGGGTCGTACCGTCAAGTCTTCAATCAAGCCATTCGTCCTTTTGTCAAAGACCATTCAAACGTTCTGGAACTTGGCCCTGGCAAAGGCTCGTGGAGTCGATCAATCATGGAGCTGATCCCAAAAGGTTCGCTCACAACCGTCGACTATCAGGACGTGACCGAGTGGCTCAAGCCAGAAATTTACGATGGCCGCATGCAATGCAATCAAGTTTTCGACAACACGTTCTCTTGCATCGATGACGACTCGAAAGGATTCTTTTGGTCGATGGGCGTCTTGTGCCACAACAACCAAACTCACATCCGCGAGATCCTTGCTCACTCGTTGACGAAAGTAAAACGAGGCGGATACGCTTGCCATCAGTTTGCTGACTGGAAAAAGCTGGAAGCATACGGCTGGGAAAAAGGTGGGGTTCCAACTGATTTCCAAAACCAACCCGATGACGAGATTTGGTGGCCACGAAACGATACCGAATCGATGGCGCAGATGGCAACCGATGTTGGCTGGCATGTGAAAGTCGCCGATCTGGGATTGCTCAAACGCGACGGATTGATGTTGCTTCAACGCGTTTGATTCGGCCTTTCTGCTGAACCAAAACCCGTCGATATGCGTTGGCTACTGGACACTCTCGGGACAAGATCCCGTTTTTTTTGAGGCGTGAATTTGAAACTTCACCCAAACTCAGAGCTTTCCTCTTAGAATTCTTGTAGCTGCACGTTTTCAATCCGTGCACAATTCGGACAGAGAGAAAAGCCATGAAACGAAATCGCAAAAATCAACAATCGCTCAGCTACGGAACACTCGAGCCGAAAAGACTTCTGGCGGGTAACGTCAATGCGAACGTGCAGGGCGAACACATTTACGTTCGCGGCGATCAGCAAGACAACCAGATTCGCATCTTTGCCAACGACGGAAAGATCAGAGTCCAAGGACTCAACGGAACGACCATCAACAACCGTGGCGGTTCGGTCACGGTCGATAACAGCACGATCGTCGGCAGCAACAATCGAATCGGCAGCACTTTCAACGGCGGCCTTCGCGTTCACATGGGGCCTGGCAATGACTCCGTTGAAGTGAACGGAATCCGACTGAACCAACTTTCGATCATCTACGGTGGCACCGGAAACGATGTCGTCAACGTTGAGTCCACCGATTTTACGTCCGCGATTGTGCAAACGTTTACAGGCGACGATCGCGTTACGATATCCGACACCAAAGTCACTGACTCACTGTTCGCATTGACGCTCGACGGAGACGACAGTCTGACGCTTGAAAATTCAGAGTCATTGGGCGGCTCCATTTTGGCAACCGGAATTGGCAACGACGACCTCACGTTAAGTGGCAATCAACACTTGGGTGCGAGGCAAATTGCTTTGACCGAAGACGGGAATGACACGGTCGAGATACGAAACCCCAACGTTGGCATCGGCAGCCTCGAGATTTACACCGGCAACGGTGACGACGAAGTCTCGGGTGAGATCATCACTGGCGACATTGGCGGCGCGGTCGTGATTGCAGGGCAGGGCGACACGGATATCGCTCGAGTTGAAGTTGGTAGCAACGTCGCGAATCGAGTCTCGCTGCGAGGCTTTGAATTTGATGGCGGCATCGTACACAAGAACGCAAACAAAGTTGACTATGGCTTTGCAGCGTTTTCAAAACCTGACGACTCTTTTTTCGTCGCGGACTTTGTTGAATTTCAAAGAACGACGCGAATCAGTTCCATCGACTGGCTTGGTTCTTACGAAAACTCAAACGCGCCGCTAACCGGCGACAGAATTGTGATCGACATCTACGAAGGCGGTTTTGTCGACGATCCGACCATCGGCGAGTATCAGGCACCGGTTGGCAATCCATTAGCGACGTTCAACGTCGGCAACAATGTCAATCGAGTCGATACGACTTTGACATGGTCAAACATTGATGGGCCGCGAAAGATCTTCAGCTATTCAGCGGACATTGATTTCACCATGGATCCGATCAAGCAGTATTGGATTTCGATTTATTCGATGCCAACAGCGGAACTTGACAACGACTTCTATATTCTTGCCGAGGATATTCCGGTGCCCAACTATCCCGACGGTGCCGCCAACGTGAAATGGCCAAACGTTCGCGATTGGTATCCAAACACCAGTGCGAAGACCCATTTTACGTTGAGATCGTAAAGCCGATCCCAAAACTCCGTGGGCGAGTCAGCCATGACTCGCGGCAATCCAGTTCACTGTCTGGCAAAAACCAAGCTACTTGCAGTCAACAACGAAAGTGGCTGGGGCGTCTTATTTCAACTTGAATGCCATCAGCTTGTCTTGCTCACGCAAATACATCACGCCATTGGAAATAACAGGTTGCGCCCACGAGTTATCTTCCTGAAACTCAGGCTTGAAGCTGCTAACCACTTCCATCTTTTCTGAATTAACTTTCGTCAAAATAACGGTGCCATCCTGGCGACGCCAAATGATATGGCCATCGGCGACGATGACGGACGATTCGCCTTTACCCTTGGCTCGCTCAGGGCCCCATTTCACTTTGCCAGTTTTCATCTCGAGGCAAATCGGCAATCCAGACCCATTGCCGTGGCCGCAATAAATGTGACCATCCACCAACGTCATTCCGCCAAGCTTGTTTTGAAACGTCTTTGAATCAAGCCAGTAAACTTCTTCGACGTCCACGCCATCACCATTGGCCACCAGTTTCAACAGCGCCGCACCGGTGTTGTAAGCAGTCGATGTGAAAACGTAGTCGCCATCAGTCACCGGAGTCGGGATGTTCGCTGTCCCGTTGGCAACTTTGCTGTAACGCCAAAGCAACTCCCCGTCGGAAGCTCGAATTCCAAGCAAGCCCCGCCCGACCAACTGAACGTACTGTCGAACTCCGCAGGCTTCGGAAACGACAACAGAAGAATAACCAGCTCCGTCCATCAGAGACTTTCCGTTGACTCCGAACTCCTCGTCATAGTTCGGCAGCTTACAAGTCCAAACGTCTTTGCCCGTTTTTAGGTTCAACGCAACGACCATTCCCGTCGGCCCGCCAGGGGTGCAGATCAAATTATCTCCATCGACCAATGGTGATTCACTGAAGCCCCAAACCGACATCATCTTGCCGCCCCATTCGCTGAAATCGCGAGTCCAAACTTTCTTTCCGTCGTCGGCACGCAGGCAGCAAACCGCTCCTCCACTGCTAACGACATACAGCATGCCATTATGATACGTCGGCGTCGTTCGACTGCCGGTGTACGGATGCCTCGGTGGCACATCGGTGATCGGTGTGGCCCACAACTGCGTGCCGTCAAGCGAATAGGCGGTCACTTGTTGGGCCGAATCCGTATTCCCGGAAGTAAAAATCTTCCCATCGGCAACCGAGACCGTTGCGTAGCCGCTGCCGAGTCCTTCCGCAGTCCAATCGAGTACTGGTCCGCTGCGGCCCCACTTTTCGAACAAGCCAGTTTCGGCGGACTGATTTTGACGGTCGGCACCACGCCACTGCGGCCAATCCTGCCCAACAGATGAATCAACCAAAATCCCGCTCAAAAGCGCGACCATTGCCAACAACAGAAAACTTGAACCAGTGCGAAACATGCATCACCAGAAAGACAATCGATGGACGTACAAAACTTCTGCCTTTACTTTATCAGATTTCCATCATTCGTTCGAAGACATGTTGGCCGACTTTCACGATTGCACAGCAATGATTACAGTGGCACAGATACAACGTGCCAGTTTTAATTCAGAAGCTTGGAAGAACTCAAAATGGACAAACCAAAAGTTGCCGCGAAAAATCCTGCCAAAGTCGAAGTCGAAGAAGGCAAGAAATACGCCTGGTGCTCATGTGGACTTTCCGAGTCACAACCGTTTTGCGATGGAAAGCACGCGGGAACTGACTTCAAGCCTGTCGTGTTTACGGCTGAAAAATCTGAACTTTGCTATTTCTGTCAGTGCAAGAACTCTGGCAAAGGAATGCTTTGCGATGGCTCTCACAATGACCTTGCGGACGACGCGTAGTTTTTGTGACAGCGACGCGGATTAGTTATGCTCAAAATTGCCGGCCGAATTCTGAACTTCATTTTCTGGTCGGGGATCGTCGTCCTCGTCTTGCTGATGTTTGTGCTGCCGTTGACAACGTCACTACTGATCCAATTTAACTACTATCCATCCGGAAAGTTTTGGAACAGGTTGCTGGAAGCGTTGCAACAAGCGCAAGTCTTCGTGATGCGTGTTTTTTGCTGGGTTTGGATTTTCTTTGTTGGAAGTTGTTTTGCGAGTTTCCTGAACGTTGTCGCTTGGCGAGTCCCGCGAGGGAAGAGCATTCTTGGCTCAAGCCATTGTCCACAGTGTAATATTAAGCTGAACTTTCGAAACAATTTGCCCGTGTTGGGCTGGATGAGAAACGGAGGCCGCTGTGCGAATTGCGAGCTACCGATTCCTGCTCGTTATCTGATCGCCGAACTGGTCTTGGGATCCACCTTCCTGATTCTGTTTCTGGCGCAAACCGTCACCGGCGGAATGACGATTCCGTTTCGCACGCCGAACCTTCACACCGGCATCGAGAACATTCTCTTCAACCCGCAAGCTGATCTTTTGATCATGCTCGTGTTCTGTCTGGTGTTGCTTTCGTTAATCTTCACGTTGGCCATTGCGGCCACTGAAAAGTTTGCGGCTCCAATTTCGATCGTCGCGTTCGGCATTATCGTGGCGATGGGAATCCAATGCGTTCCTCTAGCGCCAGGAATTGTGGACTTTCGTTTCGCGTTTCAAGCGGACGAAACCGTTTCGAATCAGTTCATTTACTTGACTTCCGACCCACAGAATTTCTTAATTGCAGTCGGAGTTGGCGCAGTCGCTGCAGTGATAGGCTTTGTCGCCATCGGACAGTCAAGCCGCACAACGCCTCACGGCGCATTCGGTTGCCTGTTGATGATTGGCGTTTGGCTCGGATGGCAATCTGTAATGTCGATCACGATTTTCTTCTTTGTGCTGTCGCCATTTCGGCCAATCAACGCCTGCGGAAAACTGCTCGTCGCGACACTTGTGCATCTGTGCTTATGGCGATTACAAAGCCATTGCCTCTGGTGGCCAGGACCAGAGAGCGGAATGCAACAGCTTTTGTTGGGCACTACGTACATCGGAGTCCTAGCGGTTCTAGTGCGAGCGACAAACTCCAAGCTCAATGATTCGAGAAACGAGACACCCGGTGATTTGCCAAGTCCCGCTGAGAACCTAGAATGAACGCTCAGCAGTTCCAGATCGTCTTCCATTGAACAACATCGCGATGAAAAGTCCAAACTTCACTCGCGTGTTTCTTCTTCTAGTTGGGATGGCATTTACGGCTCCAATATCCGCGCAGGAAAATGAAGATCCGGTCAGTGGCGGCGTTCAAGAAGCCTCTCAAACCATCGTGAAAGATTCAGAGGAACCTTGGGAGACCGTTCTGGGAACGCCTGCCGATGAAGCGACAAGCGATCCGTTTTCTGATTCTGACTCCGATGAAGTTGAAGGACGGGATGCCGCGCGTGAAAGTCACCAAGCAAGACTCCTTAGTTTGAAGAAGCTTCAAGACGTCGAAGCGATGGTCGAGAGAGTCATTCCACGAGTCACGCCTTGCATCGTTTCGATCGGCGAAACCGCCAGCGGAGTCATCGTCAAACCTTCCGGAATCGTCATCACGGCTTCGCATGTTACTCGGAAAGCGGGTCGCACTCTGATCGTTCGCCTTCAGGACGGCAGATCCGTAAAAGGAATTACGCTCGGGTCCAATGCCGCGAATGATACTTCAGCGATTCAACTTTTGGGCGGCGGTCCTTGGCCGTATTTGAAAACCGTGACTCCCGAATTTGTGGCTGAAGCGGGTCAGTGGTGCATCGCGTTTGGCTATCCTCTTTCATGGCCACGAGACAAACCCGCCAGTGCCCGCATCGGTCGAATCACCGGACAGTATCGCGGCAAGATCGTTTCGGATTGTCCGATCATGGGAGGCGATTCGGGAGGAGCACTTGTCGACCTCAATGGCAACTTGCTTGGCATCAACAGTAGCGTCCGTCTGGACGTGGCTCAGAACCTTCACGTACCGATCGCACGTTACCGCGAAGACTGGAATTCCATGATGACTCGTCAGGATGTCGACGTCGTCACTGCAACCGCTGCGGCGAGGAGTTCCGACGCCCCGGCTCCAGCGAAAAAGCCGTATTTGGGAATTTATGGTGAATCGGCTCACCAGAGCGTCCGGATACGCGACATCAGGCGGCAATCGCCTGCCGAAAAAGCCGGACTACTGCCCGAAGACGTAATTTGGCAAATCGATCAAACACCCATCTCGAGTTTTGCCGAACTGTTAAAGTACCTAGCGACCCGGAAAGGTGGAGACCAAATCAAGGTTGGTGTCAATCGTTTCGGAGTCAACCTGGAAATCGTCGTTACGCTTGACTCGCGTTAACTACAATTGAAATGCATCATGAATTCACAGCTTCCCATCTTGCTCTTTCGTCGCATCCTCGCGACGACGTTTGCCGCGTTGACGATTGTCTTGAGCGTCGATTTCGTCGCCGCTCAAGAAGCAACGACGCAAGCCAACTTTTCGCGTTATCCAACAGTCGTCTTGGAACGCGATGCAAACTTCTCCATTCCAAACGCAGCCGCGCTTCCAGCGGCAAAACTTCCGCCACCGGTTGCTCCCGCGCCGTTCCTCCCAAAAGAAATTTATCAACGCACTGCTAAACCAATTCTTAGCGCGACTGATTTGATCGCCGAAGGATTTGACACCAGTGTCTTGGAAGTCCACCAAAAAGATCAACGTGTCGCACTGGCGACCGTCGTCAGTACCAAAGGCCACGTGGTAACCAAACACAGCCTTGTACGTGATGTGCCTCAGAATCTGATCCGTTTCCGCCTCAAGGATAACGTTTGGTCCGGCACGCTGGTCGGATTTGACGAAACCGATGACATCGCTCTGTACGCTTTGCATTCCGGAGAAGAACGACCTTGGAAAGTTTTGCGGACGGTTAACTTCACGACGCCCGGTCGATTGAAGAATGGCAAACTTGTCATTGGCGTCGGAACTGAAAGTCAGTCGCTTGGTATTGGGATGACGACGGCACCTCCTTCCGCGAAAGCAATGGAGAAAGATTGCGAAACTTGCATCGACATGGGAATGACGCTGAGTTCGACGATGAAGTTAACTCGCGTTTACCCGCGAACCGTCGGAGAACGATTGGGATTACTGGTTGGAGATCGATTGCTGACCATCAACAGAAAACAAATTTTATCTCGGGCTCAGTTTGACCGAACCGAAAAAGAAATCCAGGCCGGCGATTTGATCTCAATTACTTTCGAGCGTAATGGCCAAGCCTTCGAGGTCGCAGACAAAGTTCCTGCACTTACGAAAATTTCAAAACGCGACCGCTGGGGCGGCGGACCGTTCAGTGAAAGACGAAGCGGCTTCGGTGACGTATTGGTTCACGATTCAGTTGTCGACCCGCTTGATTGCGGCGGGCCTCTAGTGAATCTTCAAGGTCAGTTTTGCGGAATCAATATCGCACGGTCGATGCGAGTTGCCTCGCTGGCAATTCCCGCGGAATCAGTTTTGAATTTCTTGAAGCGATATCTTGATTCTTCTGACCTGGCGATTGAACGGTAGAGCCAACTTTCCATGTTCGTTGACTCGCAAGAATCTCAATCGACGAACAGACGAATTATGTGGCGTCCATGGCTCTTTACGTCCTCACTGCCTGTCATTGCGGGATGCATTTACCCTTGGGTGGGAATTGGGCAAGATCTTTCGAACCTGACTTTCATTTGCGCTTTCCTTTCACTTGCTTGCGTCACAGGCATTTGGCTTGGAATGGCGAATCGATGGTGGCGATTTCTTGTCGCTCCTTTTGCGATCACTCTAACTGCATTTGCACTTGGTTACTCCGGCGGGAACAGATTTGATTGGACCGGTGCCTCAATCACAGCAATTACTTCGGTCGTCATTTGGTTCACGTTGGAGATCACGAAATTAATTTCTGGTCGTTTTGAGATCCCTGACTCAAGAGAAAATATGTCAGACGGCCTACAGTTCGGCATTTCGCAACTGATGATCGCCACTGCAGTCATTGCATTATTCATTAGTGGCGTCAAACTGCTGATCCGTTTAGTAGACACCAATTACGGATCAGCTCCTCCAAGCATTTACTGGATTGCTGGAATGTTCGTGTCAATTCTGGTTTTGTTTACGCTGACAGGGATGTGGGCACTTCTGGGCAGAACCATCGGATACAAATTGGTAGTCGCGGCCTTCGTTTCGATCGTAGCGGCAGTTGCCGCACCATGGGTCATCATGGTGGGCACACTCGACGATTTGCTCTGGGCAGGACAATTATTTGGCGTTTGTTGGATTGCCATCACGCTGCAACTGTGGCTGATTCGAATCGAAGGGATGCGTTTCGTGCGGAAGTGAAACTGTTTCTTCTGTGACGTGAGCCACAACTTCGATACGCACCCGCGCAATACCATTGACGGCGACCGCCAGACAAAAGCATAATCTCTGCACTACTCCACCAACCTGAACACGGAATCTTCGTGAACCTGCCCGTACTCTCTCTCAAACGCCGCGGCTCTGAACTTGCAGCGGCAAAACGACAAGTTGAAATCCTTGCTGAAGGTTCATTGCCTCGCTTTCACGAAACGCTGGCTGAGCATCAGCTTCCAGTTCTGACGGCAGACCAAGTCGAGATCCTACAAGTCAACGTTGGCAAGCTCTGTAACATGACCTGTCAACATTGCCACGTCGATGCGGGACCAGATCGCAAAGTCGAAAACATGGATCTCGAGACCGTGAACTCGTGCATCGCCGCGATACAAGCGGGAAACATTTCAACGCTGGATTTGACCGGTGGCGCTCCGGAGATGAATCCGCATTTCAAACATTTGGTCACCGAAGCGAGGAAGCTAGGCTGTCACGTCATCGATCGCTGCAACCTGACGATTCTGTTGGCCAACGGCTTCACAGACATGCCGCAATTTTTGGCCGACAATCAAGTCGAAATCGTAGCGTCACTGCCGTGCTATTTGGAAGAGAATGCAGATTCTCAACGTGGTGATGGTTCGTTTCAAAAATCGATCAAAGCGTTGCAAATCCTGAATGAGCTTGGTTATGGCAAACCTGACAGCGATTTGAATTTGACGCTGGTCTACAATCCGGTCGGCGAGAACTTGCCGCCGTCTCAATCGGAACTTGAAGTAGCCTATCGAGAGCAACTGCTCGAACGATACGGCATCGAGTTCACTCGTTTGTTCACGATCACCAACATGCCAATCAGTCGCTATCTGGATTATTTGCTGGAGTCCAATGCTTACCAAGACTACATGCAAAAACTGATCGATGCCTTTAACCCTGCAGCGGCGGAAGGCTTAATGTGCCGCCAGACGCTTTCAGTCAGCTGGGAAGGTAAACTCTACGATTGCGACTTCAACCAGATGTTGGAGCTTGGTGTTGAAGGTTCCGCTCCAGCAACGATTGATCAATTCAATGCCGCCAAACTCAACGGCCGAAAGATCATCACCAACCGACATTGCTTCGGCTGCACCGCAGGCGCTGGCTCAGGATGCCAAGGCGCGATCGACTGAGTTCAAAACGCGGCGAAGACTCACTCACTCGCGCGTTTTGATGTTGCGCTAATGCGTGCCCGACGCGTCAGTTTTGAAGTTGCAGTGTTTAGTGCTGAAAGCACGGCATGTATTTAGCCATGGACGTTGATGCACTAATCGTCAGTCCTGAAAGGACGGCAGGAATATTGCGGCAGTGCAAAGCTTGGCTCCTGCCGTGCCTTCGGCACTCTGCGGCAATTCATTAACCGCAACCACGGACTTGCGTCCATGGCTAATACATGTCGTCACCTTGTGACTGAAGGGCGAAACGTCAAAACGCGTGAAAATAAAAAAACCGAAGCGTTCCAATACAAGCCCGACGCGCGAGCTTTGAAGTTGCACTATATCGGCCCATCCCGAAGGGATCCAAGCTATTAGCCGGTGATAAGCGCAGCGTCATCACCGGATTCGGTCGAAAGCAAACATGATCCCGAAGGGATCACAGCGGGCGCTTGCTGCGATCCCTTCAGGATCGAATCGTGCATCCTTGGGGTTCCGGAGGTGGTCGCTGCGCTCGACCTCCGGCTAATGGCTGAAATTCCTTCGGAATAAAAATGTGTGCAACTTCAAAGCGCGCGAGCGAGGGATCCGGAAATCGTCGGAAAAATCCGCTCGCTTGCGTCGGGCTTTTAATGGCCTTGCAATACGGCTTTATTAAATGAACCGGTTGATGTGGTTCTCAAGGTACTCCTGGCGGCCGCTCGTGTTTGGATCAGCTTCGCCTTTGGCCAACATGTACTCGGAAAGCGATTTGAAATCGTGCTTGCCAGCTTCGATGTCCGCTCCGATTCCGGTGTCCCAAGAGTTGTATCGCTGCTTAACGAAATCGCCGAGTCCACCGTCAGCGCGAACGGCTGCTGCGATCTTCAAGCCACGAGCAAACGCGTCCATCCCACCAATGTGAGCGTGAAACAAATCTTCCGGATCGATACTCTCGCGTCGAACCTTGGCGTCGAAGTTAACTCCGCCGCTGCCGAGACCACCGTACTTCAGAATAATCATCATTGACTGAGCCGTCAGATACAGATCCGTTGGGAACTGGTCCGTGTCCCAACCAAGCAACAAGTCTCCCGTGTTGGCATCGATCGAGCCGAGACAATCTTGAGCACCGGCGTAGTCGAGCTCGTGCATCATCGTGTGACCAGCGAGAGTTGCGTGGTTCGTTTCAATGTTCAACTTGAAGCGATCCATCAATCCGTAAGCCCGCAAAAAATTAATGCACGCCGCCGCATCGCTATCGTACTGGTGCTTCGTGGGCTCTTTCGGTTTCGGTTCGATCAGGAAAGTACCATCGAATCCAATTTCGTCAGCGTAAGCAACCGCCATGTTGAGAAACTGACCAAGATGATCGATCTCCCGCTTCATGTCAGTGTTGTAAAGGTTCATGTAGCCTTCGCGACCGCCCCAGAAAACGTAGTTCTCTCCGCCAAGACGCAGGGTGACTTCCATCGCTTTTTTGACCTGGGCCGCGGCGTACGCAAACACATCCGCGTTGCAGCTAGTCGAGGCACCGTGCATGAAGCGAGGATTGGAGAACATGTTCGCCGTGCCCCAAAGTAGTTTGATACCGGTGCGTTGCTGCTCTTCTTCCAAAGCGTCAACAATGCGATCAAGATTCGCATGAGATTCAGAAAGCGTTTCACCTTCGGGCGCGACGTCGCGATCGTGGAACGCGTAGTAGGGCACGTCCAACTTTTCCATGAACTCAAACGCGACGCGAACGCGATTCACCGCGTTTTCCACTGAGTCCGTTCCGTCTTCCCAAGGGCGGTTGAGAGTCGGCATTCCAAACGGATCTGAACCGTTGGCTCGGAACGTATGCCAGTAGACGACGCTGAATCGAAGATGATCTTTCATCGATTTTCCCTCGATCATTTCGTCGGCGTTGTACCATCGAAATGCGAACGGATTATCGGTGTCGGGACCTTCGTATTCGATCTTCGGAATGTCGGAAAAAGCGGCCATCTCATTGCTCCAAGCGATTCAAATTAATTCAAGACTTCGTTTTATCTTGAAGTGAATCAGTTGGCCATCTGGTATTTCGCTCACTTTGAAAAAAATTCCAAATTGAGCTCAGGAGAACTTTCGCAAGATCCAGTCGCCGAGGCGCGGACTGATCTGTAGGATGGCGAACAGAAGCCGCGACTTGAGAGGCACCACCAACTCCGGTTTTCGCGATTCGACCGCCGCGACAATCCGACGAGCCAACTTTTCAGGTTCGATACCAGAAAGCTTCACACCGGCGCCGGGAGCGGCGGCGGAGCCTTCAAGATTTTCGGCTTGCTGTTGATATCGAGTTGCCGAATCTTCGCGACGAATGGGGCCTGGGCAAACGAACAGAGAATGCACATTCTTCGGTCCTTCAATCCGCAGCTGATGAGCGAACCCGGAGAGCGCGTGCTTGCTGGTCACGTACGGGCCCACGTGTTTCCAACCAGTTCGAGACGCCAGACTTCCGATGTGGACGATCGAACCGGACGTTTTCTTCAGGTGGGGTAACACGGCGATACTGCATCGGACAGCAGTAAAGAAGTTGACTTCCATCAGTTGGTGATACTGGTCCGTCGACGCATCTTCGAACGCAACGCGAATCGACTGACCGACATTATTGACCCACACATCGATCCTTTTGTGCCGCGCCACGATCGAGCCAATCGCTGCGGCGACGGAATCGTCATCCGTCACGTCAGCTTGTACGGAAAACACGTTGCCCGAATCTTCGTGCTTGGATCGCGAAAGACTGACGACCGTCGCTCCGGCGGCAGCAAACGCGTCAACAATGGCCATGCCCAGCCCTGCGGATCCGCCAGTCACAACAACTACTTTGTCTTTCCATTTATCCATTGAGTCGAATGCTAGCTTTGAATTCCTCGATCCACGAGGCAATATTTGGGAAACGGCTGATTTTCCACAACGATGTTAAACTTTTCCGGTCACGTCGTCGATGACGATTAGGAATGAAGGGGGTTTTCATGGGCGCGGATGATCTGCGCGACGAAATTGATGGGTAAACTTATGAACCAGTCACCTGCGCGATCCTCCATTTGCAAATCGATTGCACTGCTGGCAATCCTTACGGTATCCATTTTGGCAACGGGTTGTTCGACGATGACTTCGTTGACCAACAAGGATTTGCCTGTTGATGCGACAGCAGTTGCCAACGGATCGTACTCCGTCGAGATGCATCCGAATTTCGGATCTCCAAAGCAATACAAAGGTACGCTAACTGGATCGTCAACGGTTTCGGAAGCGTTGACCAAATCGGGAGCGATCAAAAAGTTTCGCGG
Source organism: uncultured Pirellulaceae bacterium (assembly GCA_938010615.1). Taxonomy (GTDB): domain Bacteria; phylum Planctomycetota; class Planctomycetia; order Pirellulales; family Pirellulaceae; genus Mariniblastus. Next base: position 24,197 of record CALLUY010000128.1, on the reverse strand, counting down.
CATGGAAGTTGAGATCCTCCGCGTGGTCCAGCATAAAGGCCAAAGCCGCGGACTACGGATGCCGGTCAAGTACCAACGTCATCTGATGGGGCCATCTCCTGAGCAGGACTATGCATTGCTCGATGGGGATCGAATCGTCGTCAAGCCAGCTGGTGGAAGTGCGATCACCAAGGTGTTGAGCTCAATGGTTGGCGGCCAATAAAAGGTCGCTCGGTCAACAAGTAGATCAGTCACCTTGGCCGACAAAGTTCGGCGCGGTCAAGCTACCCATCCGACGGCTGAACTCAGCCCGCCTTCACACGGCCACTTCTTTACTCTGGCCTTCAAACTCTGTACACTTCCCCGGCTGGTTAGATGATCGCTGGCGAATTTATTCGTCAGAGGAAAGTCCGGGCTTCGTAGGGCAGGGTGGTCGGTAACGCCGACCGGTCGCAGGATTAGGGACAGTGCCACAGAAAGTATACCGCCGAACGAGGCGTTGCTTGCAACGCTTGCGTGGTAAGGGTGAAACGGTGAGGTAAGAGCTCACCAGCATCGAAGGTGACTTCGATGGCTTGGTAAACCCCACCCGAAGCAAGGCCAAACAGAAAGCAGTGGCGGCCCGCCGCGTTATGACTTTCGGGTAGGCTGCTTGAGCGTGTCAGCAATGGCTCGCCTAGATAAATGATCATCCACGACAAAACCCGGCTTACCGACCAGCTTTTTTCTACATTTCAGGTGGCATAGGCCTCGGGCAAGTGGTGTCTATACAATCACAAGCCGGAGGCTTATGCCACCGTGCTCACCCCAACCGGAACCCCCACTACGATCCCGACCCAAAGTTGCCTGCCAACGAATCCCTGTGTAGTCTAGTTCCATGGCCACTCCACCTTCCAACACAAACTCTTCCGATGCACTGGCTTCGCTTCGCATCAACCGCACAGTCGAAAAAAGTTCTGGACGCTGGTGGAAGGTCCTCCTGACGCTGATCATCCTTGGCGTTGGTGGCTGGTTCGTTTGGCAAAATTATGGCGACAAAGCCTCATCGGTCTTGGGTGATAACCAAAATTTCCTGACTGATGCCCTACAGAAAAAAGAAGAAGTTCGGCTGGCGGCTGTCAAAGTTAAAAAGGGACGTGCCGCTGACGCCGTCGTTGTCGCAACCGGATACCTGGGCTCACAACGTCAAGCTCGTATCGGCGCTCGTGCTGCTGGCCGAATCAACATCGTGCTATTTGAAGAAGGCAAAAAAGTCACCAAAGATCAGCTGCTGGCCGAATTGGACCACAAGGATCTGGACGCTTCGCTAGCCGCTGCTTCGGCAAGCGTCGCGCGATCAAAAGCCGCACTTGCCGAACAAGCAATCATGATCGAGCAAGCGAAGAACGAATGGCAACGCTCACAACGCCTCCGCCAATCGCGAAGCCTTTCGGAAACTGAATACGATCAAGCTCGCTTCGCCTACAAATCGGCACGAGCCAAATACGATTCGATGAAAGCAGACATTGAACTGTCAGAAGCTCAACGACGCCAAACGGAACAGCTCCGCGAGAACATGTTTATTCGTGCTCCATTTGACGGAACGGTCATTTCGAAAGATGCCGAAGTCGGTGAATCGATCATGCCCGGCGGTATGGGCGGTGGATCGGGTCGCGGCAGCGTCGCCACCATTGCGGACTTGGACAATTTGGAAATCGAGTGCGACGTGCAAGAAGATTTCATCTCCAGAGTTTCCGTTGCCCAAGAAGCCGAAATTTCAGTCGATGCGGTTCCCGACAAAAAGTATCACGGCAAAGTTCGCATGATCATTCCGATGGGCGATCGTGCTCGCGCGACTATCAAAGTCAAAGTCGCGATCGAAGATGCCGATGATCTTCTGTTCCCGGAAATGAGCGGAACCGTTTTCTTTTTGCCGACGGACAATGAAAATGAAGCCAATGACGAACCTCGCATCTTTGCTTTGAGCACCGCCGTCGTGACCGACGATGATGGCAACTCCGTCGTTTGGGTTGTCGACGGTGAGAAGCGAGCTCGGTCGATCAAGGTAGAGGTTGGCGAAGAAAAGGACAGCGAAACCGAGATCATCAGCGGGCTCGAGGGAAAAGAACGGGTCATCGTTCGGCCGCCTGAGGAACTCCGCGATGGCACGCTGGTAAAAGTCAGCAGTTAGCAGTTAGCCGTTCAAGGATTCCGGCAGACCAGCTTCCAACTCTCGCATCCATTTCGATGCGCCCAAGCCGATACAAAATACGATATCATTGAGACTTCTCCTCTCGCTTTCTATCAGAGCCATCCATGTCCGAAGCCAACAACGACCCGGTAGTGGTCGTCAAAGACGTTTGCAAAGAGTACCGTAAAAACGATAACGTACTCACCGTGTTGCACAACATGAACCTCGAACTTTCAGCTGGCGATTACGTTTCGCTGATGGGTCCTTCCGGTTCCGGAAAGTCAACGTTGCTGAACTTGATCGCAGGTTTGGACAAGCCAACTTCGGGTAGTGTGTTCGTTTGCGGTCAGGATCTTGCAAAGACATCGCAGAGCGCGTTAGCAAAATGGCGATCGCGACACGTGGGCTTCATCTTTCAAATGTACAACTTGATTCCGGTGCTCACGGCCTACGAAAACGTCGAACTCCCACTGACGTTAACGCCCTTAAAGAAAAGCCAACGAGCCCAACAAGTGAAAACGGCTCTTGAGATTGTGGGGCTGGGTGATCGGATGGACCACTATCCGCGGCAGCTTTCTGGTGGACAGGAGCAGCGAGTCTCAATCGCCCGCGCGATTGCCACGGACCCAACATTGATTGTTGCCGACGAACCGACGGGTGACTTGGATGCGAAATCAGGAAACGAAATTTTGGAATTGATGGAACGTCTCAATTCCGAATTCGGCAAAACGATCATCATGGTGACTCACGACCCAAGAGCTGCCGCACGTGCGAAACGAAATCTGAATTTACTCGATGGTCGACTGGTCAGTGATTCCGAAGTTCAAAAAGCGGAGCATTCAACATGAAGCTTTTGAAATACATTTGGCGAAACGTGACTCGCAACAAACTGCGTTCTTTGCTGACGATCATGTCGGTAGGATTCAGCTTGGCTCTGATGACGATTCTTTATGGTTTTCTGGCGGTTCAGGATGTCACCGAACGCGAAGCTAACAAACACGACCGCGTTGTGGTACTGAACAAGATGGGATTTGCGGCTCCTCTACCGATCGCCCATTTGGAAAAGATCAAGAAGATGGAAGGTGTCGTGTCGGCGACTCCATTTTCGTGGTACGGCGGCAACTACGAGTCTAAGCGAGCCGAATTCGCGCTTTTTGGCGTCGATCCGGACACCCTGTTTGATGTTCAAGCCGAAGTTAACATCCCCGAAGAGCAATTGGCGGATTTCAAAAAGATTCGCAACGCGTGCGTCGTTGACCAACAACTCGCGGAGTCAATGGAGTGGTCGATCGGTGATCGAATTCCGGTTGAAGGCACCATTTATCAAGCCGACCTCGATTTGAAACTGGTTGGAATTTACAAAGGACCATCGAATACGGGCTCTGTCTATTTCAACTGGTACTATCTTGACGATTTGCTTCAAGCATCCGGGACTGGATTTTCAGGCAACGCGGGTTCGATCACGGTGAAGTGTAAAGTCGGAAGTGAAGTCGCGTTGATGTGCGATGAAATCGACGCCAAGTTTGCGAACTCAGAAAACGCAACGCGGACACGCACCGAAGCTGCGTTTTCGAAAATGCTCACCGACATGCTGGGCGACGTGCAATCGTTCATTCGGTATATCTCGCTGGCGGTTGTGTTTGCCCTGTCTTTGGTAACCGCCACCGCGATGGCGATGTCGATGCGAGAAAGAACCACCGAAGTCGCTGTCCTCAAAGCGATTGGCTTCTCCAAGAATCGCGTCCTCTCGATGGTGCTCGGCGAATCTTTCCTGATCGCTTGTCTCGGTGGGCTGTTGGGGATCGGGGCAGGACTGGGTCTGCTTCATTTGCTTTCCTCCGTTCCGGCTGCTGCAATTCTGTTTCCGTTTCCAATTTCCCAACTGATTGGACCGTGGCTGTTCGGGCTCATCGGCGTGGCAGGATTAATCGGCTTGGTCAGCGGACTTGTTCCCGCGATCCGAGCGTCGCAGTTGTCAGTCATTGATGGATTGAGGCAAGTCGTATGATTCCAATCAAGTACAACATCCGCAGTCTCAGCGTTCGTTGGGTGACGACCTTGCTGACCATCATTGCGATCGCCATTGTCGTGTTCGCCTCGATTTTGACATTCGGGATGATCGAAGGCATCGACAACGCGTTTAAATCCTCTGGCGACGCGGATGATTTGATCGTGATGCGAAACGGTTCCAGCGACGAGATGTCCAGCACGATTGCTCCTGAAGTCGCTCGTGATTTACTGACTGTCGAAGGAGTCGCAACCGACTCCGACGGTGAACCGCTGGTCGCTCGTGAGTTTGTGACGATCATGATTTCGTCTCGTCGCGGCAAAGACGCGACGGCTAACGTGATTGTTCGGGGCACAGAAAAAGCCAGCCGAACGTTACGTCCCGCATTCAAAATTATTGAAGGTCGTGACCTTGAACCGGGAGTCAACGAATTGATCGCCAGCAAGAAAATGGCGGAACGATTTGAAGGTGCCGGCTTGGGCGAAGTCACTGAAATCAACAACGTCGACTTTAAGGTCGTCGGCCTATTTGAGGCTGGCGGCAGCGCCGCGGAATCAGAAGTGTGGGCGGATCTTCGGGACTTGACCGCGGCCCAGCGAATCGAAGGCGCCGTATCGGTCGTCAACCTTCGCGTGCCCGATGAAGAAAAGCGGCTCGCGTTGATCGATCGCATCAAAGGCGACGAACAGTTCAAGCTCGACGCTTTGCCAGAAGAAACTTACTTCGGAAACTTACAGAGTTCGTCTTCGACGGCGCTGAAAGTCATTGCGTACATCATCGCTTTCTTTTTGACGATCGGAGCCATGTTTGCGGCATCGAACACGATGTATGCTGCCGTCGCCAGTCGCGGACGCGAGATCGGTACGCTGCGTGCATTAGGATTCTCACGCCGCACAGTACTAATTTCGTTTGTTTGCGAATCGCTTGTTATCTGCCTGCTCGGCGGACTCCTCGGCTGTTTGATGACGGTTCCGCTAAACGGACTTACCGGAGGCACACAGGGATCGACGTTCAGCGAAGTTACTTTTTCATTTAGCTTCGGTCCAAAAGTGTTAGCTCAAGGCATGATTCTCGCGCTGGCAATGGGATTGATCGGCGGACTGTTTCCTGCTCTCAGAGCGATTCGCTTGCAGGTTGTTAACGCGTTGCGGCAACGATAGCCGTTAGTAAGACAACGCCGAGAAAATAACTTGAAAAAGAGATCCAACCAGAACCCAAAAGAAATTCGCAAAGCCATTCGCGAATCACGCGAGGCGGTCCCCAAGCCTTACGCAATGCAGGCGAGCGCAAAGTTCGTTGAGCTTATCGTCGATCTTGAGTGGTATCAAAATGCGGATCGGATCGCGGCCTATTTGCCGTTCAACGGAGAAGCCGATCCATTGCCATTGATGGACAGAGCAATCTTGGACGGCAAGCAAGTTTTCGTTCCCGTCATCGTTGCCAAATCGGAACCCTTGAAGTTCGAAGCTTGGACGAGGGACACCGAAGTCAGCAACAACCGATTCAACATCCGCGAACCGGAAGCTTCAGTCGATTCGATTTCACCTACGGATCTTGATCTGGTGATCACGCCTCTGGTTGCATTTGACGGGCAACGAAATCGGCTTGGCGTTGGCGGCGGCTACTACGATCGAACTTTCGCGTTTCTTAACAACATTGCCACAAAGTCCCGCGAAACGATCCTTGTCGGATTGGCATACGAACTTCAACGAATCAAAACGATCGACTCGAAAAGCCATGACGTCGAACTGGATGCCGTGGTGACTGAAATGGGGATATTAACTTAAGAAACCAGTCATTGACTGTGCTCGATCTAGGATTGGTCTTGGTGTACGATGGGAACCGCGAAAGACACTTTTTCAACAACTATCTATCTTCAAGGATCGCAATGAAAAAACGCTCATCGTCGAGGCAGAGTCAGCCATCAGCCAGCAACACCTACGAGCTTCTTGAAGATCGCAAACTCTTAGCCGCCGATCTGTTCGCTTCGGACTATCAATTCGACGAAGGCAGCGGCCTCATTCGGACTTTGACCGACCCCGTTCCGATGCAGGAACGATTCGACGTTTTGAATCAAGTCGTCGACGTCGCAAGGGAAGACTTCTTCCTCCTTACCAGCTTGAATCGTGACGAACTTGGATTCGCACATCTAAAACATCAGCAGTATCATGCGGGCGTGCCTATCGAAGGTGCGACGTACACGGTTCACATCAAGGATCAACAAGTCGTTAGCGTCAGTGGAGCGTTCCTCGAATACGAGAACGTCGATGCGGACAGGTTGCTGGGCGAAGAAGCCGGGCTACAAGCGGCATTGGACTTCGTTGACGCAGATCTTTACATGTGGGAGTCACTGCAACACGACCACCCAAATCATGATCACAATTGCACCTGCTGCGACTGCCTTGCTGCTCAGGGTCATAGCCACCATGGGCATTCGGCTCACGACCATGCAATCTATTCTGATCAAGCACCCACTGGGGAACTGATTTACCTCCCGACGGCCGATGGCAATCTTGAGCTAACGTGGATGTTCGATGTTTACGCTGTCGCACCTTTGTCACGTCAACACATCTTCGTCGATGCAAGTTCCGGAAACGTCCTTGAAACTCACAACCTGATTCACCATGCGGATATTGCTGCCGACGGAACGAGTCTCTACGACGGAACCGTTGAATTTACGGCTGATGATACGAGCAGCGAAATTCGCTTGAGGCAAGCAACGAATGGCGTCGAAACGTACGACTTAAATAATGGTACCAGCTACAATAATGCGTCCGACATCACGAGCGGTTCGACCAGCTTCACCGCCAGCGACGTACAAACGGGAGTTCAAGCTCACTTCGGTGCCGAGCAAACGTTGCAATATTTCTTGGAAGAGCACGGACGTGATTCTTATGACGGAAATGGAGCAATCCTCCGTTCCTACGTCAGTTATAGCTCAGACTATGTGAACGCTTTCTGGGATGGTTCACGAATGACCTACGGAGACGGCAACGGAACCAGCTACGGCCCGTTGGTATCGCTCGACATTGTCGGTCATGAAGTTGCCCACGGCGTGACCGGGAATTCCGCCGGCTTGATCTACCAGAATGAATCAGGGGCGCTCAACGAATCGTTCTCCGATATTTTTGGGGAATCGATCGAAAATTTTGCTCTCGGATCCAATGACTGGTTAATGGGAGACGACATTGGCATTGGCGGAAGCGGTGCTTTTCGAAGCATGGCGAACCCCAACCTCCACGGCGATCCAGATACTTATTTAGGTGACTCGTGGTTCACAGGAACCGGAGACAACGGTGGAGTACACATCAACTCGGGCGTTCAGAATAAGTGGTTTTACATTCTGTCAGAGGGTGAAGCCGGAACCAATGACAACGGAGACGTCTACGACATTGCAGGCATTGGAATCCAGGAAGCTGGAGACATTGCCTACCGAAACCTAACCGTCTACTTGAACCAGAGCTCAACGTATGCTGAAGCTCGCGAAGGCGCCATTCAATCCGCGATCGACCTCTTCGGCGCTGACTCGCCGCAACACCACGCGACCGCCGCAGCTTGGGATGCCGTCGGCGTCTACGCTCCAGAAGCTCCGTCATTCGGTTTCGCATCTGTGAATTCGCTTGGAGCAGGAGTCTACCGCGGCAACGTTGCTGACTCGATCGCCGATGGTGAAACGATGACGATTCCAATTGACATCGATGCGGGCCAAAAGCTTTCCGTGTCGGTGGTTGGTTCCAATGGCTTGACGCCTTCGATCGAGCTCCGCGACCCGTCCGGTAACTTGATTGGATCAAACAGCGGTTCGACTGCGATGCTGCAGGACGTCGAAATCTTAGTAAGCGGAACGTTTGAGTTTTCAATCTCTGGTGATGCTGGAAGTTCAGGAGATTTTGACGCGACCTCACTTTTGAATTCTTCGTTTGAAACTGAAATGCTTACGGGAATCTCAAACAACACGCTCGCCGAAGCAGAGGATCTCGAAGCTTCATCTGTTTCTTTCGGTGCTGATACTTCGATCGATCGGCTCGTCGTGACAGCGCAACTGGAAAGTGCTGCTCCGTTTTTTGCAGATAGTTTTGAATCCGGTTCACTCGGTTCGGACTGGACAACCTCTTCTTCTACGAATGTTGGTCGCATCCGCGTCACCAATGCATTTAGTGCCGCAGAGGGAAGCTACACGTTGTTGATGGACGTCAGCGAAACAAGCAACTACAACATAAACGAAGCCATTTTGAGCATCGACATTGATCCTGCGTCGCCTCCAATCTTGCAGTTTTCTCGTGCTGAATGGTCGGATGAAAACGATCTGCTACCCGACACATTCTCAGGAAGCGCCGAAGGCGACGGCGTGTCGGTTAGCGCCGATGGAGTCAACTGGTTCACCGTGCTGACGGGCGCCAACAACGACATTGCGGGAAGCTACACGACACATTCATTCGATTTGGCAACGATTGCAGACGAAGCCGGAATCACGTTGGGCAACGATTTCCAAATCAAGTTCCAGCAGTACGACAACTGGACTGCAACCGATGACGGAATCGCCTACGACAACATCCTACTCATCCCACAACAGTCAGCACTGGACGTTTTCCAGTTTGACCTCGAGGCCAACGAGATCGCAACCATTTCTACTTCGACCGTTCTGGGCGGCGGCGATATCTCGGTGAGTCTTCTGGACGCTTCGGGCACGGTTCTGCAAACGGGAATCGACGCTGACAACTTCAGCAGCGTCATCGCTGGCTTCTCGGATGAAGTTGGTGGAACCTTCTACGCCCGAGTCGATGGATCTCTGGAAACTCAATACAACCTTGTCGTGACGCGTGGTGCGGCTCTGGACGTTGAACCCAACGATGCGGCAAACCCGCTGGCGATCGATGACTACACGGGTGTCTTCGGACACGTTTCAAGCTTTTCCACCGGGACTAGCGATCCTGATGCTGCTGAAAACGGCGCACGGATCGATGGCTTCTTTGAAGGTGTCACTCTTTCGAATCCCGTTGACGGCGGAGGCATTTACGCTCCGTTCGCCAACTTTGGAGCACCAACGGGGGAACTCGTCTTCGGTCCAACTTCAGCATCGTCGAACGGATTCCGAGAGTTTGAAACGGAATTCCAAGCTGACTTCAATTCGCTACAGTCATCCGTTTCCATCGACGTTGGTTCGGACGACGCTTCGGATGTCGCATTCCTAAGAGCATACGACCTACAAGGTAATTTGCTCGAAGAGGTCGTAAGCAACGCGCTGTCGTCGGGTCAGTCTCAAACGCTTACGATCACTCGCGCCACCGCTGAGATTGCGTTTGTGGTCGCAGCGGGTGTTGGAACGGACATCACGCCTCTGGATAACTTAGCATTCTCTAGCATCGAAGCCGACTCGGACTTCTACACGATCGATCTGGACGCTGGCGACTTACTTCAAATCGATGCTTACCTTCCAGGAGCCGGACCGCACCTCTTTGATAATGGCTTGGACCAATCGTCCAGCGAGCTTCGAGTTGAGCTGACTGATCCTAGCGGCGCTTTGGTCGGATCCCACTCAGAGCAAATTGAACACACCGCAATCGACGCTGGAACCTACACGATCAAGGTGTACGCAAACGACAATGAGGGCGAGTACGTTCTGAATCACAATGTGGTTGAGGCGGAATTCGTTGAAGTCGACAACTTTACATTTGGCCAAGACAACGGCAACTCGATCTTAGACAGTTTGACTCTCGACTTCAGCCACGTCATCAACCCGGAAGCTAGTGCTTTCGAACTAATCCAACGTGAATCCGGCGACGCCGTTGACCTCGCATGGACCATCGATAACTCAGCCGGGTATTCGAGGCTGACGGTCACGTTCAGCGGATCGCTTACCGAAGCAGGTGGCTCACTGGTGGACGGCAACTATCAATTGTCGATCGACGGTTCTCTGTTGGGCGGTTCGGTTGCCGGTAATGATTTCGTCTACGGTGACCAAGAGTCAGACAACTTCTATCGATACTACGGCGACGCCGATGGGAACCGATTGGTCAACGTGTTCGATCTTTTGGGCTTCCGAAATACCTATTTGCAGTCCGACGGCGACACGAACTTTGATGCCAGATTCGATGGCAATGGCGATGGCAATGTTGACATCTTTGATCTTTTGAGATTCCGCAACAACTACAACAAACCTTTGCTGTGGACATAAGCTGGGCGAAAAAGCTGGGCAAAAAAAGAGCTCGGGCAATCGCTGCCCGAGCTTGTTAGTGGCGTTTGCAGCCAAGTTACATGCTTGATTCCGCCGTGTCGAACTCTTCGAATTCACTTGCCGTTTCACCGAATAGTTCGTCGTCAAAATCCATTCCGTCTGCGTCAGCCATTTCGGCAGCGTCGAGTCGATCGGATTCGACCGAGTAGACTTTGCCTTGATAGCTGAGCATCTCTTCGATGCGAGCCAACTTGCTCTTGAAGAACGGGAACCATGGCGTGCGGTACAGGCCAATCACCCGGTGCATCTTGAAGATCGGTTTGTTCATTCGCGTTTTGAGCGAAAGAGAACCGACTCCGCAGAGGAACAACTCGAGATAGTCGAGCGGTTCGTTCTCGGTTTTCAGTCCGATCAGTTCGAAACGTTCTCCTTTGCCGCCCATACGGTTCAGCGTCAGGCCGGATTCGTCGATCGTCACCTTGAGGTGTGTTCGGCTCCAGACCAAGTTACCGGCCCAGATGACTCCGAACACGATCGCCATCACGAACCATGCTCCTGTGTTGACCGCCGGCGTCATCGTGCCCAGCAACCAGCCAAGCCAGTAGAACGGGCGGATGATTCCGGTCATTTCGAGTGCTACCGGGATCCCGATAAAGGTTCCCAACAGGCCGAACATCAACCAGAATTTGCTCTTTGGCATGTTGAACCGGAAGGCCACGTACCAGACCAGCATGATGCTGAGTCCGAGCCAGAACATCATGTGCGGGTCAGCGCCCGACCAGAGCGACACGACTCCGAGCACCGAAAACAGTACTGCCGGGTATCCGGCAAGAATGCCTGGCAAGTGATCGTAGAGGACGATTGGCTTGCGTGGCGAACCCGATTTAGTTTGAGCTTTAGTTTTCATTTTCCCTTCCTCACCAAGTGTTGTTTGACTGGTATTCGCGGAAGGGTGATGCTTATTGGCAAAAATCGAATTGGGGTGAAAAAGTCCGCGTTTTTGGATTTTTTTACGGCACGCTTTCGGTTCGGAGAACCGAATGTCGCCCAGCTCTCCGAGCTGGTAGCGAGCCGGGGAAACACGCTTTCTGTCAAACGCAACTCCGGCCATGGTTGAACGCCTCATTCCGCCCGCCATCGGTTCGGAGAACCGAGCGACACAAACTATCGTTCGTATTTACGCTTGGTCAGCGTCCAAGCTGGAAACCACTTTTGACCACCCGCGTTCATTTGAAAGTCGCTAATGAGTCGCTTTTCCATGTCAAGCAAGTGACCAGCGCCATAAAAAATTGCAATCTTCTTCTTGCCCGCAGCCAACTCTCGCTTGAGGACTTCCATGCACTTGGCGTTACGGTGATTGATAATCGTTGATCCGTTTTTACCTTCGAACATCGCGAGCCCAGCTTCCATGTCAATCATCTGCTGAGCCATCACACGTCGCATCCGCAGAGATTTGTCGCTAGAAAATAATGCCATGATCATTCCAGCAGTTCCTGAATCTTTTCCGGAAGCTTGCATGGCCATGCTTTGTCCCATTGCTTTCAATGCGTAACCGCCGAGGCTCTCTTCATTCTCCGCCATGCTCTCGCCGAATTCCTCAGGCGTCATGTCGGCATGAACAAAGTTATCTTTGGTGTAGTCGATCTTCTCGAGCTGAAACTCAAGATCCAAAAGGTTCTTCAACCCTTTTTGAATGCCACCGATCGGATTCAAAGAAATACTTCCGTCGTCAACGCGACCGCCTTTGGGAATCACGGTGCCTTCCGGAGCAACCAACTCGTATAACAGAGATTCATACTTTTCGAATTGCTTGTTGAGCGATTTGTAATATTGCTTTTCCCCAACATGAACCGCGCCGATCAAATCAACGATCACGGTCTCGCCGTCCTTATTCTTCATTTGATAGCGAACGACGCTGGTTTCCATCGCAACCGGTCGACCTTTCTGATCGCGTCGAATTCGCAAGAACCGGGCGTTGGGCGACGCCACTTTCGCCTTTGCTTCTACCTGCTCCTTTTCGTCAACCTGTTTTTCAGTTGTTTGCTGAGCGCCGACAACGAGGTGTTGAACAAAAAAAGCAGCGATAAGAGAAACGCAAAAACCAATGCGAGAAGAAACCGGCTTTGACATAATGGAACCAGAAGTTAAGTAATTGAATCGAGCAGCCTACTTTGGATACCCGAAACTATACCATTTGTTTCACAATCAGGCAGGTTGAACCAATTCCGGCTTGGAAATCGCGACTTCATTCCCGCGTGACAGGAAAACGGAAGCCGGTCTTTTCGCCATTGCCTTCACAAATTGCGAGCCAAACAAACGCTCAACATCGCAGTCAAACTTCGCTTGAGCGACGTCCCAAATGACCCACTCTGGCGTCGACAACCGTGATCGCCAAATGCCTTTGTCATTGACCATGTAGCGATCGGCATGCCGCAAAACGTACTCAAGTTTTGTATCCGGCCGAACCTCTTTTACGCGACTGCGGCCACGAATTCGAATATCGTTCCAACGTTCGCGAACTTTCCAAAGGTACTGCAAGTCTGGTGGACGGTTTACAGGAACTTTGTTTTTCTTCATCTTCATCGGCATTTGCGAAATCTCGCACCGCGTCAGCTTGTTCATCAGCCAAGCAGCCATCGAACGCTGCACGTATTGCTTTAGAAAGAAAGTGCCAAAGCGATCGCCATCGGCATGAGGTTCGCGGACATAGAGCTGCAGTCCAACCGAGGCGAAATCACGAATCACGGGCAAGCCTTTAAATCTCACCTTGCGGACCGTTTTGGCGACCAAGCTTATGTGCCCTTTGCCTTGATACAGATCTGGCTCAAGACCTTTTGGAGTGATCTTTTTCAGCAGTTTGGAATCGGCTTCGAAGTTAATCAAAACCATCTCGGAGAATCGAGCGGTGAAGTGCGGCTTCACCGGTCGTTGCGTTTTCGACCTCTCATTTTGAGGAACACGTTTCGCGCGTTTGGAGAGCCTTGCTCTGTTTTTGACAGCTCTAGCATGATCGTGGTTCGTAGACTGCATCGCTCACCCCATCGGTTGCTTACATCTTCAATTCCATATTCAACTAAACCCCGTTTCCATTTCTTTTGTTCCGTAGTGTGTTGCCTAAACACACCATTATTCTACCTGTTCCCGCTCCCGCTTGCGAGAAAGAAGTTGTTGCGACAGCATTTCACGGCTTTCACCACCTTGAAGCACCAAAAACCCTGCGCTCGAAAGCGGAAAATCCCCAAAGACTTTTTCCAGCTCAATCTTTTTCGCCTCCACGGGCTCCCGAACAAGTGCATTCGTCGCGATTGCTTCTGCCAGCATTCGAACTCGAACGACGACTGTTTCCGCTGGTCGTTTTCGATATCTCGAATCCAACACTTTACTTTCGTCTTCCATTGGCTTCTCAAGCAACTTTAAACAAGTCGCCGAATCCTTGTCCGCGCCTTCACTCGCGAGGATAGAAAGAATGTCAAGAAATTTTAGTTTTTCAGAAACCGAAAACGAATCGTAGCCAACCGCCACCTGTTCGATCAGTGCTGGGTTTCGAGTCTGGAAGATCAAATTCCATTTCAGTTCGGAGGGAATTCTGTCGCGTACCGAATTAGCCCCAATCCAATTTACTGTCGCCTCTTCGACGATCGACCGATAAGAACCGTTGCGGATAATTTGGCTGTTGTCCGGATTGGAAATGAAGTTGACGGCTTCCAGTATCTCCACATCGTTGAATAGCGGTTCCGATGACGACTCCTGGGCGTGCTGTTTCCCAGCGAGATCAGCGAGAAAAAGATAGGCGACCGTAAGGACACTCGCCGATGCCGTGTAGTGCCGGTCTGGAACGAGCGTCATCCTCGCCGAATTTTTAAGCGCCGTCGCCGAAAGCCCTGACTTGAATCCATAGTCTTCAAATAACAATGGGATGCTGTCGCACATATCAAGGAACAACTCTCGATGTGCAACATCATCATTGCCAACAAACTCGCTGAAGTACGGCCAAGCATCGAATTGCGCAAGCTCCTCAGCGTTTGTGCCGGGATCAAGAAACTGTTTTGAAATGCGATCTCTTTTCCGTCGCGCGAGTCTCTGCCTTAATATCTGACACCGATCATGTACCTCCAAGCTTCCTCCTTGCAATCCTCGCTCAAGAGCGGGCAACGCAGCATCACCGAACGCAAGAATTGCTGCCTCTGCCTTATCGCGGCGAACGGGAAGCGGATCAGACAATTGCGAGACCCATTGGTCGATTGATCGCTCTTGATTCTCGATGCCTTCCTGGAAGGCAACCAACTGCAAACCCGAAACACAGACAGTCGCGAAAACCAAACTCGACAGACTAAAAGCGCGCGTTGAAATAGTGTGGAACATCTTCCCATTTTACCAGATGATCACATTGAGTAGTTGCACGAACGAAACCCTCGAGTGGGTGATTTAATCTTTCGTTGAATTTGCCATTCTTCTAATTTTCTTTTGTTTGGATTAGGCTTTGAAGGTTCAACCCAAAAACAAATATGATCGGCACAAGCAAAATGTGGACTCTCCTTTTTGACATTGATGGCACGTTGATTCGAACCAACGGCGTGGGAATGGGAGCGATGGGACAGGCGGTTGTCGAACATTACGGTCACACAGAGATCCCCGGAGTCTCCGTCCACGGATGCACAGATCGAGGCATCATTTCCGAGCTATTTGGCCAACTGAACATTGACACCGACGCTGATCATTCTGGATTTACCCAAACCTACTGTGATCTATTGAAAACGTCGTTGAAGAAAAATCATGGAGAAGTTCTTCCGGGCGTGTTTGAACTGTTAGACCAACTGAACGAGCACTCCAATGTGGCACTGGGAATCCTGACGGGCAACGGGAAGCAAGCCGCTCAGATCAAACTGGAACACTTCGAACTGAGTGAGTATTTTCTGTTTGGCGGATACGGAGACGATCACAGCGACCGCAACGACGTGGCCGCAGAAGCAGTTCGTGCTGCTGAAGAATTCTTGGGTGAACGATTTGACAAATCGAAGGTTTGGGTGATCGGAGATACCGTCAATGACATTCGCTGCGGTCGTTCAATCGGAGCCAAGGTTTTGGCCGTTGAGACAGGCGGCGATTCCAGTGAACTTCTTAACAAAAAAAACCCGGATATCCAATCGAACGACCTGTCCAGTATGAGCTACTGGATAGAATCTTTGTCTTAGCAATATTCTGACCCCAAGTCGCACGACAACGGCAGCCATTCTCCCAAGCGTCCCAGAATACGCAAAGCGACCGAGTATTTCACCCATTTCTGAATTACCGCTTAGGTGCTTCTGATTCCCTAAACCACCATTTCACAAGCGTTAAAGTCGGTAAAGCCGTCATTTTTCTCTTGAAGTCGGAACTTTCCTCGATAGACTGAGCTTTCGAATTTGACCTAGGTGAATCTCTGATTTTCATAGACCTTAAGGCTTTGGGTTTTAACATTAATACCCATGGCTGACTCGCAACTAAATCGCGATCACCTCTTTGCGGACAAGTACCAAATGAACGACGCTCAGCTCACACTGACACAGATTTTCGGCGCAGTGATGCGTCACAAAACTAGGGGCTTCCTGGTTTTTCTGACCGTGTTCTGCTTGGTCATGGCACTATTTCTAATCTGGCCCAGAAGTTACGGGTCGGAAGGAAAACTACACGTGCAGATGACAAGAACCGAAACCAACCTATCTCCAGTGATCGCCGCCAATGGTCAAGGCATGGGCGTTTCAATTCAGGACACTCGTGAGACGGAAATCAAGTCTGTCGAGGAAATCCTTAAGAGTCGTGAGGTTCTTGAGTCTGTCGTCCGAAACATCGGCGCAGAGAGAATTCTCGAGAGCCCGTTCGATGGCCTCCTCCCAAGCATTTCGGTTCCGTCATTCCTGAAGGGAAGCGGAGCCAAAGATGGTGAGATGAGTGAGGAAGAGTACAACAAACTTAAAAGGATTGAGCTGGCTACGAACGAGCTCTCCGAAGCGCTCAGTGTTCACAATACGAAAAAGACTTCAGTTATTTCGCTATATGTAAAGGCAAACTCTCCGCGACTGGCCCAAGAGATCATTAACGAAATCATCAAAGAAGCTCGCGGCGTCCACCAGAGAATGCATGGCGTGACCGGTTCGACTGCGTTTTTCGCAGAGAAGATCAAAGAATCCGACGACGACCTTGAAGACGCGATGTCGAAGCTAGAAGAATTCCGCAAAAATCATTCAGTTCTGTCGATCGGAGCTGCCCGGAACACGCTTCAGGATATCATTGGGTCGCTTGAAAAAGACATTGTCACAACCGGCGTTGAAGTCGCTCAATCGGAACAGCGAATCAAAGCGCTGAAAAAGGTAATCACCAACACTCCATCGACAGTCACTTTGCAAACGAAAGGCGTCGAAAGAAAATCAGGCGATGACGCGACAGTCGAAATGTTCCGACTCCAGAGTGAGCGGGATCGCTTGCTTTCCCAGTACAGGACCAGTCACCCCGAAGTGCAGAAGATTGATGCTCGGTTGGCAAAAATGCGGACAAGTCTCGGAAAGATGAAAGACGATCGCACCGAATCTCAAACCGCGATCAACGAAGTCTACTCTGAGGTCAAGACCGACCTAGTTCGGTCAGAAACACAATATATTGGTGCCAAAGCGAAGCTGGCAATGCTAAAAAGCCGACTGGCAGCAGCTCAAAAACAGGCGATCGAAATGAACCGCGCCGAAGTTGACGCGGACCGTTTACAGCGTCGAATTTCCGACGTGCGACAGGACCGTGACATGTATGTCACCAAAGGTCGTGAATCATTGGCGAGCTTGAGCCTTGACGAAAGTAATCTTTCGACGCTGGTCGTTGCTCAACATCCTACGTTCATCCTTAAGCACGCGAGCCCTCGCGGAAGTTTGTTTCTCCCCATCGGAATAATTCTTGGTCTGCTGGCCGGCTTGGCGACTGCCATGTTCTGTGAGCGAAATCATCTGAGTCCTTCGTTGAACGAAGTTGACGTTGAACAGATCCTTGAGATGCCGATCCTTGTCACACTCCCTCGAGTCTACTCCAGCAGAAACATGGTGAACTAATGCCGACCGAAAACGCAACCGAATCAGATGTTCGCGATCGTCAACGTGCAAAACGAATGGGCGTCGCTCCAAGCTCAAGCCTGCGACGGCACTTCCTTTCGCTGGCTCGACAAACGACACAATGGGCCAAATCCAATGGCTCCGTTTCCCGACCTTGCTCCATTGGTGTCACTTCCATGACGCGTGGCGCTGGCAATAGCACGGTGGCTTACAATCTGGCCGTCGCCATGACGTCAGTTGCCCGATCCAAAGTGCTGCTTGTAGAAAGCAACTTCGGACGACACTTCATCACTCGACGCCTCGGAAACGCTCGCCAACACGGTCTCAGTGAATTGCTTACGGGCATCACTGAGATGGAGAAAGTTGTCACACAAACGCCGATCCGCGATCTCGATGTACTTGGTTGCGGCCAAGTCGATGAACACATTTCACTTGAACTTCCGTTCGATGAACTGCCTGCGATGATGAATCGCAGCTTCATTGATTATGGATATACCGTATTTGATTTGCCGATGGCCAGTAACTTAACTGCCTGCCACTCGATTGCTCCGTCTCTTGATGGCATCATCCTCACTGTAGAAGCGAACCATATCGATCAGAAGCTGATCACTCGTTTCCGCAAGTCGATGCAGTCTCTTGGCGTTCCAATTGTTGGAATGGTCATCAACAAACAATAAAAAAACTCACCTTGATCCACCTCTTTTGAACCCAATCAAACGGATTGAAAATGATTATTCGAAACCGCCGGAAACGGGAAGGCCTGCTTGGCAGGTTGACTCGACCGTTTTCTCGAATCAAACCTCCAGCCGGCTACGGCAACGTAGCGACATCGGCTCGATTCCAGCTGGAAATCGACAAAGAAATTGAGCGCGCTAATCGTCGTGACGACAAACCTGAGTTTGCGATTGTTTCGCTGGACTTCTGTGACCACAAAGTCACCGACGAACTTCTCGATACCTTGATTCACTCTTTCCAATCGCGACTTCGCGTTTCCGACACGATCGGCTGGCATCAAATGAAGCTGGCGACGCTTCTACCTGAAACCAACCGCGAAGGAGCGATGCAAGTCTGTGATTCGTTGGTCAAGATTGCAGAAGAAAACAGCATTGAGCTAAAAGTAGATGTTTCGATCTACCCTTGGGACGATCGACTTTTGGGTACCTACACAACGCCAAACTCAAACGACAAGGGGCTCAACGGCCGCAATGACGACTGGAAGAGTTCACCTTCAGATGATTTTGGAAGTTCTGCCAACCGGAACTTGGGCGGACCAAAATTTAGCTCTTACAATCCATCCGCCAGCCGCGGTGGCGTCGCGACAATGGTCCGACCAAAGAAACTCACGCAACCAAAACCTTCGCTGACTGGCGGAACAGGCGTCCACGTGCTTTTCTGTGAAACTGAAAAGACTCCAATTTGGAAACGTGCCGTCGACGTCTTGGGGGCTGGTGCCGGACTGGTGGTTCTTTCCCCGTTTCTGCTCGCGGCTGCGGCATCGATCAGACTGACTTCAAGCGGTCCCGTTTTCTTTCGTCAGGAACGAGAAGGAAAAGACGGGAAGGTTTTCCACATTCTCAAATTCCGCACCATGTGCGTCGATGCTGAGCAAAAGAAGGATGGCCTTCGAAAGCACAGTGAACAGGATGGGCCAGCTTTCAAACTGACAAACGATCCTCGGGTAACGGGGCTCGGAAAGTACCTTCGCAAATCCTGCATCGATGAACTGCCTCAACTTTTTAACGTTTTGACTGGTGACATGTCGCTCGTCGGACCACGACCTTTACCAGTTAGCGAATCTCAACAGTGCCTTCCGTGGCAGCGTCAGCGGCTGACGGTCCTGCCTGGTTTGACTTGCACTTGGCAAGCCCGCGGTGGACGTGACGTCAAATTCGCTGAATGGATGCGAATGGACCTTGATTACATTCAACAGCGTGGATTTTGGTACGACATGCGACTAATTGGCGAAACGGCAATGGTTGTTGTCATGCATAAAGGCTCCGTCTAGTTCAATCCGGCAAAAAACAGCTCCCATTTTTTGTTCGTTATCGTCAGCCACACGTAGCAAGTCTTCGTTCGTTGGCTGACATTTTAATAACTGATCAACCGCTCCATTGAGAGCAAACAAAAATGGTGACTGTCGCTTCAAAATCCAATGAGACTCAACCCGTCTCACTTTCTCGAAAGTTAGAGGATGTTGCCGGCACGCCATTGCTTGACCTCATTGCCTGGGCCTCCGTTTTTGGGTGCGCGTTTCTGAACCTTGTCAACGTTGTCGACAAAGAAGAAGTTGGGCTCGACCCACAAGTTCTAGCCAAGCTAGGCATGTTGGGAGTGAGTGGCCTCTATGGGGTCCATGGAGTTCTGACTCGCCCTCGAGTTCGCAAGATACTCATGTCGTTTCCAGTCGCATGGATTCTGATTCTTGTCCTGTTCTATTTTATCGCGATTCCGTTTTCGCCGTCTGCTCTCAACGCGTTGGTCTCAAGTTGCTCGATCATCGCGATTCTCTTGATGATGGTTACTGCGCTGGATCATCTAGGCGCCATCAAGGTCGTTCAAGCCATGTTCTGCGGAATGGGCTTTTTCGTGTTTGGATCGTGGATTGCCTACTTCGCGTTCCCTGAAATTGGTGTCCTCAAAGAGGCAATTACAAACGGAAAATTTGCATACCGAATGAGCGGTTTGGCCCATGCGAACACGTTGGGACAGTATTCTGGACTGACATTTGTCTTGGCCGTGATCTTGGGCTTCAGTTACAAGAAACGAAACATCTTCATTTTCGCTGTCGGGATTCTGGCTCTCGGTGCCTTATTCAGTTCTTTCTCACGGACATCTTTGATGGCCTGTGGGCTATCCCTACTGGTAGGATATCGCCACATCTATCTCAAGAAAAAGTTCATTCCGACTTACCTCTTTCTCGGAATCGCTGGCTTATTGGGTTTGTTGGTATTGAGCACGCAAATGGACCTTGGAGAAAAACTTGCTTCCAAGCTGCAGTTGTTGTCCAAGTCAGATGACACCGAAGAATTGACAACCGCGACCGGAAGGCTGGATATTTGGGCGCACGCCATCCGACTGATTAAGGAGCGACCAGCGACCGGCTATGGAGCCGCAACTCAAGCGTCCTACTTTCAGGAATTCTCTCTCTACACACACAATTTGCTTCTAAACATCACATTTAGCGCGGGAATTTTCGCAGGTATCGCTGGGCTCCTGATGCTCCTCGGGAGACTGCGCGCGATGATTTACTACGGACATCCGCTCGCCGATACGATCATCGCGTTTATTGTTGTCAACGGACTTTTTGAGAATGTCATCTTCTCAACCCTCGCTGGCTTGCCAACGATGCTCTTGGTTTTAGCGCTTGCGTGGCCGCTATTGGCGGACGACCCTTCCGTGGCATTCCTTAGTCGCTCAGAAATTAAACCAAGCGAGCCAAGTCGTTATATAAGATTGGAGGGATCATGAACTCCCTCGACATAAACGCAGACAACCTGAATGACTCAGCTGGAGAAGTGACGGATTTGCATGTGGTGATTCTGATCAATTATCTCAGAGTCCATCACGTTTTGGCGTTACGCGAATTCTCTCGAAAGGTCCGCAAGCTAACGATCCTACTTTCGGTTCCGATGGAGCCTGATCGCGACTGGGAAGCTCAATGGGAAGGTCTGGACGTTCGTGTCCAACGCAACTTTATGTGGACTGCCAATTGGCGACACTCAACCGGCTTCTCCGAATCAAACTTCATTCATTTCCCGATTGATACGCCGTGGCGACTGAGAGAACTCAAACCCGATCTGATCATGTCGTATGAAATGGGTGCTCGTACGATGCTGACCATGATATACAAAACGTTCAAACGAAAAGTTCCCGTCGTGATGATCGGCAACATGTCCGAACACATTGAGTCCGAGCGAGGGATCCTGCGACGCATCGTGCGAAAACTGCTCCGTCGCGGAGTCAACTACTTCACTTACAACGGCCCAAGTTGCAAACGCTACCTGAAGTCCTTAGGCGTTAAAGACGATCGCATGTTCCATTTCCCATATTGCATCAACGAAGCAACTGTTTTCAAAGGTGAATCAAAAAAAGGCAACTCGAACCAACCACCGGAAACAACGAAATTGCTTTATTGCGGCTCGATCAGTCAACGCAAAGGGATCGTACATTTTTCCGATGCGTTGGCGCAATGGTGCGCAAACAACACGCACCAAAAAGTCGAACTCATGATCGCCGGTTCGGGCGACCTGAAAGCTGACGTTGCAGAGCGAGCAAGTCACAATCTGCACGTCACGTTTCTGGGCAACTGCGATGTGGATCAATTGCGCGAAGCTTACGGAGTCGCCGACATTTGCGTTTTCCCAACGTTGGCCGACGAATGGGGCCTGGTGCCGATCGAAGCGATGGCATCTGGAATTCCAGTTCTAGGAAGTATTTTCGCGCAGTCCGTTGAAGCCTGCTGCGTCGATTCAGAGAACTCATGGATTTTCGACCCGACCGATCATGGTGACATCGTAGACGCAATCGATCGAGCTCTCACTACGACCGAGTCGAGGATTCGAGAGATGGGCGCCGAAGCGAAAAAAGCAGTTGCTCATATCTCGCCAGAAAATTCAGCTGCGTATTTGCATGAAGCGGTGGAAAAGATCGTTGCCTCGCGAAATCATGCGATTGCGGGAAGTATTGGTTCGCTCAAGGGGCAGGCGATCTGAGCGAAAACAAAACGCTTTCATCTCCTACGGCTCTTTGTACAATACCACCTCTGCTACTCCACAAGATTATCACCATGAAACCAATCGCCAGCATTTCTCTCGACCTCGACAACAAGTGGGCCTACATGAAGGCGCACGGAGATCCCAAATGGGAGTCGTTTCCGACCTACTTTCCGAAGGTCGTTCCTCGAATTCTTGACATCCTCGAACAACGCGACCTGAAGATCACGTTCTTTATCATTGGGCAAGATCTAGAACATGAGGTCAATCATGCTCCATTGAAGATGATTGCTGACGCGGGTCACGAAGTCGCAAATCACTCGTTCAATCACGAACCGTGGTTGCACCTCTACGGTCCCAATCAACTCGCAGAAGAGTTCCAAAAAACCGAGGACAACATTGTCAAGCTTACGGGTCAAATGCCTGTCGGATTTCGAGGTCCCGGATTTAGCCTTTCGGATGAAGTCCTGCGAACGCTGATGCGACGCGGCTACCTCTACGACGGAACTTCTTTTCCAACGTTCCTAGGACCGGTTGCCAGAGCTTACTATTTTTGGACTTCCGGACTTTCGAAAGATCAGAAAGATGATCGCAAAGAATTGTTCGGGCGATTCAAAGACGGATTCAAAACGCTGAACCCATACAGCTTCAGCTGGCGAGGCCGCAGCATCGTCGAGATGCCAGTGACGACAATGCCGATCTTTCGTTTGCCGATTCATGGCAGTTACCTTTTGTTCCTAGCGCAAATTTCAACGACGCTCGCGAAATTCTATTTTTGGATTGCGCTCAAGCTTTGCAAGCTGATGTCGGTTGAGCCACACTTGTTGCTGCATCCTCTCGACTTCATGGGGCGAGAAGATGACGACGAAATGCATTTCTTTCCGACGATGGGCGAACCTACCGAAAAGAAAGTTCAGCTGATGACTGAATGCATCGCAATGCTACAGAAGCATTTCCATTGCGTGACCATGAAAGAGCATGTACTCCATGCAAAAACCAACGAACTTCCAGCGAGCACGATTTCCGTTGTGCCCGAAGGCGCTCAAGTCGATTTGGCGTAGAGGGCATTTCAAGCGCGGATCGTCGATAGTAGCCTGACTCTCCGAGACTGTGAATCTATTTGGCGTGTGCTTCACTAAGGCATTAGCGCCGTTCGTAGTACCGGTTTTAACCGGAATTCCTCCACTGCGCTCAAGCTCGATTCCGCCTAAAGTCGGTACTACAAACACAGGATGTAAAAATTCACAGACTCTCCGAGTCTTGTTTTGCCGTTCCAAACGACTCGGAGAGTCGTGCTACTTTGGTTTGAGATGCTCTCCAGGCACTCCAGTACTGGTTGACTTTTTGTCCGGCATGCGGTCAAGTTTTCGCGTACACAAATGCGGAAAACTTTTTTTACGATGCAGGTTCAAGATGCCATTTGCTCCCGACGAAACAGCCGTTGTCCTGATCGAATATCAAAACGAATTCGCGTCTGAGGGCGGCGTGCTTCACGGCGCCGTTGAGGCTGTCATCGCCGAAACGAATATGCTCGACAACACGGCCAACGTTGTGGCCAGTGCGAGGGACAAGGGCGTTTCCATCATGCACGCCCCAATCATGTTTTCTCCCGGATATGCGGAATTGACGCGTCATCCCTACGGAATTCTAAAGGGCGTCGTCGACGGAAAAGCGTTCGTCAAGGGAAGCTGGGGAGCGGAGATCATTGACTCGCTCGCGCCACATGAGACTGATATCGTGATCGAAGGCAAACGGGGGCTCGACACATTCGCCAGCACCAACCTTGGATTCATCCTGCACAGCAAAGGCATCAAAACGGTTGTGCTTGGTGGATTTTTGACCAATTGCTGCGTCGAGTCAACGATGCGAACCGCGTATGAAAATGGATTCGAAGTCGTAACGCTTACTGACTGCGTCGCGGCGACATCCAGCGAGGAACATCATAACGCGATCAAGTTTGACTTTCCGATGTTTTCGAAACCAATGACTTCGAGTGAATTCATCGCTGAACTTGGTTAGCCAGCCGTTGCGGACGCTGCCAGCGTCCGGCTGCATAAAAGGATGCTGGCAGCATCCTCAACGG
>CALLUY010000127.1 GCA_938010615.1 uncultured Pirellulaceae bacterium | reverse complement strand
AATCACAACCCGAAGCGTTAGCGAGGTGCAGCTGGTGCCTCGCTCACGCTTCGGGTTGTGATTGGCATTATCAACTTGCGTATCTTTCCGAATGATGGAGCCTTGCGGCAGTCCATGCAATTTCCTACTAGGCTCCGCAAGCAACCATTTTCGGCGTCAAGTAAGTTACCGTCGAGTGCATCGAATCGAGGTTCGTGTAATCTTCTTCGGGAACCTGAACTTTGTAACGCTTGCGAAGTTCCATCACGATATCGAGAAAGTCCATCGAATCGAGTTCCATCTGATCGCGGAACGAAACTTCGTCCTTAAGATTTGTCAAATCTTCATCCGGTGCAATGTCAGCGAGGATGTCGATGATTGCTGTGCGGATTTGTGCGGGGACCATTTCCTGACTCCGAATTTCTCTAACTTAGTGTGTTTGTTCTAAAATCGTTTGACGATCAGGGACGAATTGATCCCCAGCATGCCAAACGAGCTGTTCAAAATATACTCAACTTTCCCGATTTCGCGAGACTCGTTTGCGACCAAACCAGTAAGTTCGATCTCCGGATCCATGTTGTCAACATTAATGGTCGGATGCACGACGCCATCGTCAAAGGACGGTAAGTTGCCCGCTAATTCTAACGCACCAGCGGCTCCCATCGTATGGCCGATAAAGCTTTTCGTGTTATTTACGAACGTTTTTTTCGACTGTCCGAAGACCTCCTGAACGGCTTTGGCTTCCAAAATGTCTCCCATTCCGGTTGCTGTCGCGTGCGTGCTGACGATATCAATTTGATCTGCATTCAAGTGCGCTCTTTCTAAAGCCATACGCATGCACTGGGCTTGTCGTTCGGCGTTGGGCAAAACAAAGTCCGTTGCATCGGTATTCATTCCGTAACCGACAATCTCTGCGTAGATTTTGGCACCACGTTTTTTGGCATCTTCCAACCGCTCGAGAATATAGAGACATCCACCTTCGGAGACCACGATACCGTTGCGGTCTTTGTCGAACGGGCGAGAAGCTTTCGTCGGATCGCTATGAGTGGCCAGAGCGTTTTGGCTATTGAATCCAGCGAAGATTCCGAAAGTGTGAATGCTTTCCGAGATGCCACCGGCGATCGCAAGATCACATTCATGCAACCGCAACATTTGCACGGCTTGAATCAAGCACGCGTTGCCCGCGGCACATGCGGCTCCGATGGTGTAGTGCGGACCGGTGATGCCCATGTGGAGGGCGACTTCGCCGGCAGGATTGTTAGCGACGGTTCGCGGGTTGTGGTGATGTGTCCAATATTGACAATCGTACTCGTATTGGCTGATCTCGTAGATTTCGCTTTCGGTTTCGACGTTGCCGTGTTCGGTGATTCCGACATAAACACCGATGCGACTCTTGTCGATCGCTTCCACGTCGAGGCCAGCATCGGCGACGGCTTCGTGACTGCAGTAGACGCCAATGCTTCCGGCTCGAGTTCCGCGACGAGCATCTTTTCGCGATTGATGTTTCTTGACGTCGAAGTCGCAAACTCCGGCGACCGTTTTGCCGAAGTAGCGAATTTCGTAGTCGGTGATTCCGCTGCGTCCGTTGAGGACGGCATCGCGCATTTCGGCGAGGCTGTTGCCGTTAGGGGATGTCAAACCGATTCCGGTCATGACGATCCGCTGTGAGTCCGGCAAATCGGATGGATTGGGATACGGGATCATGTTTGTTTACTGCACGAGAACGATCGAGTTGCTTGTTGTAAGAAGGTAACTTTATCGGGCAGAATTGACAATCGGCAGGTGTGCGGCAAGTTGGCTTGGTGTTCAACACAACGACGTTCAGCGAATCGGAGCCAAGGGATTTTAACCTGACGCGTGAGCGAGGATCGAGCGGCACCTCGCTTGCGAGTTTTAAAGTTGCACACATTTTTATTCCGAAGGAATTTCAGCCATTAGCCGGAGGTCGAGCGCAGCGACCACCTCCGCAACCCCAAGGGTGCACGATTCGATCCCGAAGGGATCGCAGCAATCGCGCGCTGTGATCCCTTCGGGATCATGTTTGCTTTCGACCGTACCCGGTGATGGCGCTGCGCTTATCACCGGCTAATAGCTTGAATCCCTTCGGGATGGGCCGATAAACACAACGACGTTCAGCGAATCGGAGCCAAGTGATTTTAACCTGACGCGTGAGCGAGGATCGAGCAGCACCTCGCTTGCGCGTTTTAAAGTTGCAAACATTTTTATTCCGAAGGAATTTCAGCCATTAGCCGGAGGTCGAGCGCAGCGACCACCTCCGGAACGCCAAGGATGCACGATTCGATCCCGAAGGGATCGCAGCAATCGCGCGCTGTGATCGCTTCGGGATCATGTTTGCTTTCGACCGAATCCGGTGATGGCGATGCGCTTATCACCGGCTAATAGCTTGAATCCCTTCGGGATGGGCCGATATAGAGCAACTTCAAAACTCGTTCCTCGCGTCTGAACCCATTAGGAAGAGTGTGATGAAGGGCAAATATATTAGCGAGAAAAAGTTGTCTGGTCGGAGCTGAGCCCAGGACCCTGTGTCGTCGGTGAGCCGCCCCGAGTGAACTGTCGGACTCCGTTGTCAAACTTGCGGTAGATTCCAAAATCGTATGCCGGAATCGTGCTGGGGATGCCAGCCTTGGTCGCTTGGATGCGGAGCACTTTTTCGAAATAGATGAATGGGAAGTTCGTGTCAGGACGCTTCTTCTGAACCCATTTGAAGCTCGTCTGAATCAGCTTTGAAGGCAGTTTTCCTGCGCGGACATTGAGCACAAGATCGGAGACGAATTTCCGTTCTTCGGTACGTCGAGTTTTCAGGATCGCGTTGAGCTGCTGTTCATATTGCTCGAATCGTTGATCTGTGAAATTCTCTGGTGTAAACGTCTGAGCATTCGCGGTTCGCATGGTGCCTGCATGGAAAAACGCAAAAACGCCAAACACAATTACTAGAATGTTGAATTTTGAGCTCATGGAAAACATTGGAGCCTGCCGCTTTCGAAATCGATTCCTAAGATTTATGAGGTTTGATTAGCAGGTTTTTTGAGCTCTCAATAGGGGAAAATTTACAAAACTGGAATTCATGCCAGCCAGTGCCTCGCAACAAATCGCTAAGGATTTAGGATATTGTTACTAAAAGGACGCGTTCTCTTCCTGCATGCGGTGGAAACGAATCCTGCCACTTAACCAAACTTGGACCGGGAGAATTAGACAGTGAGTGAAAACAATGAAACCAATTCAAGATCGACGGACGATTCAGCGAGTTGCGAAACATCACGTCGTGGCTTTCTCAAAACTGGTACCGCTGCCAGTACTGTAGCCGCTGTCGGATTCGGAACTCCGTCTCTGTCGCTGGCTCGATCGGCAAACGCGGCCGGACGTGACACGATTAAGCTTGGCTTGATCGGTGGAGGCGGACGCGGTACCGGTGCTTCGATCCAAGCGATGAACACGCAATCTGGGAACAACGTTGAACTACACGCGATCGCAGACGTCTTCGAAAACCGTGCTGATCTTGCGATCGAACAATGCACATCTGAGCACGAAGGCAAAGTCAAAGTTAATGCCGATTCGAAGTTCATTGGCTTGGACGGATACAAGCGTGTGCTTGATTCGGATGTTGACTTGGTGATCCTTGCGACGCCTCCCGGTTTCCGTCCGCTGCACTTTGAAAAAGCAATCGACGCCGGCAAGCACGTTTTCATGGAGAAGCCCGTTGCTGTTGACGCGCCGGGAATTCGTCGCGTGTTGGCCGCCGGCGAAAAAGCGCGCGAAAAGAAGTTGATGGTTCAAGTCGGACTACAGCGTCGTCACGAGCCAATCTACAAGGACACGATCAAGCAGCTTCAGGACGGAATCATTGGCGACCTTTTGGTGAGCCGCGTCTATTGGAACAACAACGGTGTTTGGAATCGACCGCGAAGCCCAGAAGATAATGAACTGCAGTACCAATTGCGAAACTGGTACTACTTTAACTGGCTCTGCGGAGACCACATCGTTGAGCAACACATTCATAACCTCGACGTGATCAACTGGTTGATGCAAGGTCATCCAACGAAGGCGCAAGGGCAGGGCGGACGATTGGTGCGTACCGGAAGCAAGAACGGGGAGATCTACGATCACCACGCGGTTGAGTATACGTACGAGAACGGGCACAAGATGTTTAGCTTCTGTCGCCACATGCCAAAATGCTGGAGTGCGGTGACTGAATTTGTTCACGGCAGCAACGGGTGGGCGCATCTTTCCGAAGGTACGATCTACGACAAGGACAATAACGTCATCTTCCAGGCAGAGTTCGACAAGAAGAAGAAACATGACGGCCACCAGCAGGAGCATCATGACTTGTTCGCTTCGATCGAAGCTGGTGAATATGTGAATGAAGCCGAGTACGGTGCGAACAGTACCTTCACTGCGATTTTTGGTCGTTTGGCGACGTATACCGGAAAAGAAATCAATTGGGACGAGTGCCTTGCCAAGGGTCCTTCACTGGCCAATGTTGACGAGATGACATCGTTCGACGCAGTCGCTCCTGTTCAGCCAAAAGCGGACGGCTCTTACGCCATTCCTACTCCTGGTGCTGATGCAAGCAAACTGCTCGGTTTCGAAAAGAAAGCGCCGCCACGAAAAAAGGGAAAAGGTAAAGGCAAGGGAAAAGGTAGGGGCAACGGAAAAGGTAAGGCCAAAGGATAGTTCCAGTTGTAACGTTTGACGATCAGAAAACCTGCACATCCGCTTGTTCGGAGTGCAGGTTTTTTTTGTGTCGGTACACGAAAAGACGATAACCCGTCGGAGGGATGAGGGTGTGCGATATTCAAGGAAGGATGGTGCATGAACGTCGAAGAGAACCGATTGACTCGCGAGAACGCGCTGAATCAGATCCAGCTGTTCTACGACGACGGCCAATATTTGAAAGCATGGAAGTTTTCCCAATTGCTTGGACCGCTAAAGCAATGGCGCGGCAGTCAAGAAATGATCTTGGCGGGACGTCTCGCCTTCAATCTTGGTTCGCGACGGCTCGGTACCGTGATGCATCGGTTGGCTCTGCGAATGCACCCTAACGATCCGAAAGTGATCATTTTCGCGATGCTGACCATGTCGGGTCGGCTTGGCCCTTGGGAAACATTGCGGCGGATGAAGTTGCATGGCGATCTGGCAAACGCCGCCGCCGCGAACCGCGCTGATTGGCACGCTTTGAAAGCGTTGAGTTACGCTCAGCTTCGGGATTTTCAGAAAGCGGAATACTGGCAAGCGAAAGCTTTCGAATTGGCTCCCCAGAATCCTTGGATGTTTGTCAGCCAAGCTTCGATTTTGGAGTGCCAAGACCGCAACGACGAAGCGACTCACGCCGCCGAGAATGCGGTTCGTATCAAGTCAACGTATCGTCCAGCGATTCAGACATTGGCAAATCGATACATCGAATCGAATCGAGATTTGGACGCAGTGAAATTGCTTGTTCAGGCCTCCAACGAAATCGAAAGCGGTTTAGTGCGATGTCAGTTGGCGTCATTCTATCGAGAGCTTGAACACTACGACCTTGCGATGCAGTTGTACAAAGGCATCGAAACTTTCTTTCCGCTTATCTCTGAAGATTCAAAGTACGAACAGTGGTTGGTTTCCGTTTTGGCAGACCTGAATTATCTGACCGGAGACAAAACGAAGGCTGCCGCAATTGCCAAAAAGTCAGATGACGAATTCTATACTGAGTTCGCCGGACGGTTGGAGGACAAATCGTTTCAGGGTCAGCGCGTAAAGCTTCAAGTCAACTATTTCAAGCAACATCACGTCACCTGCGCGCCCGCAACGCTCACCGCGATCGCGGACTATTGGAAGAAAGGCGCTGAGCACCTCGATATCGTCGAAAAGATCTGCTACGACGGAACGCCGTCCTATAGCGAACGGCGATGGGCAGCCCAGAACGGGTTCAAGACGATCGAATTTACCGTCACATGGGAAACGGCAACAGCGCTCATCGACCGTGGCATTCCATTCACGTTGACCACCATCGAGCCCGGAAATGGTCACTTGCAGCCGATCATTGGTTACGACAGCTTTCGAAAGACGTTGATCACGAGAGATCCCGGCAACCGTCACGCAAGCGAATTTCTGGTGGACAAGATGTTGGAGCGGTACGCGTCGACCGGTCCGCGTGGTATGGCGCTTGTTCCAAACGAACATGCTCAGAAGTTGGAAGGGGTCACGTTCCAAGACTCCAAGGAATACGACCTGCTGTTCAACGTTGAGCTTTGTCTCGAAAAACATTTGCGCGACAAAGCGAACGGAATCGTAACCTTAATGGAACAACATTTCCCTGATCACCGCTTGACGCTGCGGGCTCGCGCCAGCGTTGCGAGATATGATTCAGATTCGCAAACCATGTTGGCGACGGTGGATCGAATGTTGGGTCAGTATCCTGATGACGTCAATTTCCAATTGCAAAAGCTTGGCTGTTTGCACGAACTCGGACGCAAAGAAGATCGCCTTTCGACGTTGCGCCAAATTCGGAACTCGGATAAATGTCATCCATTATTCTGGACGCGATTGGCTGCTGAGCTGTCCGACGATGCGAGAGAGAAAGAAGAAGTTCACTATTTGTTGAAACGTGCTGTCCGATATCGATACTTCGACGGTTACGGATTCTATCTTCTTGGGGTGATGGCTCAGGACGAAGGTCGCAGCGAGGAAGCGTTGGAGCTGTTTCGGATCGGTGCGTGTCTCGATCAAATGAACGAACATCGTGCCCAGTCGTATTTCTTCACCGCTCAGAAAATGAATCGAGTCGACGAGGCTCTCGATCTACTTCATGATCGCATCAGTCGGTTTGGCAAGAAGTCGTCATCACCTATTATGACTCTCGCATCGGCTTTCGATGAGATGGATCAAACAGAAAAGTCGTTTGAAGTTCTGCAAGAAGGCATGCAGTATCACGATACCGACGGTGACTACCTGTTGTACTACGCAAACTTTTGCAGTCGTTTTGGTAGAACCGAACAAGCTCAATCGCTATTGGCTCAAGCGGAGCCACACACCGGTCGTCAGCAGTGGCTTCATTGTGCAGCGGAGCAACTTTCGCAAAACGGCGACACAGCGACGGCTCTGAAGTGCGTTCTTGAGATCATCGAAAGTGATCCATTAAATTATGGTGCCCATACGCACGCGGCCACGCTGATTGCGAATCGTGATGGCAAGCCCGCGGCGATCGAGCACATTCGAAGTTTTGTCGATCGCTTTCCAAATTCGTACACGATGCGGAAGATTCTCATCGATTGGCTCGTTCAGGAAAAGCTCGAAGTTCGCGAAGCGGAGCTGGTTAAGTTTCTTGAAATTCACACCGGTGATGCTTGGGCGTTACGCGAGCTTGCTTCTGTTTGTGCCGACTTGAAAAAGTTCGACGTTGCGGCCGCAATGATTGAGCACGCTTGCGTCGTGGATCCAAACTCACCAGCGACGTATGGATTTCGTGGCGAAATTTATCGCAAACAGAATCGCTTGGATGATGCGATCGAGTCGTTCAGGAAAGCAATCGCGATCACCGTTGACTATGACTATGCGATTCACGAGCTGATGGAGTGTTGCAGCACGCGAGAGCAGCGTTTGGAGCAGTTGGATTTTATTTTCGAACAACTCAACACGCAGACCAGTCGCGGTGATGGCTTGTTGCGATATCGCGAGTACGCCAAACAGGTTTTGGAGCCAGACGATCTTCTTCAATCGCTAATCAATTTTCTTGGGACCAGAAATGATTTGTGGCAAGCATGGATTGCTCTTTCGAGGCAGCTTTGCGACATGCAACGTCATGAAGCGGCGATCGAAGTTGCTACCAAAGCGACCAAGAAGTTTCCGCTGTTGCCGCGCACTTGGTTGGAGCTTGCGTCGGCTTATTCAGCGTGCGGTAAATGGGACGAGGAAATTGATTCCTTGAAACGAGCCAGTGAGATCAACGCAAGCTGGGGACAAGTGATTCGGGCGCTTTCTGAAGCTTACGACAAAAAGGGAGATCTGGAGTCAGCTAAACGCGAGATTGAAAAAGCGATCAAGCTCGATCCAAGAAGTGCCGTCAACTTTGGCTATCACGCAGATCTGCTATGGCGGCATGGTGACAGAGAGGCGGCATTGGAAAAAATCGCTCACGCCGTACAGCTTGATCCTGACTACGATTTCGCATGGTCAGCATTGCGGGCATGGTGTGAAGCACTAGGACAACCTGACTACGATGTGGAAGTCGCCAATCGACTTTGTGTAGAACGTCCCAAAGAAGCGAGGTCTTGGTTAAAGCTTGCGTTTTGCCTCGACCAGCCGCATCAAATCGACGATGCGATTACCGCGTTGGATCGTGCTTTGGGGATCGATCCAATGTTGGTTTCAGCTTTCAATCATAAGGCGATGCTACATTGTGCCGCTGGACGATTCGACGAAGCTCGAAACGTTCTGGGAACCACGGTGTTCGGAGATAATTACCCAATCGAATTGGCGACCAGACGAGCGATCATTCTGGCAGAGGAAGGTGATGTGAAGGCAGCGTTGAACGAAATGCTCAACGTAACCGAACTCGAACCAGACTACTTCCCCGCGTGGCAGATGATTGCGGATTGGTGCGGTGGCGACGACAACCTGCAAGAGCTCTATATGCGAGCCGCGCACAACATGACGCGGCTTGAACCGCAATACCATATTGCTTGGGGCTACCTCGCGGAAGCACATCTCGGTGAAGGCAACAAAGCGGAAGCCAAAATCCACCTTGAACAGGCTTTGCGTCTTTCGCCTGACTACACCTACGCCGCCGGTCAGTTGTTGGATCTGCACGTGGAGGCAGAGGAATTTGACAACGCGATTTCTGTTGTCGAAACCGTAGCTCCACATGTCTCGGGCGTGGCGCGACTTTCCAAGTTGATCGAAATCGAATCGCTTCGTAAAAATCAAATCGCGGCGCTGCAGCATTTTGGTGAACTTGCAGTTTTAGAAACCGACGACGTCGAAGCGCTCACCGAAGCGGTTGTCTTTCTGCAGGAGGCTGGTTGGGGCAATGAAGCTCTTGAAACCTTGAGGGAATTGGTTCTTAAGCCTGATGCGTTGCCGAGCGTTGGAGATGCTTTCGCATTTCATGGCGCGCACATGGAGCAATGGGTCTTCGTTGAAGCGACGTTGGACCAAATTCGGGACCAACGCAAAGTCTGGGACGTCGCAATGTGTCGATTCCTCCAAGAAGCTCAAAACGCTGGCGAGATTGATCGTTTCTTGAGAGTCGTCGACGTCGAGCGAGAGTTTATTCGGGCCACGATTGACGGCTGGCAGAATCTCGGTTGGCTGTTTATCCGCGCGAACATGTACACCGAATGCATTGAGTGGATGTTCGATTGGGGGATTCGCCCGAATGCTGAAGCTTGGGCCCTGTCGAATTTGGCGGGCGCTTTCTTCTGCACGCAGTGCGATCACAAGGTAGCCGAGGTTTGCGAATTTACGCTTGAAAAGAAAGACTGCCCTCCATCGGTGGAGGTGAATCTGAAAGTGTTGCTCGGCAGCTACCATTTGGCGTACGGAGCTCCCGAAGATGCATTCAACTGTTTGTCGACGATTGACTCTGATCGTTTGTCAGGCTTCTATCAAGTGATCTATTACCAATCGATGGTGGTGCTGGAAATCATCCAAAACGGTGGTTCGTTTGGAAGTATCAAGACTGAACTCGATGCTCTGATGTCCGAATTGGATGAATCGTTCGCCGAGGATATGCCGATCTTCATTCGCAATCACGATTTGTTGCTGTGGAGCGTCGCTCGGCGGGAAGGCAAATCGATTCGTGCGGCGTTGCTGAAACGGAAATCAAAACCGGACGCGTTGGTGTAGAGCCAATTTCAAAACCCGTGGCTGTGGCGTCTCGCAGCAGTTGAATGTGTAAATGCTGTAGCGAGACGCCCCAGCCACTATCACGATGCAAGTTTTGAAACCGGCTCTAGTTGGACAGCGCCACTTTCGTAGTATTAGTCGTGAATTAGCGGGCCAACGGCCCAGCCATTTGCCTAGCCCCGGCCATCGGCCGGGGAACCCATCCGCCAACAAACGGCGTAGGGCCAACGGCCCGAAAAATAAGGCATTTGACAAACAATGTGGCGCTGTCCAACTAGTTCTCATTGTGCTTCATCGCATGATATTGCAGTCCAAGTTATGGTACGATCGAACCGTCCATTACCTACTTTTCTGAATAACATGCACAAGTACCTCTTGCTTCTAACGATTTCGTTCCTATCGGTCGCCTTCACCGGATGCGAATCCTCGCAAAGCGCACTCAGCAAGCCGATCCGGAAAACGGAGACCCTCACGCCAGATTCTTCACTGCTCGCGAAACTTGGCGAACCACAGGATCTTGGCTTTGCATCGATCCGCATTCCCGCCGACTTCACCCAATCCAGCAAGCAGACGAAGGGGAAGTCTACAATTTATCCTTTTACGGGTCCTCGCCGCGATGACGGAACTGCCCCGCTGCTTCAGATCATGACAGTGCAACTTGGCGAAGCCGACAAGGCCCGCTCCCTCGGCGTGACGCTCGACAAGTTTTTGGAGGGAGTGAAGAAGCGTCGAGCCCAGTGGAGCGAGTCACAGTTGTCACTGGGAATGATTTCCGACCTCGAATTTGCTTACAAGTCTTGGGAAGGCGCAGAGATTTCGCGAGGCACACCCATGAAAGGCACCATGTACGTGACCTACGTCAACGAAAAACTCATGGTCGCGATTTCAAGCCAAGACGTTCAACCCATGGCTGACGAAACGATACCACTGACCGAAGCCGCTATTCGAACTTTCGAAATGAAATAGCTTAGAGCACAACGAGCGAGTCTTGGTCAACCGCCCGGAGGCATGGACGCAAGCACGTTTTACGAAAACGGTCGCTGACTGCTGACACCTTTTTTCGCGTCATGGCGTCGCCTTACCGCCCCTTACCGCCCAAGCTGGTACTGACGATTCTGACGCTGGAAGTTCTCTATCAACTCAGCCGGGTGCCATGTTTACGCGGGCGTTGGTGGTTGTCTTAAGTCTGCCATCCCAAGCATGCTCACGCCGCTCTGACCATGGCCTCATCGAACGCGTAAGCATGCCGTTACTGAGTAGGGCACTTGGCTTGAAAGGCGTGAGGCATGGCACCCGGCAACTGCCAAGGTATCACCGGAGTTGACGTCACAAGCTGACTCCAAGTTGCCCACCAAAACTGGCAACCTTCTTGAAGATCCATTACCATAGACGTTGGACAGTTCGCATCAGCCGACAAAGTTCAACGCACGATCTATCCGCGTGCCCCCAAACAAAACCAAATTGCGAACAAGTCTCAGTGACACACGGATAGATCGCAATTCCTTATCCAGACTGAGACCGCGTTCTGCATGGCTGTAAATACTAAGAAACGGATTTTGCAAATCTCGCTGCTGCTACTCCTTGTTTGTCTCGTTATTTTCCAACTGATACCTCAGCGGATTTACATTGCGCACGGCGGTGGAGTAGGATTGACAACATCGATAGGATGGCCGTTCCCATTTTGTGAGTGGTTTTTTGGCAATGGAACCCAGACGGGACAAGTGTTTCATCTGGGTTGCCTGATTGTCGACGTTGGTGTCATGGCAGCTGTGCTCACTGGCATTGGACTTTCCCTAGCGTACATTGGTAGCCAGCGTACCATTCAAATTGCTGATTTCCTCGCGGTTTTCGTAGCGATATCGTTTGTGTTCACCGCCTATCAAGGTGCAGATGGCATGGAGATCATGCTCCGGCAGGCATTGGCCAACGCACCGAGAGGATCGCAGTCAACGGTTTTGTCAATTTTTGCGTTGTCGGCAGTAGCACTTTTTTCCTACACTTTCACCAGTATCGCGTTTAGGTTGATCGGATCGCGTCAGGGCGAAATGTCTCGATAACAATTGAGTGTTTGACTTCGCGGGTGCGGCGGAGTGAGTTTGGTCTAGGCGAGAATTCTCTTTGAATGTTCGCATGGGGTGGCTCTTTGGGTTCCGCCGGAGCTCAAACACTTTGTTCAAGAAGCCCGAAATGGCTCTGACGCGTTCCACTGGCTGCCGTTTTGTGTTTTGATTTTGACCACCGCGCAGCATGAAGGCGCCTTTCTGCTGGACGCTTCGAAGATGTTTATCGGGTCAGTGAATTTTCATCGCGGAGATGCGCGGCGACAAGCGAACTATCCGGAATCAAGATAGCTCTTCGCATGCGCAGGTAAGGCTCGCCAGATCACGCGGCCGTCGCCGTCGGTGATCATCGTGACACGCATAGTGCCGACCTTGCACTTGGGACAAGGCCGCGGAGGTCGGGCGATGTCGGGGACGATCTCTTCCTTCTTCATCGACCAACACCAGCCCAGATAGAACCACACCAGTTTGATCGACTACGCAGAATCGAATCGACAGAAAAAAAACCCGTTGCTCGAATGAACGAACAACGGGCTGTTATAGCTGAACTTATCTTCACAAGGGATGATGAAGTCCTGCGATGGGTGGCCGTCGGCTACCCGCCGATAGCGTCAAGCGGTTACACCCACTCGGCTAATACAGAAACTACACACTTAGTCACCTCCTTTTCTATAAATCATCCTGCTGAAACCGAATGCCGTAAGAATTGGTTTCACTCAGGTCGACAGTCCATCGTACTGCGTCGTACGATCCAACATCCCCAGTATAGT
The DNA here is from genome assembly GCA_938010615.1 of uncultured Pirellulaceae bacterium. Lineage (GTDB taxonomy): Bacteria > Planctomycetota > Planctomycetia > Pirellulales > Pirellulaceae > Mariniblastus. The sequence continues at coordinate 15,522 of CALLUY010000127.1, read as the reverse complement.
TGCTATCCGGGAACGGGTGATAGAGGACTTAAAACCCTAAAAGGTTCGGGTTTCGGACGTGAAATGAGGAATGCGGATCGCGGAATTTTAGGAAATCACAAATTCCACACTCCAAATTCCGATTTCCGAATTCAGCTTACCCTTCGTCCATCACTTCGGCTTCGCGAGCCTTCGCCATCTCGTTGGCTTTATCTTCGTACTTCTTGGTTAGATCCTGAACGTCGCTCTTAACTGAGTCGCGATCATCCTCAGTCAGGATTTTGTCCTTTTGTTCCTGATCGGCAGCTTTGTTACCGTCACGGCGGACGTTGCGAATCGAGATCTTTGCGTCTTCGGTTAGATCTTTGATTCGTCCAACCATCTTCTTGCGAACGTCGGTCGAAAGAGCCGGAATGTTGATCCGCACAACGCGACCGTCGCTTTGCGGGTTGTAGCCAAGGTCACTTCCAACGATCGCTTTTTCAATTTCCTTGATGATCGACGTGTCATACGGGCGAATGACGATCTGCGATGGTTCCGGAGCACCAACTTGAGCAATCTGCTTCAGCGGAGTGGGAGATCCATAGACATCGACCCGCACGGAATCTACCAAGCCTGGATTGGCGCGTCCGGTTCGGATGCCACTGAGGTTCTTTTTCAGAATCTCAATCGCTTTTCCCATTCGCTCTTCGGCGTCGGTCAAAATTTCATTGGCTGGCATATTATTATCCTCTATCGAAGTCGGCGGCGTGTCGTAATTGTTGAAGCGTCATTGTAACGGATTTTGCCTTGTGTTGGGAAAGGGGTGTCTCAAAGCGAGTCTCTCCCAGATTCTTGCTGCCGAAACTGTTGGTCTGGACAATGTCGCTCAGTTCTCCGAACTGATGGCGTGCGGGGTGAGGCGTTCAGCCAAAGCGGGAGCTGTGTTTGATGGAGAGCGTGTTTCCCCGGCACGCTACCAGCTCGGAGAGCTGGGCGACATTCAGTTCTCCGAACTGATGGTGTGTGGGGTGAACGGCAGGGTGTCGGGAGGCGTTCTGAGTTAGAAACCCTGTCTAAAGTGCTCGACATTGAACTACAGAAAAAATGTCCGTTTGATGTCGTTCGCAACAAACCAGACCGTCGACCCTACCGCAAAAGCAATGTGCAATCCAATGGCGGTTGCGAAATACGGATACCCATGTTCCAGCTTCGGTGGTTTTCCTGAATTGATCGAGTTGCGCCAGATCGTTTCGAGTCCAAAAGTCGCAATCGCGGCAGTGATCAGGTTAAGACCAAGAATTCCGACCCACTGAAACAGGAAGAACTGCCGACTCACTTCTTTTGCCGTCAATGAGTGGAAAAAATTCGTCACGACAGAAAAAACGGTCGCCGTTGCCAAAGCGAAAATGAAAAACTGAAACCACGTCGTAAACAGATACGGTCTCTTTTCAACGATCCACAGTGGAACCGTAATTTTGCAAATTTCTTGCAAGATCGGGCCGGCAATGCAGGCAACAAAGACATCTGTCACCAAGAAATGATTCCCGCAAACCCACGAAATGATCGCCGCAATGGCTGCGCACGGGAACGACAGCAACACCACGCCCAGCGTCACTGTCCACGCTTGCAATTCAGTCCATTTTTCTCGCCGTTGAGCGATCCAGTTCGCATAAGTCAAAGCCGATTCTGGCGTTGCATCTACGACTGCAGGAGGAAGTGATGGTTCATCCCAGACGCTGTGGTCAATGTCTTCTTCGGAGTGCGTCGAAAACTGGGCGGCGCGAGAATCAAAACCCAGAGGAGCATCAATCGCAGGATCGTTTGCCGGATCTTTCCCGTAACCGGGAAGCAAATGGGGTTCGTTTCTGATATCCGGATCGTTAGAGGGCATGATGACCGATTCAAGCGATAGGCTTTTCGTAAATGCGAAACGTTTTGAACTTTTCGACTTTCGCGGCGCGGGCGATCGCTCGCATTGAACGAAGATTATCTTCCTCGACCCACGAAAACTCCCACTCATCATACTCTAAACGCTTGTCGACCAAGCGTTTGATCAGGCTCGTCGAAACACCGCGGTTTCGATATTCCTTCTTTACCCCTAGTAGAAACACACGAGTTCGCGGAGTTCGTTTGAGCCAAAACAGGAGTTGCGGAATTCGAATCCAGTCCCATGTGCCGATCGTTTTTCGCAACGCCCAGTTTACATCGGGGATGTTGACAATGTAGCCAACCAGTTCGTCATCCCAGTACGCGACATGAATCATGTCGAAGCGAACGATCTGTCTCAGGCTCTTCACCATGAATTGTAATTCAGAATCGGTGAACGGAACGTATCCCCAATCGTCGGTGCGAACTTCGTTGGCAAGTTCATTAATCTCGCGAAACGTTTGCTCGAAATTGTTTTTGTCGACCGTCCGCATTTTCAACTGCGGAAACCGTTTCTCGATCTTCTCCCGTGACGAGGCCAGTTTCGCCCATTCATCTTCTGATCGATAATGATGTTCCGTTTTGGTGCTATGGAACGCATTGAATGACTTTGCGACTTCGAATCCATTGCCCTGCAGCAGTTCGTCATAGCGAGCCGGCGTATGAGCCAGCATGATCGACGGCGGAACATGATTGCCTTCCACGACGATTCCGAATTCAGACTTCATCGACGGATTCACTGGCCCGCGAATGCTGTCGCAGCCTTTATCTTTCAGCCAAGCAATCGCCACGGCCATGAGTGATTCGTGAATCGCGCTGGATTCTGCACTTTCAACAACTTCATAGAATCCGAAGAAGCCAAGTTTGTCTTTGGTGAAATCGTTGTGCAAATCATCCTTGATGGCTACGATTCGCCCGACGGGCTTATTCTTTTCGTCGTAGCAAATGAAGACTTCGCGAGATGCCGTTTCGTAGAACGGATGGGCATCGGTGTCGAGCAGCTGTCGCTCCATGATCTTGAGCGGAAAGACGACGGCGGGGTCGTTGCGATAGATCTTCCGCCGCAGACTGTAAAAGTCTCGCCAATGTTTGCGGGTTGTTACGGCAATCGTTCGCATTGTCTTTAACAGGGCCGCAGCGGGAATGAATTAGTGCACAGCAAGAATATAATCCGTTTCGGCTGAAAAAACACGTCCCTGCAGCATCAAGCCGGCTTTTTAACGAACCGCATTCTTTCCGTTACATCGGCACGATTGTAACACTGGGTTAACCTCGAATCCTCAAGTAAGATTCCAGCCTCCGATGCAAGTCGTGGGGCAAAGCGATATACTGAGGATCCTGTTCTTTTGATTCTGGTTTTTCTCCGGACGATCCAATGAAGCCCGCGTTCGTTTCTGTCGTTGTCATATTTGTTCTATCAAGTTTCGCCTGTGCCCAATCGACCCCTGGCGACGCTGCAGTCTCGGACGCTGTGGCCGCTGTTCAGGCGATCGAACTTCACGGTGTTGGGCATGCTGAGGCTGCCGGGGCGATGAAAACGCTCAACGCGGTCGAGGCAAACCAGATTCCAGTTCTGTTTGACGCGATGGATGGCAGCAATCCAGTTTCGGCGAATTGGATCCGCGGAGCCATTCAAAAGTCAATTTCGCGCAGTGAGACTTTTCCTGCTGATTCGATTCGGGCTTACTTTGAAGATCAAGCGAGGAATCCGAAGGGGCGTTGGCTCGCGTGGCAAATTCTGTGTGAAAAGCAACCAGAGTTTCGGGCTTCCACGATCGCTGCTTTGGTTTCCGACTCGAGCATGCCGCTTCGGGAGATCGGGATTGCCAAATTGATTTCGGATGCTGACGAGTTTGGAACCGACGTTGAAAAGATGGACGATGTCGCCAAAGACAAAAAGAAGGCTCTGCTGCAGAACGCTCTCGAGAACGCCCGCGATGTCGATCAAGTAAAATCTATCGCGAAATCATTGGCTGCACTCGGCCAAGAAGTCAACCTGCGATCACATCTTGGATTCATTGAAACGTGGAGTCTCGTTTCCGGATTCGACAACAAGAAGGAATCCGGATTCGATGTCGCTTATGAACCAGAGAAAAACATTTCTTCACTCGATCTTGCAAGCACCTACACCGTTGGTGAGAAAACTGTTTCGTGGAAGGAAACTACAACGACCGAAGAAACCGGCGTGGTTGATTTGAACAAGGTGATCGCCAAAGACAAAGGCGTCATTGCCTATGCAGTTGCCAGTTTTGAAAGCTCCGCGGATGTTGATGCTGAAGTTCGGATCGGAACGCCAAACGCGCACAAGATTTGGGTCAACGGCGAGCTTGTGATGTCGAACGAGATTTATCACAACAGTAACTCAATCGATAAATTTTCAGCGCCTGTGAAACTCAAGCAAGGCGACAATCAAATTTTCGTCAAGCTTTGTCAGAATGAGCAAACTGATTCTTGGGCGCAGGATTGGAGCTTTCAGGTTCGATTTTGTGATTCAACTGGCAAAGCGATTCGGTAGTTCGGTCTGCCCTAGGCTGAGGTGGACTCATGAGTCTGCGACAGACTCGGCTGGCTACTCATTCTCAGAATCCAAATACAAGAACACCGACTTTGGCAGCGGCGTGAATCGCCCCACGCGAATGCCGCCCGCCCGCATCGCTTCGCCGACCCAGCAGTTGCATGTGCGAAACGCATGATACTTTCCGTGAGCTTCATAGAACGCGTCGTAGTTGCCATACCTTTCGTTTTCGATCTGTCGCACGTTTCCATTTTCATCGCGAGCAAATGACTGATTGACAAATGCCGTGATTGATTCGTATTGAGTTTGTGAAACTTGGACGCTTCGGTAACGGTCTCCGTACTCCGGACGAACGGTCATCTCGACATGCATCACCGTGTCCGATGGAATAAGCAACGCTTTTGCCGCCGTCGAAATTTTCAAATCTGACCAGGTTGGCGTGTGCAAGTAGAAATTCCTTTCGCCCCAACCGATCGCAACATGAGTCGCCTCGTATGGGTCAAGCTGAAAGTCGCTTGATGGAAAGTCAGTTGTCCAATCCTGCGTGCCACTTTGTAACGGAAGAATAATGTCAGAATGGAATTCGCCTGAGAATACAAAGATCTCGACGCCAGCAGGGTCTGGGATGAAGTTGTTATTGACGGGCAACAGTCCTATCAATGAGATCAGGAGATATGTCAAGAACAAGCCGCCGACGAGAAACCCAAATCGCGTCGACCAACGCACCACGAACTGCCAACCTTTCTTGAGGTGGCTCGGCGGATTGGTTTTAGTTTCTTCGGTCATGATTCGTTAGCGGCGGAACAGGACACGAATCGGAATATCAGCGACTCTACCGAGGCTTGCTCTGAGTTGGAGTCTCGTTCTTAGCTCGCTGCAGCTCAATTTTGTTGCGACTGAGAATTGGCTGAACACCCTGCACGAAGTCGTTGATGTCTTTGAACTGTCGGTAGACGCTGGCGAAACGAATGTAAGCGACGTCATCGAGTTCAATCAAACGGTCCATGATCATGGCACCAATTTCTTGGCTTTCGATCTCTGAGTTACCACACTGCTGAACGCCTTCGATGACTTCCGCGATGACTCTGGCGACTTCAGATGTGGCGATCGGTCGCTTCCAGCACGCTCGTTCGATGCCGTTGCGGATTTTTTCAGGCTGAAAGATCTCTCGCGAGTCATCTTTTTTGACGACACGGATATCCAATTCCGCAACCCGCTCGTAGGTCGTGAATCGCTTATCACATGAAAGACAGTGACGTCGACGACGAGTCGCATAGCCATCTTCTCCGCTTCGAGAGTCGATGACTTTGTCGTTATCAGTTTGACAGTAAGGGCACTTCATTTCTTGGCCGGTGAGGAATCCGTTCGATTCCCGGATTGTATCAGTTCTCCATCAAATGTGAAGGAATTTTTGATTCCATGTTAGACCTGCCCAATCATCTTCTCTAACCCTCCCGTATCGATGATCGGTATGCCGAGTTTGTTTGCTTTTTCACTTTTGGAACCAGATCCCGATCCGGCGACAAGAAAATTTGTCTTTTTGGAGACACTGCTGGAGCATTTTCCGCCAAGCCCTTCGACCAAGGATTCCCAATGCTTCTTTCCTTCAGGAAATCCGCCGCTGAAACAGAAGGTTACGCCGTCGAGCGAACCGCCGGACTTAGGGACGATTGGCTCAACGTAATTTAACAAGTCATCAATCTGTTTTTCATTTTCAGTCAGCCACGAATGGATTGCTTCGGCGGTGATGGTTCCAACGTCGTCTACTTTTTCCAATTCTTCAACGGACGCCGCACGAATTTTCTCAAAACTTCCGAAGTGGTCTGCCAGAGCTTTGCCGGCCGACTTTCCAGCAGCGCCAATCCCGAACGATGCGAACAGCTGCCAAAGCGGAATTTCCTTTTTGGATTTGGTGGCAGTTTCGATTGCTTCTTCGAGCCCAGAAACTTTGTCTGGATCGGGAATCATCTGCACGGCCGCGACGGCAAGCATCGATTGTCGATTTGTTAAACCAGTGGCCATCGCCGATTCAACGTCCAGTCGGTAGAAGTCCGCGAAACTGGAAACCGCTTCGCCATCGACCAGTTGGCGAACTCGGCTCTCCCCCAACCCAAGCACGCCAAACGTCGAAAGATAATGGCACAGGCTGCTAACGATTTGAGCCCCGCAGTTGTCGCCGGTGCAAACCAGTTCCAGCATATCTTCGGTGCCGCCTTTGGCTAAATCGGTCTTCGCGCCGCACGAAGGGCATTCCTTTGGGAAGTCCGGCTTTGTTTGGCCCGCGATAACGCCCGTAACTTTTGGAATGATCTTTCCGGCTTTCCGAACGGAGATCGTACTGCCGACGGAAATCTGATTGCGTTCCATGAAGCCGGCGTTATGAAGCGTGGCTCTGGAAACGTTTGTGCCGGCCAAGCGAACCGGATCAAAGATCGCGACGGCGACAATCTTTCCTGTCCGACCGGTTTGCCATTCGATTTCGCGAATTGTAGGCGTGGCTTCTTCCTCGCGAAACTTCCAGGCAATTTTTCCTTTTGGGTTTCCGGTCAGTGGGTCACCGCGTCGGCCAAGCTGTTCGTGGTCTTCGAGGTTGTTGACGCCAATGATTACGCCGTCAACTTCGAAGTCCAGTTTCGAAATGTCGTCTTCATATTTTTGCAAGTCTTCGAATTTGAATGGCTTCGTTTCGACGTAGGGTACCCCAAGGTCGTCATTGCAGAATTTGGCTCTCTCGATTTCCGTTTTATAAGGCGGATTTGCGAGCCCTTCGATCGTGTATGCGACGAAGCTGAGTCGCATCAGTTTCGTTTTCTCTGGCGATTTAAATTGTCGAATACCGCCAGCAGTGTGATTGCGCGGGTTCGCACGAAGTTTTTCTCCGGCGTCCTCGAGCGACTTTTGTACGATCTCGAAATCAGAAAGCTTACAGATCAGCTCGCCGCGAATCGAACAGGTGACTTTCTGTTTCAGCTTAGTCGGAACACCGGAAACGTATTGGACTTGCTCGGTGACGGCTTCTCCGTTGATCCCGTCTCGCGGACGGAGGCCAGCACGATCAAGTTTTCCATCGATATAGTATAACGCGACTGCGACTCCATCCAATTTCCATGCTTCGTAAAACGTGTTAGCAGGATACTGAACGGGATTCTCTTTGTAGAGTTTCCCTTTCGCTTTCAAAGTCTTGCCCGATGAGGCTACGTCGCCGCCGAGATTCTCCTGGGAATCGTGCAACCATTTAAATAGCTGCTCTTCTTGGACTTCGATGTCTTCGTGGCTGGCTTTGTCGATTGATGTCAGCGGCGGGTCGTGAACAATCTTGCGGGCAACGCTCACCAATTCGGAAGCGGTTGCAGAATCGAAAAGTTTCGAGTCAGGACGAAGTGCGGCCAGCTGACGGCGAAAAGCATCGTACTCCCCATCGCTAACGATGATCTGAGTATCGGGATGCTTGCAGTCGTCGCCGCGTTCATAAGCCGTATCCAAATGAGCTATCACTCGCTCAAGGTTGTCGGCTTGTTTCCGTTCAGTTTCAGTCAGTTTTGCCAACGTTTGACTCCGCCAAAGTTTGAAAGATTTACAAAACGCATTGTAGCGAAAATTGCTCTTTACGAGCCATTCACGCTTTTGGTAATTGAGCAGCCCACTAACACTGTAAGAGGACCTTTCTCATGAATTCCAACCGTCTAATTAATACCGTTGCCATCCTGACGGTCGCCTTCCTGATTTCCGGCTGTACCACAACACGCACGACCGATACGGCAAGAACGGGCATGGAACAACTTTTGATTTCCAATGCAATCGATCAAACGCTCGACAAAGTTGCTTTGCCACAAGTCGCTGGTCGCAAAGTTTTCGTCGATGATAAATATCTTGAAGCAGTCGACAAAGGATACATTCTGGGTTCCATGCGACAGAAGCTAATGTCGGCCGGTGCTCAAGTTGTAGACGCCAAAGAAGGATCGGATATGACGTTGGAGATTTTCTCCGGCGGAGTTGGAACGGACAACGTCGAAAGTTATGTCGGAGTGCCGGGATTGACGGTACCAGGAATGCCTGTTGAAATTCCAGAAGTTCGTGTCTACGAAAAGAAAAGCCAGTTTGGAACGGCCAAGCTTGGCATGGTTGCGTATGCGACAACGACGGGCGATTTGCTTTACGACAATGGCAGAACGCTTGCTCGTGCGGACGACAGCAACTGGAGCGTCATGGGCATCGGGCCGTTTCAGGAAGGCTCCGTTCGCGAGGAAGTCATGCGAAACACTGGAGGCACGGACTTCACGGCTCGCGTCGCCAATGCTGCGGATGATTTGAAGTTCCGATAGGATTGTTGTTTGTAGTAGCTGGCGTTAAACGGTTTTGCATTGGTGGAACTACCTTTAGTGCAAAACCGCCTAAATGCGTTAACTATGAAGCATGCAATCCGAAGTTGATTGAGATGCCAGCAGGCGTTTGATTGAGGCGTTCGACCGTATGCGAATGCAAGAATCCAATTCTTGGATAGCCGCCGGTCGTTTGGCCGTCCTGTAAGACGACGATGCATTGTCCGGCTGGAGTTAGTTGGATCATGCCGGGCAATAATGGCACGCTGTCTGAGAGCATTTTGCCATCAGTCGACAGGCTCGGTCCGATAAGCCTGGCTCCCATGCGATCACTTTCGCTGCTGACAGAAAACGAATTCGTTTGTAGCGCGTCTTGTGATTGCCTATCGAGCCAGTCAAACTCTGGCCCCGGGATTAGTTCAAACGGAACACCTTCGAAATCTTCCCGCTTCATGTCAATTCGCAATGGGAACAGCGGCTCAGATGGTTTGGCCCATTGCAATCTGTCTCCAGCGGCAAACGGTCGGCCATCATTGCCTCCGAATTTTCCGGGTAGGTAGCAGGAAGCCGAACCGAACGTTTTCTGCGTATTGATCTCGCCGCGAACTGCAATGTAGGCTCGGCATGCATCTTTCGCTGCCGAACCTGTTAGCGCGCTGCCAGATGTGACTTCAACCGTGCGATTGCGACCTACCTTCGTTCCGTCGATCCGCCACCGCATATTCGCTCCGGTCAAACAGATTGTGGCTTCGGAGTTAAAGCGGATGGTTGGTGGAATGAAATGACATTCGATCACAGCTGAGTTTGTTTCGTTTCCCAGAATTGAATTCGCAAGACTGGCTGCGGTAACATCCATGGCGCCACCGCGCGGAATCGCATAAAACGCCAAACCGGATCTTCCTTGGTCTTGTAAAACCGTCATCAAGCCAGGTTTTTCTATGTGGAGAGAGCCAAGTTTATCTCCGGCGTTTGAATCGCGTTTTGGTTTCGCAAACTGAGAAGCATTCAGCAGCTCCAAAAACTCAGGCTCATTGACCCTTTTCAATTTGACCGTGTCGCCAGACTTGGCTTTCACTGGCGGAACCAGGCATCGATCGAACAGGTTGTCCGCGACTTTCCCCACAACATTCCATCCTGCTGGGCTTGGTAGGGAATAGATCCCGGCGTACTTTCCACCAATGGCGAAGGAGTTGGCGGATGTTCGCGTAGAAGGCGTTGCTTTGCGAGGAACATGGAGCTCCGGTGGCAAACCATTCAGGTAGACGAATCCGGGCAAAAATCCAATCATTGCTACGCTAAATTTGCAGTCCAACAACCGTTCAATGTAGTTCTCTTTGTTAATTCTTGTATGAGCACAGATAGCGTCCCAAACTTCACACTCGTCGTGAAACCAGATGGGAAGTTCGAGATGTTTGATGGTCGCGGTGTTTGATTGGGGCAATTCCATCTGTTCGATTTGCGAAAGCGAACTTGGGTCAAACGACTCATTGATTTTCAGGCAGGCTTCTGTTTCGGTTGCGATGACTTCGTCGACAAAGTCGAAATTCTGATCGAAGATTTGTGTTCCTAGATAGCCGATTGGCGTCATTGGGTTTCCGCAAAGATTTCTAAGCAGTAGAAAATCACGGTAGTTCTCCACTTGCACGGAAGTCCCGTCCCGGAGTCGCAGTTCAATTGTGTTGCTGGATGATTTCATGTGCGATGCGAGCGAAGTTGACTGCGTTGGGAGTGTCGCTATGAAGACAAATAGATTGAACCGTTAAGCGGCGGGTTTGGCCGTGAATGTCAATGACTTCTCCATCAAGTAAACGCTGAATCTGATCACGGAAATCTGTTTCGCTGCAAAGTAAAGCGTCATCGTGGATCCGGGATCGCAAAGCGAGTTTGCTTTCGTAGCTTCTGTCTCCAAATGCTTCGTGAACGAATCGGACTCCCTTCTCTGAACATGCAGCCGCAAAAGTTGAGTCGGCTTGGCCATAGATTGCAAGCCGCGAATCGATACTGGAAACGCCATCGATAAACATCGCCGCCAATCGTTCGTCACGAACGACGTCATGGTAAAGAGCACCGTGAGGTTTTACGTGTTGAAGCGTTCCGCCAAGTGATTCCGTGAGCTGTTTGACGAATGCAATTTGTTCGAGCACGCTTGTTCGCAATTTTTCGATCGACAGATCCATCGTCTTTCGTCCAAAGTGTTCACGATCCGGATACGACGGATGGGCACCGATGTAAACTCCAAGTTCAATCGCCTTGCGAATTGTGCCTTCGATTAGCTCATGGTCGCCGGCATGTGCGCCACAGCATACATTGCATGACGTAACATGCGGAAGCATTGAATCGTCGATCTCACGGCTGATTTCTGCAGCATCACAATTGAGATCAATAGTATTGGGCATGGCGTTTTCTTGGTCGATTGGGTTCAATGCAATATATGCCGATCATCCCCAATTCCAAAACGGCTTTGAATGAGCTCATTTGGGCCATCTTGATCGACTAAGCTATGATGACGGAACAATAAGGAACCAAACCTCGCAAAAGCAAGTAGTGTATGTCACAAGGCCTCGGACCCTCTGCCGATCAAACCGTCGCGAACGAAGGTTCAGCGAAGTTCAATTTGGCCCAAATGTTGATTGCGACAGCGATTCTGGCGGTTGTGTTCGCATGTGCCTTTTCTGATTCTCCATTTCCTGGGCAACCAAAACCAAAGCATCTTCTTTGGAAGGGAATTTTTGGGATGTCGGCCGTGTTCGTTGGAGCAACCAGTTTGTTCGGGGGTTGGTTTGTCTCGATTCAATGTTGGCGTGAACGTAGCTACCCAAAACATCCTGGGCACTTATTGTTTCTGTTTTTAGGAGCATCGTTTCTTTTGACGAATGCCCTTGGATCGCTTTTTGCATTTTTCCTTGAGACCATCCAGTCGGCTGATGAGGTTCAGCAGGCTGTCTATCTGACTGGTTTTCTTTATGTTCAAGGCCTTACACAGTTGTGTTTGGGTGGTGCTTTGGTGTTTGGGGCGACAAGGGATCGGTGGTGGTGGCGAGTGGCTTTTCTCGTTCTTGCTATTTCCGCATCGGGCAGGGTCATTTCGATCGCAGTCCGGGCGTATTTGTTGAATAACAGCGGGGCGATAAGTGTGAGTGTGTTTGCGAACCTGCGCATTGTCATGGCAATTCTTTTTGCGATTGCGATGCTATGGCTTATCGTCTGTTGCGTGGTTGACTTGGCGAAGAAACAAAAACGGGATCGAATGCACTGGTTGGGAGTCGGTTGCTTCCTGATATGCAGTTTTCTTCCGATGATCGTCAATTTCCTGGCAATGCGATACCTTGGACCCGCAGAGTTGTTCGATCTCAAATAGCCATCGATGGATCATCAAAATCGATCTTCGGCGGCCCCGACCAAAACGTTAAAGAAGCTTGCCGTCACGTTGAGCGATGGGTGGAACCTGATAGCGAGGATCTCGACGGCTGCCGTAGCATTATCGCCTTCGCGATTTTTTTCGCCTGCGTTTGGATCGCTGAGGTCGAGCAACTCGAAGTTGCTGTGCCCGGTACCAATACCTTGGATTCAACCAGTTGTATCGTGTTAGGCGAGCATTTGCACAGCAATGGCAACGATAGGTACCGAGCAACCAGTACAGGCCGAGCGTAAAAAGTATCAATCCCCAATAGATCAGCCTTCCGGGGGCTGTGAGTGAATGCTTTTCTTCGCGATTACAGGAAAAGCAATATATCACTCGCCCGCGTTTGCGAGGCGGTGACGGCGCGCTTTGTACCGCTGTCGGATCTGGAATACCAAAACCGTCATTGGAATTCGGGGGTGGGCCTTCAGACATAAGCCTATTGTAAGAAGACCCTTCATCGCCAGCCAGTGGAATGGCAACAGAAGCGCAACTTATCTGGAGTAGCCGAGGTGGGAGGTAGGTGCCGACATCACGTCTCTCGTGATGCCGGCCCGTGACTCCCGTCAATCCGTTAGTTACGCCGTCGACGAACAAGCAGTCCGCCCAGACCAGCTACGATCAAAGCCAAACTGGAAGGCTCTGGAACGCTCGCAATGTTAACAGATCCAGGAACTGGATCTGATACTGAACCTGTATAGGCGCCACCGCCGCCGGCGGAAATCGTAAAAAACGGGTTCGAGAATGCAGGAGCGGTTACGAGATATTCACCATCTGGAGTTCCTGCTGCCACGTCAAGAACGAGGTCGAAAAGCAAAGTCGGGTTGTCTTCGATGTTGAAACCGCTGAGCTGTTGAAGGTTGACAAGACCATCAAACTTGAAACTAATGTCAGAGGGACCAAATGAGCTTTCTGAGAATGCACTGTTTGCGATCGGTGCAGCATTGAAAGTAATGCCCGATGGAAGAACGTTCTGTCCACCTTCTCCTCCAACGTCAATCGGCAAGTTGATCGACCTGACCATTTCACCACCGGCAACGTTGGACTCTGCGAAAAAACTAACGCTCGTCGTTGTGTCAGTGGTTGCGTCAATGTCAGGATCAATTTCGATCGTAATCGATATATCCGCGTTCGCACTTTGAAAGATGCAAAGTGCCAAAGCGAGCGCTCCAACGATTGTCAATTTTGTAAAACTCATGATTATTCCTTCTGAAAGATTCGTGTACCCGAATACTGAAATTTAAATTTTTGAGTCACAATCCGACCATAACTGAAATCAAGTCGGATTGCGATTGGAGCAGATGCTACTTGCTAACTTTTTCGAAAAAGTTGTCCAGTGCAAGGTTGTCGAATCCATTCAACGTTTTGGTCTCTTGTGTGTCCTTCTCACCTCGATCGTTCAAACGATCGATCGACGAAGCCTTGTCATTGACAATCGCTCCTGAAAGATCTGGGTTGTCGCGAAGTCTCGTTTGGATACGGCTTTTGTCGTTTTGTGATTCGCTTCTGGTCACATCTCCATCGCTCCCGCCAGTCGAGAAGAGGAGCTGTGAACCGGCTTTGAACAGGAAATCTCCTTGGCGATCAAAGACATCACTCGAATCCAATCCGTTGACGAATCCATCTCCATTGATGTCAGCACGAAGGTCAAATGGTGATGAATCAAACGTGGTTCCACCAGAGTCGAATGCGAATTGACCTTGAGCGTCGAATGTCTCAGAGCTATCCAAAGAATCAACAATGCGGAAGCCACCAGCGGAGACACCGTTTGTGTCTCCCTGCAACGCCAGCATGCGGAACTCAAAGTCACCGCCTGCGACTCCGTCGCCCGATGTCGCTGCTGTTGAATCGTTAGTCCACTCGCCATCAAGATCATTTCCAGACAGATCTTGAATGCCCGAACTGTCGATGACCAGATCAAATGCCGAAGAAGCAATCGGAGTGTTAAGTGATAGCGTCGCGACTTTGTCGACATAAGAGACAGACATAATCGTTGGGATGACCGGGACTCCACCGCTAACCATAAAGGTTCCATCCAGATTCAGCGAGAAGTCGGTCAAATCAACATTGGTTACGTCCTGATCAAACACGACTTTAATCTCGTCGATGTTGGACCATGGTAACGTCGTTGATTGCCCAGGCCCTTTCGGGATGACATAGCCTCTCTTGGATCCATCGTTCGCGACACCGTCTGCAACGTCACGGAACCCGTCGTCCCAAGCCGTGCCGTTGACGATGATTTCTGAGACGGTCGCAATTGGTGCAGCCGAGTCATCATCCTCGATGATGATTGTTGCAGAATCGCAATCGCCAACATCGCTAACTTGGACTGCCGTAGGGTTGCCAAGGAAAGCGGTCGTCTGTTCAGACGTTTCGTCCAGCGTGACAATGACTGTCTCTGGCCCTTCATCTTCAAGATCAAACTCAGGAGTGATGTTGATCGTGTTGTCGGTCACTCCTGGAGCGAAGGAAACACCAGTCGGCAGAGAGTCATAGTCGACTCCATTGACTGCAGTACCGGTGAAGGCCTCGAATCCAACGGAGATGTTGTAGGAAACAGGAGCTGGCGTTCCAAGCGGGTTGCTTGAAGTGACCGATCCCGGAACCACAATTCGGACAGTGAACTGGCCAATCTCAGCTGCTTGACCCAAAGCTGTTTCACTCGCCGTCGGATCAAGAACCTTGATGATGATCTGAGCACTATCGTTGTCAGTGATCGTCGTGACGCCACCGGTTGGTGCTACCATCGTGATCTCCGGATCAGTCGATGGCATGTCAACGGTACCATTGCTGTAGTCGATCGCAGTCAACTGTAGATCAAGTGACTCGTCGAGTTCGACAACACCGTCGATAGCTGTCCGGACTTCAACAGTAACCGAGTCCTGCCCCGCTGGAATCGTTAACTGATTACCAGTGACCTGAACAAAGTTGCCCATTCCGTCATCGACCCACAGTTCGTAGTCGCCCGTCAGGTGAGGCAATGGCATGACGCCAGCATCGGTGTCGCGAATTGCCTGTTGGTTCGCAGCAACGGATCCATCAACATTCGTGAAGTCGACGGTCGTGTCGGTGCTGCTGCTGGCGGCTCCGGTAAGTGCCAAGGTATAGGTTCGAACGTCGCCTTCATTGATGGTGCTGGCACCGTTAGGCGTGAGGCTGACGGTGGCACTATCGTTGTCAAGGATCAGGATCTGAGCGGTGTCGTTACCGGAGTCAATCGTGATCGACGGATCACCAGCGGTGATTCCTGTGAGCATGACTTCGACGATCTCATCGGCTTCAACAATCGAGTCATCGACGATTCCAGTGACGTCGATGTCAGCGGTTGTGTCACCGGCAAGAATCGTGACGGTGCCAGTGAGTGTCGTGTAGTCGACTCCACCGTCAGTGGCCGTTGTTGC